>NZ_JAAORA010000003.1 GCF_011601315.1 Candidatus Chlorobium masyuteum | reverse complement strand
GAAAAGTTTGTGCATTGGAATAAGGGATATGTTCCGAAAGGCTGGATAATGGGAGCCGGATGAGCTGAGAGGTTCACGTCCGGTTCTGCAAGAGGCTGGAGGTGAAACTCCTCCGGCCTACTCACCCTCGACTCGAGATTAGGGGACGTAAGTGACAGAGGTAATTAATAACTACTGATACTGTTTTGTAAAACAGTATCAGATATTGGTTGTGAACCCATAATGAAGAGTTAGCTATGCCAGGAGGAGCGATACTGGATGCAGCGTGGCTACTTTTTCGCACTGTCGCTCCCCGCGCTGGGTACGTCCAATCCACTACCTTCTTTGACTCTGCCGGGCAGGAACACTGTAACAGTTTGGTTTTGTTGTCATGGTGCTCTCAATCGTGTTTTTCATCCCAGTGGTAGCGGTGCATGACCCGGTGCACAACCGGTGCGAGCATGATGCTCATGACCGCGATAAAGACCAGTCCGGCATAGAGTGCGTAGCAACCGGCGAAGAGCTTTCCTTCAGGAGATAGTCCCTCGGTTTTTACCGGCCCCATTCCTCCAAGCAGCATTGAAGAGTTCAGAAATGCGTCGAGCACCCCCATCTGTTCGGTTGCCATGTATCCTGCGATACCGATAAGGAGTGAAAAGGCGACAATGCAGAGAGCAACCGCTCCATGCAGCATGATCCTGAGTGCAAACCTGGTGGAGGGGATGGGTCTGGTATAGTGGGGTTCGTACATGATGTATTACATGAGTGCCCGTAATTATTGACTATACAGTTTTTTGCAAAATACGGGAATTCTGGCGTAAATACATTGGTTCTTCACATTCAGGGAGAAAAAAGAAACCGCGAGGTTGCAGATTACTCTGAAATGGTTGTTTTACTTTTTGCTTCGTTACCACTTTTGAGCATTTGGTGCTACATTACGGTACGTATTTCCATACAGAATAACCAAACAGGGAGAGTGCCATGTCCATCAGCTCAAATCTACAGTTGGCATCTGATGCCATTGAGGATGCAAAGAAGAGGTTGAACCGGGCAAAGGATGATGTGGATGATGATTATGAAATCCGCCAGGCCCTTAAAATACTTGATGAAGCCTCTTCATACATACGAATTGCTACAGCTGAACTTTCGAAATAGCGGGATGTGCTGACCTTATGATTGATGCGCTTTTATTTGATAATGACGGGCTTCTGCTTGACACCGAATCTGTTTTTTTTGAGCTGACGCGTACTCACTTTGCCGTTTACGGTATTGCGTTGACCGAAGAGTACTGGGCGGAGGAGTACCTTGGCAACGCCAAGAGAAGTTTCGAGATTGCGGCAGACCTTGGAATGGATCATGCTCTTGTCGGGCCGCTGATCGAGAGGCGCAACCGGGAGTACCGGGAGCTGATCGGAAAGGATATACCGGTAAGGCCGGATGTGCTTGAAACCCTTCAGGCGTTGACCGGAAGGGTAAAGCTTGCCATGGTGACGGGAAGCCCGCGTGACCAGATCTATATGATGCACCGCGAAAGCGGTCTGCTGGACTTTTTTGAAGTGATAGTGACCGAGGATGAGGTAGAACATCCAAAACCCCATCCGGAACCCTATCTCCTGGCCCTTGATGCGCTCGGGGTTGCTCCCGGAGAGGCTCTGGCTGTCGAGGATTCGCTGAGGGGCTTTGCTTCTGCCCATGCGGCTGGTATTGCCTGTGTGGTGGTGCCGAACAGCCTCACCAGACTTCAGCGGTTTGAAAGCGCTTTTGCCGTCGAAGAGAGCATCGCCGGAGTGCTTAAACATGTTGTTTTTCGTTGTGACCGGACTGAACCCTTTTCCACTTATAGTTTATGACCGATATGAATGCTCAGCAGCCTTTTGATTTTCAGTGCGATGTGATTGAACAGAGTCATGATACTCCTGTTCTTGTGGATTTCTGGGCAGAGGTTTGTACTCCCTGCCAGATGCTGACTCCGGTGCTTGAGAAGCTGGCCCTTGAGAGTGAGGGGCGCTGGAAGCTGGTCAAACTTAATACCGATGAGTATCCTGATATTGCTTCAACCTATAATGTTCGTGGGGTCCCTGCTGTCAAGCTCTTTATCGACGGCGAGGTGTCAAGTGAGTTTTCGGGAGCTATTCCTGAACAGCGGATCCGGGAGTGGCTTAAAATAGAGCTGCCGGCTCTCTATGAGAAAGAACTTACTCTTGCTGCTCAATTTGCTCAGCAGGGCAAACCTGCAATGGCCGTATCCCTTCTGGAGGGCGTGCTGCACAAGGAGCCTGAAAATCTTCTGGCCAGAGCGTTACTCGTGAGGCTGAGACTTTTTGATCATCCCGAGGAGGCGCTTCGCCTGAGTGCTTCTCTTGAGAGTGAGCCTCAGTACGCTGCCCTGGCCGATAATGTACGGGTGCTTGCCCGGCTCTGTATGATCAATAAGGATAACCTGCCTGAAGATGGTATACGTGTTGACTATCTTGCGGCTATAGCTGAGCTGAAGCAGCAGCATTTTGATGCAGCCCTTGCCCTTTTTATTGATGTGATTGTGCAGAACCGCTACTATGATGATGATGGATCACGCAAGGCATGCATTGCCATTTTCCGCTTCCTCGGGGAGGAGGATGAGGTGACGAGGAAGTACAGGAAATTATTTGACCGCTCATTTTAGGGCGTCGTTATAAATTTGTTGCGCGATTCGATTACTTCGTTGGGCGGTGCTCGAAATCCTCGTGTACTTCCGTGTACACTCCGGTTTCTGCGCTCCGTCCGCCTTGTACTCAAACCGCTCACGACAATTTATAGCGACGCCCAATGGCGACGTTCTTGATTTGTTGCGCGATTCGATTACTTCGTTGCGCGGTGCTCGAAATCCTATCCCAGCCCCGACTTCGTCGGGACTGCGCTACCAATATTTCACCCCTCCGGGGCTTAATGACCTTGTCAGGAAATTCTGTGCAATTATTCGGAGATGATGATGGAGAAGCCGAAAACAGTTATCGGGGTTGATCTGGACGGTGTTTGCGCTGATTTTTATGACCGGATGCGCGAAATTGCTTCCGAGTGGTTCGAGTGTCCGCTTGAGGGGTTGCCGAGGGAGGTCTCCTACGGTCTTGCCGAGTGGGGTGTGACCGGTAAAAGTCAGTATGAGAGCCTCCACCGGTTTGCCGTCACCCAGAGGGAGCTCTTTAAAACCATGCCGATGATTCCCGGAGCCCGCAAGTATCTGCGCCTGCTCTCCGACGATGGCTACCGTATCCGCATCATCACGCACCGTCTCTTTATCCACTATTTCCATGCTTCCGCCGTGCAGCAGACCGTCGAGTGGCTCGACAGCCACGGCATTCCCTACTGGGATCTCTGTTTTATGAAAGAGAAGGCGCAGGTTGGCGCGGATATCTATGTCGAGGATACACCCGACAACATCCTTCAGCTTCGGGAGAAGGGGCTCTACACCATCTGTTTTGTCAACAGCACCAACCGCCATGTTCCGGGCCCGAGGGCTGAAACATGGCAGGAGGTCTATGATCTTGTTAAGGCTTTCCGGTAGGGGAGGTTGTCAACGCGTCAGGTAGAAGCAGGCAAACTTGAGGTAGCTGGTTTCCGGCATGGAGAGCAGTACCGGATGATCGAAGGGTTGTGAATTTTTGTAGATCAGCCGGAGCTGGCACCCTGCTGCAAGAGCTGCCTGATGGACGGTCTGCAGGAAATCCTCTTCGGAGACGTGGTGGCTGCATGAGGCGGTTGCAAGAAATCCTCCGTTTTTGACGAGCTGCATGCCGAGCTTGTTGAGTCTCTTGTATCCTTTCAGTGCACCGGGCAGGTTTTTGCGGCTCTTGGTGAAGCTCGGAGGGTCGAGAATAACAAGGTCAAACGACTCTTTGGCATCACCCATCTGTTCCAGCATATCAAAGGCATCGGCGGCAACCAGACTGTACTCACTGAAATTGTTCAGTTTTGCGTTATGCTCGGCACGCTGCAGCGCCTCCTGGGAGGCATCAACGAGAATGGCCGATTTTGCACCGCCGTAGAGTGCGTTGAGGGCAAATCCTCCGTCATTGGTGAAAACATCAAGCACTTCGGCATCTTTGGCAAACTTCCGGATAACTCTGCGGTTTTCGCGCTGGTCAAGGAAGAATCCGGTTTTCTGTCCTTCGAACACATCAACATCGTAGGAGATGCCTGCGTCATATATGGTCTGTTTTGTTGCCTTACGGTTACCCATGACAACATCCTTGTAGAGAGGAATGCCTTCGAGCTCCCTGAGGATGGATTCGTTGCGAACAACGATAACTTCAGGTTTAAAAAGCTCCTGCAGTACCTCGGTAATAAGCGGCAGATGCACATCCATACCAGCGGAAAATGCCTGAAGGACGATTGCCTGGTTGAAGCGGTCTACAATCAGACCCGGAAGACCGTCCGACTCTCCATGTACAAGCCTGTAGGCGTTGGTCTCTTCCGGTGAGTAGGTCTTTTCGCGAAGCTTGAGCGCTTCAAGGAATCGTTTAAGGAAAAAATCCTTGTCGGGCTGTTCATCCTTGCGGGTGAGGAGCCTGAAGGCGATCAGGGAGTGCGGGTTATAAAACCCGGTGCCCATGAATTTTTTGTCGTGGGTAAAGAGTTGAACGGTTTCACCGGCGGCTATATCACGGGGAACATTGGCAAGTTCATTGCTGAACACCCAGAGATGGCCTTTCTGGATGCGGTGGTGTTCTTTTGGTTTAAGGTATAGTGCGTGCATGGGATGGAAAATGGGTAGTGGTTTTGATAGTGCTGCATTGTACATTACTATGAAAATTGAATATCAATGCAACGGTATCGGTTGCCCGATCCATGAAATATTGATTCGGGCGCGTTCAATCCGGTGCTCTTTGCGCCTGAATGCAATGTGCTGTAAAAGAGATCAATCTCAAAGGAAATAAATTGGCTCAGGATAAAAGTGATGATGAGAGAGATCGGTGAAGTATGGATGACTAAATAAAAGCGTGCGTTATGAAGAGGACTGGATTGATGGTATGGGTGTTCTGCCTGCTTGTTTTTGGCGCGGGATGTTCTGAATTCAGGAGTGTGGGGCGCCAGGAGCTTCCTGCAGAACAGATTGTAATGATTGCCGAGTATAGTGATCTCTATCGTGAAGTGGCTTCAGCTTCACCGGCGGTTGTTTCTCTTGACGGTTATGCCGATGTCTGGATAAAAACACCGACACGGCAGAAGCGGGTTTTCTGCAATATCAGGCTCAATCGTGGAGCCGAGGCTCGTATGATCGTCAGTGCGGGTCTTCTCGGGTGGCCGGTCGCCGACATGTTTTTCAGCCGTGATTCACTCTATGTCCATGATCTGATCAACAACCTGCTTTTTGTCGGCAGCAACAACGATGAGAATCTTGAGAAAATGCTCGGCGTGAATTCCGGCTACCGGTTACTCTCGGAGTCTCTGCTGGGGCTTGTGAAGATTTCAGAGCCGGTGAGTGCCATCAGATCGGTTAAAAAAGGGGCGGGAAATCTGATGTTTACGGTAGAGAGCCAGACGGGGAGCAAGGAGATTGTTATTGATCCGGTTACCAGAACGCTCAGCGCTCTCCTGTTGAAAAACAGGGAGGGAGTGACGACTACCGAGCTGCATTTCAGAAATTACGAAACCCTCACTATTGCCGCGCAGCGTACGCTTGTACCAAAAGAGATTGATATGCTCCTCTACAACAGCGGTTCCGGCATTAAAGGAGAGCATCAGCTGGTGATCTCCTACGATGAGCGGTCATTTAACAAGGGGACTCTTTCTGCCACGTTTTCGATGCCGAAGAGGGCTCGGGTGATTAATCTGGATGAGGCAGAGTCGCTGCCGTGGATGTGAGGGCAGGTACCACTCAAAATCTGTTCCGCGATTCGAAGGCTTCTTTGTGTGGTGCTCGAAATTCTCTCCCAGCCCAGATTGTATAGGGACTGCGCTACCTGTATTTCGCCCCTTTGGGGTTTTATCCTCAAGCCGAGCTGTTGGAAGATGATAAAAAGCAGAAGGCGCCACCCGGCGCCTTCTGCTTTTTAAATATGGGATCGAAACAGAGCTGAATCCTGATTCAGATCGGCCCCTGATTGTTTTACTTTGCGGCCTTGTAGTTGGCGGCGGCAAACTCCCAGTTGAGGAGGTTGTCGATGACGGAGGCTACATAATCCGGCCTGCGGTTCTGGAAATCAAGATAGTAGGCATGCTCCCAGACATCAATCGTCAGGATCGGCTTCTGACCGCTGGTCAGCGGGGTCTGGGCATTACCGGTTTTGACCACTTTCAGGGTGCTGCCATCAAGTACAAGCCAGGCCCAACCGCTGCCGAACTGGGTTGCAGCTGCGTTTTTCAGCTCTTCCTTGAACTTGTCGAAACTGCCGAAATCCTCTGTGATTTTAGCGGCAAGTTCTCCTGTTGGTACGCCGCCGCCGTTTGGTGTGAGGCTGTTCCAGTAGAAGGTGTGGTTCCAGGCCTGAGCGCCATTATTGAAAATGCCGATTTTCTGCGGGTCTGCTGCTGCAATGGCGATTGTCTCTTCAAGGCTCAGTGCGTCAAGGTTCGAGTTGGCAACGAGATTGTTGTAGTTCGTGATATATGCGGCATGGTGTTTCCCGTAGTGAAAACCGAGCGTTTTTGCGGAAATATAAGGCTCAAGTGCGTTTTCTGCGAACGGAAGGGGTGGTTGCTGATATGCCATAATTGGTTGTTATTTTGATATTAAAAGAAGGCGAGGTATGATTAAAAATGTTTAAACTTACTATTTGGGGATTTAGTTTCTTGAAAACGAAAAATTCCTGATTCTTCTCATTTATCCTAAGAAAATATCAATAAAGGAGTTGCAGGCAAATGAAGTTGCGACAGGGATTTTCGGTATTTACTCTTTGCCTGATTTTCAGTTCGGCCCTTCTGGGGTGCAGTGAAAAAAAACTTTCAAAGCTTGATCAGGATGATATTCGTTTTGCCGGATTTTACAGTGACTATCTTCTTCAGTCAGGCATACCGGCAGGCGATGATGTGATTGTTTCAGCTATTCTTGATGCTGCGCAGCTTGACACACTGCTCCTGCGCCATACACTCAGTCGTGAACGCTTTGCCTTCAAGGCGCAATCCTACAGCCGTAATCCCGATCTCTGGCGGCTGGTCCTTCTTCAGGTGAGGGAGAATATCCGCAAAAAAACAGATTCCGCACAATGAGCAGTAAAAAAACTCTGGTTGTCGGTATAACCGGCGGGCTCGGCTGCGGAAAGTCAACGGTTTGCAGCTATCTGTCGGAATTGGGCTGTGCTCTTTTCGAGTCTGACAGGGTTGCAAAGGAGCTGCAGATTTCCGATTCCGGGGTGATCGAGGGAATGCGGGAGCTCTTCGGTGATGCAGTCTATCGGCATGATGCCGGGGGAGCACTTGCTCTTGACCGGAAAGCAGTTGCATCGGTTGTGTTCTCCTCTCCCGAAAAACTTGAAGCGCTTAACCGCCTTATACACCCCAGGGTCTACCGTGAGTTCAGAAAGGGTGTGCTTGAAGCGGAGAGAACGGGTAAGAGGATTATGGTCAAGGAGGCCGCCATACTTTTTGAATCGGGCGGCCATCGGGATGTTGATGTGGTTGTGGTTGTGGCCGCCGATATGGATCGCCGTATTCACCGCGCAGTTGAGAAAGGGATGGGAACACGTGAGGAGATCATGCAGCGTATTGCCATGCAGTGGCCGCAGAAGAAGCTGACTGAAAAGGCTGATTATGTGATTTGGAACAACGGCTCCAGGGAGGAGCTGAAAAAAGAGACTGAAAGAGTTTTTCAGAAACTGCTCACTCTTGCAGCTTCAGTCGGCAATCGCCGCTGCGAGCAGGGGGAGTGATACGGCGTAGCGGTATGAGGTGTTGCTGTGTGAATCCATAAACTCCTCATAGTGATGGTTTATGGCGTATGTCGTTGCTTTGGCAGAAAAGATTCGGTGCCCAAACTGAAGATTGTACTCATCAAGCGTTCCGCAGTCAAGAAAAAGAGTGTTGAGTGATCGCAGTGCTTCACGATACTCCTCACGCTCGATCATCTCTACAGGATCAAAAGCAAGCCACTCCTGCCACACATCCTCAATTGGTTCACAGGTATGGGGGTTGAAGGGAAGCCGGATGTTTTCCGGAGCTTCTTTGGATGCGTCGGGAGAGTAGGCGGCTGCCATGCCGATGATATCAAGCAGGGTGAACTCCCGCTGCGGTTTTTTCAGAGCACTTTCATAGGCGAGCAGAAAGTCCGGTATACTTCCCCGGTATTGTTCAAGCACTCTTGCTGCCGCCGGGAAATTCGGTTTATAGCAGAGTTCGAATCCCATGTCGCCGCTATGGCATGCAGCCGCGGCAAACCTCTCCGGATGCCTCATGGCGAGGCGGAGAGCGCCGAACCCTCCGGATGATTTTCCTGCAACGGCACGGTGCTTTCTCTCGGCAAGGGTGCAGAGGGTGCTGTCAATGGTAGAGATAACGTCATCAACCAGATAGGTTTCGTACCGGCCGGTAGCCGCTGAATTGACATACTGGGAGCCTCCGTATCGGGTCATGCAGTCCGGCATGACAATAATGCACTCCGCCATGTTCCCGCCGGTTATAAGTGAATTGGCCATTTCCGGCACCGTTTGACGGCCGAAACTGTAGTTCATGAAGCTTTGACCGGTAGAGGCAAATCCCGCAAGGAGGTAGATGACGGGAAACCGTTTTTTATCGTCGTATGACGGCGGCAGATAGACTGGAATCCTTCGTTCTGCAGGGTCACCGAGAGGGTTTCCCCTGAGTGTTTTGCCCGGCACCGTTACGTCGATCATGCGGGGGTACGGGTCTCGATGGCCTGTCATAGCAGCAGTTCGTTTCTCTTGCGGTTGACCTGTGCGGAAATGAGGATACTCACCTCATAGAGCAAAATCATCGGAAGGCCGATGACAAGCTGGGTGACAACATCGGTTGAGGGTGTTACCACGGCGGCCACAACCAGCAGGACCACAATGGCATGCTTGCGGTAAAAACGCATGAAGGCCGGGGTGAGGAGTCCGATTTTTGAGAGGACATAGGAGATGAAGGGGAGTTCAAAAACCAGTCCGGCGGTCAGGAGTGCGCCAATCACAAAACTGACATAATCCTGAACGGAGATATTGTTTTTGATCAGGGGTGTTCCGAATCCGGCAAAGAACTGCAGGGTAACGGGGAGAAAGACAAAATAGCCGAACCCGATACCGGTAAAAAAGGAGAGGGAGATAAAGAGTATGGAGAATCTGCCGGCCTTGCGTTCGTTTTCGTGCAGGCCGGGCGCAACAAACTGCCAGATCTGCCAGGCAATAAAGGGGAAAGAGATGATGAATCCCGAAAAAAAGACGACCTGCAGATAGAGCGATATCTGACCGTAGGGTATCAGGTTTTGAAGCACAAGGGTTTTGCTGCTTCTGGTCAATGGCCCGATCAGCACATCGTTAACCAGAAAATCGGCCTTGATGCTGCACAGTGCGGTAATGATGAGCAGGGCAAGGCCGGACTTGATCAGTCGGGCCCGGATCTCCTCAAGATGGCCGATTACATTCAGTTCGCCTTCCGCGCCCGAATCATGCGGCACAGCGTCTTCCGCACGCTCCGGAGCTTCTTCGTTTTCCGGTTCACCTTTATCGGTAGCACCGACCCCTTCTAGTGCATGGGGATAGGGATTCATGAACCCGGAATGTTCTTCGGTTCTGCTCTCTTCTTCTTTTTCCTGCGGTGCCGGTGCGTGTGTGGATTCTTTTTCCTCGCTCATAATTTCATTTATGCGTGAACATGTAGAGATGTTTCGTGCGGATGCATCAAAACATAGCAACAAAGATGCTTGCAGCCAAGAAAATGTTTATTGCCGTTGCTATGACGCTTTTTTTACTCAACTGCTGCTGTTATTGATGCACGGTCAGCCAGATAGAATTTCAGGGTTATCTCATCGTTATGTATCTTCCCTTCATAACAGTGATGCAGCGGTTACAGCCTCTCTTTTTTTGACAGGAATCATTTTATTAGTGGTGGAAGATTCTTTTAATTTCACGAAAGAAAAGTGTTTACGGCTTTTTTTGTAATACAGCAAACCTGTTCAATGTTTTCAGGAGCTTCCAATCGGGGGAGCTTGTCACGATAAATTTCCGGGGATCTGGTGAATATCAAGGATGTCACGGCATCGGTAAACGATGAAATAGAGATTTTTCAGCAGCGTTATAAAACGGTGCTCTATGCCCAGAATACGCTGGTTGACAAGGTAACCCGCTATGTTCTCAAACAGCAGGGCAAGCAGATTCGTCCGGCACTCGTTCTTCTTTCGGCACAGCTCTGCGGCGGGGTAAATGAGTCGAGCTATCGGGCGGCAATTATGGTCGAACTGCTTCATTCGGCCACCCTTATTCATGATGATGTGGTTGATGGTGCCGAAATGCGGCGCGGCCTGGCATCAATCAATGCCCTTTGGAAAAACAAGATATCCGTACTTATCGGTGATTATCTGCTCTCCCGGGGTCTCCTCTACTCTCTTGAGCACAAGGATTATGGTTTTCTGCATATGGTTTCGGAAGCTGTCCGCCGTATGAGTGAGGGGGAGATTCTTCAGATCCAGAAAACCCGCAGTCTGGATATTTCTGAAGAGGATTATCTTAGTGTGATTTCCGACAAGACGGCCTCTCTTATCTCATCAGCCTGTGCTATGGGAGCGATGAGTTCGACTACTGATGAGAGCGCTATTGCTTCGCTGAAAAGTTATGGAGAGTATCTCGGGCTTGCCTTTCAGATCCGGGATGATCTGCTCGACTATACGGGGGATTCCAAAAAAACCGGTAAAGAGATGGGTATCGATATCAAAGACAAGAAAATTACCCTTCCGCTTATTTATGCACTTTCCCACGCTTCCGAGTCAGAACAGAAGAGCATTCGCTCCATTCTGAAAAGTGCCGGTAAACGGGCATCAAGAAGCGGTGAAGTGGTTGCGTTTGTGAAAAATAAGGGCGGTCTTGTTTATGCGGCAGAAGTTGCTGAAGGGTTAGCCGCAAAAGCAGTTTCCTCCATCACCCATTTTCCTGAGAGCACGGCCAAACGCTCTCTGTTGCAGCTTGTGGATTTTGTTATGAAAAGAGATAATTAGTGCGTCCCCTGTGTCGATGAGCAGTCATGATTGAACATGAAGAGAAATAACCGTTTATAGCGAGATGAAGAAAAAAGTCGGGGTAGTCATTTTACTTGTTTTAGGGGTTATCGGGATATTCGACAAACTGATAATGCCCTTTTATGTTTCACAGGGGAGCGTTCGGGTTGTTCCTGATGTTACTGAAATGCCCTATGAGGATGCCGTGCGAAAACTTCGGCATGCAGGGTTTGAGGCAAAGAAAAGCTACTATGTCAAATATCTCAGCGGTATTGATTCCAATGTAGTGATCTCCCAGATGCCGGAAGCCGGCCTTGAAGTTAAGCCGGGACGCAATGTCTATCTGGTACTCAACCGGCGTGACAAGCCGACGTTTCCGATGCCTGATTTTCAGGGGCGTCCCGAATTCGATGCCCGGCAGGCAGCCGCCCGGATGGAGTTGACACTTGAAGGCGTTCAGATGAGTCCCGTAACCAATCCGGAAGATGATGGAAAAGTACTCAGTCAGTCAGTTCCCCCGCAGACTGTGGTGAGTTCCGGCTCTGCTCTCTCTCTTATCATCGGCAGATATCAGGAGTCCTCTGAAGGCCTGAGAAAGGTTGTTGTTCCCGATGTGCTTGGAATGTCTCTGTCGCAGGCAAGCCAGGTTATCACCGAAGCGGGTCTTAATTCAGGAAAGATCATTACCGAATATTCTGCCATTCTGGTACCCAATACCGTCATCAGCCAGAAGCCGGCTGTCGGTTCCTATGTTTCACCCGGTCAGCAGGTTGAGCTGACGGTGGTCACCGCAGAATAGGGGGGCACTCACGACAATTACGTGCGGTGCTAACCGTTGTGTATTCCGGGAGGGTCTGGATGCCGTTTGTTGTGTACAGCCGGAAGAGGAGTATTATTTGTAGTTGGCTTTTTTATACTCATCTCGAAGATCCTTGATGCCGGTTGTCCGGTCATTTCCGTCGCTGATGAAGCCGAAGTACTCAAGGATGATGCGGATCACCAGCCAGATACCGGCGAAGAGAAGGGAGAGGGAGTCGAAAATATTTTTTAGCATAGATGTTATGTGCTCGCAGTATAAAAAAGGCCACTCTTCAGGAATGGCCTTTTTGCTTCAATCATTCAAATTGGTTTTTCTCAGTCCGTAAGCGAATCTTCAGCTTCGAACCAGTCATCGTTATGGGAACCGTGCTGTTTTCCTTTTTGTTCCCATCGATAGTAAGCCGCGAGTCGTACCTGCTCCTCGCGTTGTTCCTGTGAAAGGCCCGCTACTGCTTTTCCGGGTTTTTTTGCAGTGGCAGAAGGCGCCTTTTTTGCTCCTGCGGGTTTTTTAACCGGAGCTTTCTCTGTTCCCTCTTTTTCTACGATTTTTTTTGCCATTGTTTTCGTCTCTTTTATTATATGGTTCACCGTGATCCCATCTTTATTGAATAAAGATAAAAAATATTCCTGTTACCGGGTGGTTTGCAAGAAAATTTTTATCTCCCCATCTCTTTTCTGTGCAAATATCCGGCACGCTTTGCTGTTTATCTGTTCATCAACTGTTTTTCGAGAGCGCTGAAGGAGATGACAAGCAGAATGGTCATGGCCTCGATGATCATGAAGATATCCTTCGGTACCCAGGCATTGACCGTCAGCCCGCCATATTCAAGAGAACTGAAAAAGAGTGCTGTGCAGATTATCCATACAGGGTTAGCTCCTGCAAGAAGTGCTACGGCAATGCCGGTAAATCCGATCCCTCCGGTCATTCCGCTTTCATAGTAATGTTTGTAGCCAAGAATGATATTCGCAGCGCCAAGCCCGGCTACAGCACCTCCTGTGGTCATTGCAATGAGTGTATGCATGCCGGCATTGATTCCTGCATGCCGGGCGGCTTCCGGCTGAAGACCGGCAGCACGCATCTCATAGCCGAACCTTGTTCTGAAAAGGATGATCTGAAAGAGCAGTGCAGCCGCAATGGAGAAGAGCAAAGAGAGGTTTGCCGGTGAGTTGGCAAACCAGCCGGTAAGGCTCTCAATTGATGGAATGCCGGCAGCAGCACGTATCGGTGCGGTATGAACCGTGGAGGGGAGTGCGAAATGCCAGGTCAGCAGGTATCCGGTTATGCCCTGGGCGATAAAATTAAGCATAATGGTTGCGATGACCTCATTGACACCGAACTGCACTTTGAGCACTCCGGCAAGGAGCCCCCAGCAGCCTCCGGCAGCCATTGCCGAAAGGATACAGAGTGCAATGGCAAGAGCGGGAGAGAGTGTTTCCGGGATGAGTGATCCGGTTATAGCCGCAGCAAATGCGCCCATCAGAAGCTGACCTTCAGCACCGATGTTGAACAGGCGTAACTTGAATGGAATCGCGACCGCCAGCCCTGAGAGGATGAGCGTTGTCAATCTGAACACTACCTGCCCGGTGCCGTATGAAGAGCCGATCGTGGAGCGCACCATTTTGCTGAAAATCATGACAGGATCCTGACCGCTCAACGAAATAAAGAGGGTGCTGAAGAGGAGAGCTGAAAGAATGGCGAGAGCGGGAGTGACAAGCTGTCCGGTCTTTTTTTTCATAATCGGAGGTGTATCAGGTGATATGAAGGCCGATCTCTTTGATGAACTCATGCTCATCTGCCCGTTTTAATGCGACTTCATCCCGGCTGAATTCGTGGCGGATCGATCCCTTGAAGAGGCACCCGACCCGAGTTGCAAGTGCAACGATCTCTTCCAGTTCGGATGAGAGCAAGAGGATTGCCACTCCTTGCAGGCGGGCATCTATGATCTTTTTATGGATCATTTCAATAGCTCCGATATCAACGCCGCGTGTAGGGTGGGCAAGTATCAGGAGCGATATTCCTGGTCGATTGAACTCTCTTGCCACAACGACCTTCTGCTGGTTGCCTCCCGAGAGTGCGCTGATGGGCTGGAGCTCCGGGGAGATGCACCGGATATCATACTCCTTTATCATCATCCGGTTGTGGCTTTTTATTGCTGCATCATCAAACCCCGCACCCTTGTGAAAAGAGCGCTCCTGATGGCGTCCGAAGATCAGGTTGGACGAGACAGGGTAGTCAAGAATGATCCCCTCTCCCAGGCGGTTTTCGGGAATATGGGAAACCCCCATGCGGGTTATTTCCCGAGGGGTTTTTCCAATCAGCGAGCATCCCCTGAGCGTTGCTTCGCCGGAGAGTGTGCTGCCTGCCGGAGCAAGACCCCGGAGTGCCTGCAACAGTTCACGCTGACCATTGCCTTCTACTCCGGCGATAGCGTAGATTTCACCGGCCGACAGGTCAAGCGAGAGATGATCAAGCATTTTTTCACCATTCGGGGTGATGAATCCGAGATTTCTCAGCGAGAGCAGGGTTTTACCAGGTTGTGAGGGAGGATTATCGACCTTGAGGAGCACGCTTCGACCCACCATCATTCTTGCCAGTTCCGGTTTTGTTGCCGAGGCAGCCTTGAGGGTGCCGATGAGCTCTCCTTTTCGCATTACGCTTACGGTGTCGGCGACGGCAAGGACTTCATCGAGCTTATGGGTAATGAGCAGTATGGTTTTCCCCTTGTCGCGCATTGAGCGGAGTGTCGTGAAAAACTGTTCTGTTTCCGATGGTGTGAGCACTGCTGTCGGTTCATCGAAGATCATGATGGAGGCATTGCGGAAGAGCAGTTTGAGAATTTCAACCCGCTGCTGTCGGCCGACACTGAGCTGCGCAACCTTTTCGTCAGGGTTTATGCCAAGCCCGAAAGCTTCAGCATCTTTCTCGATTCGCGCTCTGATTCTTTTCAGAGGAATGCGACTGAATAGCCGGCACTCTTCATTGCCGAGCATGATGTTTTCTGCAACCGTCAGTTCCGGTATCAGCATAAAGTGCTGGTGAACCATCCCGATGCCGGCATCAATTGCTTCGCGGGGAGAGGAGAATCTGACTGCTTTTCCCTTGATGGCAATCTCGCCCGATGTGGGACGCAGGATGCCGTAGATGATGTTGGTCAGGGTGCTCTTTCCTGCGCCGTTTTCACCGACGAGGGCGTGAATGGTGCCCTCCTCAACAGCCAGGGAGATGTTTTTGTTTGCGGCAAAGGTGCCGAACTTTTTTGTTACTCCGTTTAACCGGATTGCCACACCCATAGTCTCTGGTGATATTCAGTGGTTATACCCAGCTCAGAACGGTTTTGACGGACTCCTTGCTGTCAAGCGCCCTGCGGTAGGCCAGTTCAAACTGGGAGACCGGAAAAACATCGGTAAAAAACTTTTCGGCCTCGATTCTGCCCCCTTCAAGCACTGCTGCAGCTGACGATATCTGGTTGAATGTGGTTATGCCGGAAGAGATGATAACGGGTTCCTTATGACAGATAAGACGGTAATCGTAGGCCATGACCTCATAATTACCCATCAGGAGTATCTTTCCCTGCTGTTTCAGCAGACGCATCGCTTTTTCAATCAGGAGTACCCTGCCGGTGGTTTCAATAATGAGATCATAGCGGTTATTGAACTCGGTGGTGAAGTCACTGATATCGAGCGCGATATTTTCGGCATGGGAGAGCTGTCCTCTGATACTGAAGGTTTCAACGGCATCAAAATGGTGAAAACCGAGAAAATTCAGATACTCGGAAACCATAAGCCCTACGGATCCAAGCCCGAGCAGAAGTATTCTTGATGAGTGGGCGAGCTCTACTTTTTCAATGGCACTGATGACATAGCCGAGAACGCCGATGAGCAGATCGCGGTGAATGGGCTGGCGGCCGAGCGCAAAAACGTTGCTTCGGGAAGTGGGAATCATTTCCGCATGACAACCGGCGTAGGGCTCAATTCCTCTCCAGCGGTCACCCTTGAAGGCATAGACAAAATCACCGGGTTTAAGGTCGCTTACACCGGGTCCGGTATTAATCACCTGACCGATGGACTCGCTGCCGGGCATGATCGGGTAGGTGAAGACTCTGCTTGTAACCGGCTTATTGGTCAAAAGCAGCCGGTCATATCCCGGTGTTATGGTGCTTGCAATGGTTTTTATCAGAACATCACCGGGCTGATCGGCAAGGTACGGGGCGTTCTGGAGTTTCATTTTGTTGGCTTTCTGCAAGACAATGGCCTGAACTTCTCCCTGCATAGGTAATAACTGAAATGTTGTGTGGTAACTATGGTTTTCCGGGGCAGTCACAGATTCAAAAGGGAGCTGAGGATCCAGGAGATCAGGCTGATCACCACCGATCCGCCAATTGCCCACCAGAAGCTGTCAATGGTAAAGCCGCCGACAATTGAGGCGGAGAGCTGGAGCAGCAGGGCATTGATAACGAGCAGAAAAAGCCCCAGCGTGAGAATGATAAAGGGGATTGAGAAAAAGACCAGCACCGGCCTCAACAGAGCGTTGACAAGGCCGAGAACAAGGGCTACAAGAATCGCCGCCCCGAAGCTTTTGATGTGAATGCCTTCAAGCAGATGCGCGGTAGCGTAGACCGCCAGGGCATTGATCAGCCATTGTATCAGTATGCTCATCATGGTTTATCTCCCTGTTAATGTTCACCGGTCAGTCTGGAGTTCAATGTACAAAAGTAACAAGAGTTGACAATATAGATGCACGAAACAAGGCTGTTATGTAATCATTGTGATTTGCAGGAATAATGCTCACCCTGATGTCATCCCGATTCCCTCCGATGTCATCCCGAATTGAAAGGAGGGATCTCTCTCTTCTTGAAAATCAGATCCCTCTCTTCGTTCGGGATGACACACCCGGAAGAAAATGGTTTTAATTGCCGGGCTGGAGCCCGGCGTTCCCAGTGGTATCAGCGTTCCCGGGGTATCGGTGCTCCCCTCGAGGTTTCAGATGTCGAGTCTGTCGAGCGCCTCATGAAGTGTGGTGCATCCCGAGATGGTGATCGGCAGTTTCCGGAGTGATGGTTTCAGTTCACGGGTGTTTGCTTCGGGCAGCACGATACGTTTAAAGCCGAGGTGAGCGGCCTCCCTGATGCGCCGTTCACTGTCGCTGATTGCCCGAAGCTCGCCTGCAAGACCGATTTCACCGCAGCATACCGTTGCAGGATCAACCGGACGGTTCATGAGCCCGGAGGCAACAGCGGCAGCAATAGCGAGATCTGCCGCCGGTTCAGCGAGCTTGAGTCCTCCGGCAATTTTAACAAAGACATCCTGGCCCCATGTTTCGATGCTCAATCTTTTTTCAAGCACAGCGAGGATAATCGACATCCGCTTCAAATCAAACCCTGTGCTGATGCGCTGGGGCATGGAGTAGTTGCTTTTGGTCACAAGGGCCTGCACCTCAACAAGAAGGGCCCTTGATCCTTCAATAGCGGCAAGGACAGCATTTCCGGGCACATCGGCCCGACGTCCGGAAATAAAGAACTCGGAGGGGTTGCTGACCTCCTCAAGACCGCTCTCATCCATGCGGAAGACGCCGATTTCGTTTGTTGAGCCGAACCGGTTTTTTACCGACCGGACAATCCGGTAACGCTGGTACCCTTCACCTTCAAACTGAAGAACCGTATCAACCATATGCTCAAGCGCTTTCGGCCCGGCAAGCGCACCCTCCTTGGTGATATGGCCGATAATCATGAGGATGACATTCTGCTGTTTTGCTGCCCGGATCAGCATTGCAGCGCACTCCCTGATCTGGGTTATCGTTCCCGCAGAGCTCTGGTATTCACCTGAATAGATGGTCTGGATAGAGTCGATAATGACCAGAGCAGGTTTTTCCCGCTCAATGATCTCAAGAATCCGCTCAAGGTTCACTTCCGGGATGAGCCAGAGGTTATCCGCCCTGATGGAGAGCCTTTCGGCACGTTCACGAATCTGGTTCGGTGACTCTTCGCCGGAGATATAGAGCACTTTTGCCGGGGCAAGGCGCGGGGCGAGCTGCAGCATGAGGGTTGATTTTCCGATGCCCGGTTCACCCCCTACAAGAACAGCGGAGGCCTGCATGAGTCCTCCGCCGAGCACCCGGTCAAGTTCACCGATACCGGTCAGGGTACGACGGAACTCAGAAGCGTTGGCTTCATGGAGGTTTTGCAGCACCGGCAACCCGTTGGAGGAGCTCTCCCGACGGGTTTTCTCTGCCGGTTCAAGGCGGGTCTCCTGGAGGGTTCCCCAGCTCTGGCATTCAAAACATTTCCCCTGATATTTCAGCGAAACGGCGCCGCAGTTTGAGCAGACGTATCTGGTTGCTGTTCTGGCCATGGATTGTCAGAGGTCGTGGATACGCTGGAAGGAGTGGAGCGTATTTTTCAGCAGCATGGCTATGGTCATGGGACCGACTCCTCCGGGAACAGGGGTCATGGCGGAAGCAATGGCAGAAACGCCCTCAAAATCAACATCACCGACCAGACGGTAACCGCTTTTGGTCGCAGGGTCTTCGATGCGGTTGATACCGACGTCTATGACCACTGCGCCCGGTTTAACCATATCAGCTGTGATAAATCCTGCTTTGCCGATAGCTGCGATGAGAATATCAGCCTGAAGGGTGTAGTGGGGAATATTTTTTGTGGCGGAGTGGCAGATCGTGACGGTACAGTTTGTGGCATCAAGCTTCTGCAGCATGAGATTTGCCATAGGTTTTCCGACAATATTGCTCCGACCTACCACGACACAATGTTTGCCTCTGGTTTCGATATTGTAGCGCCCGAGCAGTTCAAGGATTCCATAGGGGGTACAGCTTACAAAACATTTGTCGAGCTCTCCCATGACAAGGCGGCCGAGGTTTTCAGGGTGAAAACCGTCAACATCCTTCTTCGGGTCAATGGCGATCGTAACGGCAAATTCGTCAATCTGTTTCGGCAGAGGCTGCTGAACCAGAATGCCGTGTACCGCCGGATCATGATTCAACTCCTGAATCTTTTCAAGCAGTTCAGCCTGGGTTGTGTCGGAGGGCATTTCAATCACGGTCGAAAACATGCCGATCTCTTTGCATGTTTTGGCTTTATTGCGTACATAAACCTGCGAGGCAGGATCATGGCCGACAATAATGACGGTCAAGCCGGGTACCTTGCCGGTAGCTTTTCTGTAGGTTTCAACTCCGGCTTTCAGTTCCTCTTTCAGGTCGAGAGAGACCTTTTTTCCATCAATAATGAGCATGGTCGTTTGGCTTTGTTGTGTCTGTTCTTTTGTCGGTGAACGCGTTGTTCCGCCTGTGAAAGCATATAGCTATGAAAAATTCAGCGAAGCCGCAAGCAGGAAAAGCAGAGAGTGGCGGGGGATGCGTGCAAAAAGAGGAGGAATTTGCAGTTAAATTACATCCATGTGTATATAATACAATCAATTATAGATAGTTATGTCTCTGGTTTCAATCGGTGATGTTCTTGTTGACAGGGAGCTCTTGCAGGCTTTTTTTTCCTGCGATCTTCATGAGTGTAAAGGAAAATGTTGTGTTGAGGGGGAGCTCGGAGCTCCATTAACTGATGCGGAGGCAGAGGCACTTCTCCACGCACCGGAAGAGCTGTTGAGGATGATTCCGGAAAAAAACCTGAAGTATCTGAGGCGGCATGGTTCGGTTGAGATCTATCAGGGCCGGCCCTACAGCAGAACCATTCAGAACCGGGAGTGCGTCTTCAGCTCCGTTCGTGACGGTATAACATTTTGCGCCATTGAAATCGCATTTCGCGATGGTCTGTGTGATTTTGATAAACCACTCTCCTGCCGATTGTTTCCGATAAGGGTGAGAAAAAAGTTCGGTTTGGATTATCTTGTCTATGAACAGCATGCAATGTGCCGCTCTGCCCGCAAGGCAGGCGGAGAGCTTCGGATTCAACTTATTGATTATGTGTATAAAGCTCTTGAGATACGCTACGGATCTGACTGGGTCAGGAGTTTGAAACTATTCGTCGATACATCTTCCTTAAGGTAATGCCGGAAATCAGGCTTCAACAAAAACAAACCACCCTTCTTTCTGCCCAGCAGATTTTAAGCAGTCAGCTTCTCCAGCTGCCGTTGTTGAACCTTGAAGAGCGGATTTTTGAAGAGTTGCAGGAGAACCCTCTTCTTGAACTTGTTGAAGAACGAAAGGATATTGCCGGTGACCTGCCTGACGTGCCAGACACCCATGATGATGAGGAGATGTTTGACTCCGAGGAGCGGTTCAGAAAAAGTTCACTTAAAGAGCGAAATGATCCTCCGCTGCCGGGTGAAGCCGCCGAAGGCAGGCTGAATTTTACCCATGAGAGTGCGCCAAAGGACCGTTTTTTTCAGGCGGTTCAGCATGACAGTTTTTATGAACAGCTTCTCCGCCAGCTTGCTCTCCATGAAGATGTCGGGCCCAGAGAGGGTAAAATTGCGCTTGAGATTCTCGGCAATCTTGATGGTGATGGCTATTTTACCGATGGTTTTGAGGTTATTATTGAGAGCCTCCAGCTTGAAGGGATAGAGGTTCGTAAAAGCGAACTGGAATTGATGCTTCGCAAAATCCAGTTTCTTGATCCACCCGGTATTGCCGCCAGGGATCTTCGCGAAAGACTTCTTGTTCAGATTGAATTCTTCAGAACCCGGTATGAACCGGCTACCTATGAGATGGCCCGCAGGATCCTCTCCGGCCATTATGATGATTTTCTTCATCGCCGTTATGCAAAACTGCTGAAAAAACTCGATGAGCCCGCTGAACGCGTAGAGTCGGCAATCTCCGCTATTGCCGCTCTTGATCCTCATCCGGGAGTTTTTCATGATGAGGGCGGCCATTATATTACGCCCGATTTTCTGGTGACTTATGAAAATGGAGAGCTGACCGCGGTGCTCAATGACCGGAGTGCGCTCTCTGTCAGGATCACCGACCGCTATCAGGATTTGCTCAAGAACAGGCAGAGCCTGAAAGAGGATAAAAAGTTTATCCGCCAGAATCTCAATCGAGCCAAAGAGTTTACCAGTGCCATTGAGACCCGGCGTCAGACCCTGCTGAAGGTTATTGAAGCGCTCATGCACCGGCAGTATGCTTTTTTTATCTCCGGGCCGGAGCAGCTTGTGCCTCTGGGTATGAAAATAATTGCAGCGGATACCGGGCTTGATATATCGACTATCAGCAGGGCCGTTAACGGCAAGTATGTACAGACCTCGTTTGGCGTTTTTGAGCTGAAGTACTTTTTCAGCGCAGGTCTCTCAACCGATGAGGGAGACGATCTGTCGAACAAGATCATCCGGCAATACATTGCTGAAATGGTCGAGAGTGAAGATCACAATAATCCGATGAGTGATGACGCTATGACGGAGTTGTTGATGAAAAGAGGGGTGCATATTGCGAGAAGAACGGTTGCAAAATACCGTGAACAAATGCAAATTCCAGTGGCCAGATTAAGGAAAAAAATATTTTAATTGATGAAAAACAACGAGAAGCCCATCATCCGTTCAACAACGGTGATCGGCGTATTGAGAGATGGCAAGGCGGCGCTTGGAAGTGATGGTCAGATGACGCTTGGCAACACCGTCATCAAGCACTCGACACGCAAAATCAGGAGGTTGTATCAGGGGAAGCTGATAGCAGGGTTTGCCGGTGCAACGGCTGATGCGGTAACCCTTCTTGACCGGTTTGAGGAGAAGCTTGAGGCCTATAACGGAAAGCTTGATCGTGCTGCCGTGGAGCTTGCCAAAGAGTGGAGAACCGACAAGTATCTCCGCCGTCTTGAGGCTATGCTTGCTATTGTCAGCAGTGACAAGGCGCTTATCATTTCAGGAACGGGTGATGTCATAGAGCCAGAGGACGGCATTGTCGCTATCGGAAGCGGGAGCATGTATGCGCTCTCTGCCGCGCGTGCGCTCATGAAGCACTCATCGCTTTCGGCCAGGGATATCGTTCAGGAAAGTTTGAAGATCGCATCCGATATCTGTATCTATACCAACGATCACATTATTGTGGAAGAGGTATGATTGTCCGGTTGTTTCTCCTGTGTTCCGGATCCCTTGTTGTGTGAAATTCCGGGTGGTAATTACAATTTTTTCTGCATTGAAATGACTATGAACAGTAAGGTGAATGTTTTTGCTCTGCCTGAAGGAAACGGGGGGAGAAAAAGTTCTATTGCGGAGCATAATCTGACCCCGAACCAGATTGTTGCGCTTCTTGACAAATATATTATCGGCCAGAAGGATGCAAAGAAATCGGTGGCCATAGCGCTCCGTAACAGGCTTCGCCGTCAGAATGTGAGTGATGAGCTTCGTGATGAGATCATGCCGAACAACATTATCATGATCGGGCCTACCGGTGTAGGAAAAACCGAGATTGCACGCCGCCTCGCCAAACTTGCCAAAGCGCCGTTCGTCAAGGTTGAGGCGTCGAAGTTTACTGAAGTTGGTTATGTCGGGCGTGACGTCGAGTCGATGATTCGTGATCTTGTTGATCAGAGTGTGGCTATGGTCAGAAGCGAGAAGTCTGAAGAGGTTCGTGAAAAGGCAGCACTGCTTGTTGAAGAGCGTCTGCTCGATATTCTTCTTCCTCCTGTAGCGCAATCACAGGACTCACTTGATGATGACGCTGACACGGAAGGGGAGGCTCTGCTCTCTCTCTCCACGGAAGAGGGTGATCCGTCAGTGGAGGCAAACCGCCGCAGCCGCCGGAAAATGCTGGAGAGGCTGCGCAGCGGCAAACTTGAGGATCGCCAGATCGAGATGGATATCTCCAGTGACTCTTCGGGTGGCGGTATGATGCAGATTTTCGGCCCTCTCGGCCAGATGGAGGAGATCGGCGGCATGATGCAGGACCTTATGAGCGGGCTGCCTCGCAAGCGAAAAAAGAGACGCGTCTCGATAGCCGAAGCCCGTAAACTGCTCGAACAGGAGGAGGTGCAGAAGCTTATTGATATGGAGAGTGTCGTCAAGGAGGCCATCAACAAGGTAGAGCAGTCAGGAATTGTCTTTATCGATGAAATTGATAAAATCGCAGCGCCATCCACCGGTGCAGGCGGCAAGGGGCCGGATGTCAGCAGGGAGGGTGTTCAGCGCGATCTGTTGCCGATTGTCGAGGGTTCAAATGTTGCAACAAAGCATGGTATGGTCAAGACCGACCATGTGCTCTTTATTGCTTCCGGAGCCTTTCATGTAGCCAAGCCTTCCGATCTTATCCCAGAGCTTCAGGGGCGTTTCCCGATCAGGGTGGAGTTGAAAAGCCTCACAGAGGAGGACTTTTTCCTTATTCTTACCCAGCCGAAAAATGCACTTATCAAGCAGTATACCGCTCTTCTTGCCACTGAAGGGGTGGAGTTGAGCTTCAGTGAGGGTGCAATCCGTGAAATTGCCAGAATTGCGGCAAAAGTCAATGAGAGTGTCGAGAATATCGGAGCAAGGCGTCTTCATACCATTCTGACCAATCTTCTTGAGGAGCTGATGTTCAACATTCCGGAAAATGTATCCGATGAAAAGATTGAGATTGATGAAGCAATGGTCAAGGAAAAACTGAACCATGTTGTCGCCGACAGGGACCTCAGTCAATACATACTCTAACCATCGTTTTTTTTAACAGCCGGCTCCTGCCTCTCTGCAGGGGCCTCCAGAAGCCATAACCATGAGCGGGAATTCCATCCTTGTGCTTAACGGTCCGAATCTTTCACGACTCGGCAAACGCGAACCGGAAATTTACGGCCATCAGACACTCGACGATATCAATCGCGGTGTTGCTGAAAGCTTTCCTGACATTCGCTTTGATTTTTTCCAGTCCGAGGAGGAGGGGCAGCTGCTTGAAAAACTCTTTGAGTGCGAGGATCGGGGCGGCTTTATCGGGGTCATACTTAATGCAGGAGCCTTTACACACTACTCAATAGCATTGCGTGATGCTATCAGTGCGGTCGGCCTTCCTGTTGTTGAGGTTCATCTCTCCAATATCTTCGCTCGTGAGGAGTTCCGCCGTTCATCGGTGATTTCGGAAGTTTGCATGGGAGTAATCAGCGGGTTCGGGGCGAACAGCTACCACCTTGGCGTCCGCTCTCTGCTTGGCATTACCCCCAGGAAGAAGAGAATAACCGTAGCGGTAAACGGGGACTGAGCTGCTCTTATGAGGGAGGTGAGACTCCCTCTCTCACTCTTCGGAATATTTTTTCAGCAGCACGCGCATCTCCTCGATTCGCCTCCGGTCACTTGGCATGATCACCGGTTTGTTGAGCGCAGTTTTCATGAGTCTCAGAGCTTCAGCCCTGTTGTTTTGATCAAGCTCGATCAGGGCAAGTTCATGATAGTTGCGGATAATTCTTGAGTCAATGCTGATCGCTTTCCTGAACGCTTTTTCTGCGAGATCATAATTGCCTTTCGGCATCTCGCCGATGAAGGCATTGCCCACCATCCTTTTAAACCAACTGATTTTAGCCGCTTCACGATAATAGGATCCGAGAATCGAGAGCGCCGTCTCATCATTGGGGTTTAATCGCAGGGCACTGTCAATCGCCCTTTTTATCTCTTTTGCCCGGTTCAGTTTTTCATTTGAGCCTGCTTTGTCCGCCATGATTCCCAGTGCAGCGGCATACCAGGAGTGCCCTTTTGCGATGGTGCTGTCGATGGCGATACAGGTTTTTGCATACTCCAGGGCTTTACGGTAGTAGCGCAGCCGTTCATCCTTTTTATTGCGATCGACCGATTCACCAAGGCTTACATGCAGCCTTGCGAGTTTCCAGTAGAGATCGGCATTTCTCGGGTTACGGTGCAGTTCAGCAGTGTAGATTGAATCGGCAGTCGGATAGTTCATGTTCCAGAATGCCTTGTCAGCCAGTTCAACCGGTGATTCGCTGCGTTCTGCTGCTATGGTTGATACCGGCATGAACGAGAAGAGCGCTGAAAGTGCAAGGAGAAGAAGGGGTGAATTCCGGCGGTGGCAGAGTCGTCGAAGTTTCGGGGTATTGGTCATGGTGCTTTATTTAAACCAGATTGCAGCAGGGTATTTATTGTGCAGAATCCTGTCAAGTCCCAGCCAATGGCCTGAAGGAGAGATTATCATAAGGAGTGCATAGAGCATGAATGGCGGAAGGGTAAGGTTGTAATAACCACCGGCAGCAAAATTCACTACCAGAAAGAGTGCAAACGCCGCATTGGCTCTGACGGCAATGCCGAATATGAGCCCGATACCGATGATCAGCTCTCCAACGGTAACAATCCATGCAATCGGAAATGCCAGCGGAATGGCAAACTGCTGAAGGTAGAGTGCCTGGAACGATTCAGCCGGCAGTTCGGCAAGCCTTTTGAGAAAATAGAACTGCATGAGGTCGCTCCAGAGCCATCCTTTCACAAGTTTGTGCCAGAATCCGTAAAGAAAGAAGAGGGCGAAGAGATACCGGCCGGAAAGAAAAAGAATAACCCCCGCAGTTTTAAGCGGATAGTGTTTGAAATAATCCCTTTTCCACTCAAACCTCTTCATGAGCAGATGCTATGAGTTTCGTTGATCCTTGCTGTTGACTGTGCTGAATATAAATATATTTTACTTTAACGGGTACGAAAGGAGAAGGGGACTTTTTTTTCGTAAACCGCTACATGAGGTTCTGCGGATCGACATCAACAATAAAAGAGAGTGCCGCACTGCGAAAGCGGGAGATGATATGGTCACTCATCTCTCTGACGAACGCCGCCGAGAGTTTTGCCTCGAACAGCTTTACCAGTACGTGGTATCGAAATCGTCCTTTTATTTTCGCGATTCCAGCGGGGGCTGGTCCGAGAACGGTACCGCTCTCGATCGGGAGATGGGCTGTCAGGGTTTCCTTGCAATAAAGTGCAGCCGATTGCGCCTCCTTTTCATCGGTTGCACTGCACTCGAATTTTATGAGTCGTGACAGCGGGGGGTAGCGGAGTGCCGCTCTTGTTGCACTCTCCTGTTCGAAAAACTTTTCATAACTGCCCTGCAGGAGGGCGGTGAATACGTCACTCTCCTTGTTGTAGACCTGGAGATAGACCTCTCCGGGCGTGGTGGAGCGGCCGGCCCGACCGGCAACCTGTGTGAGCAGTGAGAATGTCCGTTCAGATGCTCTGAAATCCGGAATATTAAGTCCGATATCAGCCATAAGCACTCCGACGAGCGTTACGGCGGGGAAGTCGAGTCCCTTGGCAACCATTTGTGTCCCGAGCAGGATGCGGGCTTTTTGATCATGAAACTCTTTGAGTATCCGTCCATGAGAGCCTTTTCTTGTTGTTGTATCAACATCCATTCTGAGGATTTTTTCTTCCGGGAAGAGCTTTTTCAGCTCCTCCTCAATGCGCTCGGTTCCGCTGCTTTTGAAAAACAGGTCGGTTGACTGGCACTTTTCGCATGACGCCCTGAATTTTACGCGATGACCGCAGTAGTGGCAGCGGAGATGATTCTCGGCTGCATGGTAGACCATCGGGATGTTGCAAAACCGGCAAAGGGGGGTGTGACCGCAGGAGAGGCAGAAGATGCTGCCTGCAAACCCCCTCCTGTTCTGCAGAAGGATAACCTGCTCGTTTTTTTCGAGGCGAAGCTCTATCTGGCGGAAGAGCAGCTCTGATATTGATGATGAGGCTTTCGGACTCTCTTTCATCCAGACAAGCTTGATGAGAGGCATTGCTGCGCCATCAACACGCTCCCTGAGATTGATCAGGCTGTATTTGCCGTTTCGGGCATTATGGTATGATTCAAAAGAGGGGGTTGCCGAACCGAGTACACAGATTGCTTTGCTGAAGAGGGCTCTCATGATTGCCGTATCCCTGGCTTGATAACGGGGGGTTCGATCCTGTTTGTAGGCACCGTCATGCTCTTCATCTACAATGATGGCTCCGAGGTTTTTAAGTGGAGCAAAAATGGTTGAACGCGCCCCGAGTGCTATTTTGGTTTTTCCCTGCCTGAGGTTGTGCCATGCGTCATATTTTTCCTGATTACTCATCCCGCTGTGCAGTATCGTGATATCATCATGGAAGTGCTGATGGAATCGTCCGGCGGTCTGTGGCGTGAGCGATATTTCCGGCACAAGAACAATGGCGGTTTTGCCTGCGGCAAGGACACTTTTCAGGAACTCGATATAGACAAGGGTTTTTCCGCTTCCTGTCACACCATGCAGAAGGAAGGTGGCATACCGTTTATTGTTCAGGGCAGATTGCAGCGCTTCAAGTGCATGTTTTTGTTCGGCTGTCGGATTTTTGACTGATTGAGGCTCTTCAGCAAATCCGCTCGAAAAATTACTTTTCACCTCAATCTGAACCTTTTCAACCAATCCTTTTTTTACCAGAGCATTGAGAATCTCCCTTGAGCTGCCTATTGTCTCTGCCGGTACACAGGGGTCGGTAATCGATGAGAGCGCAAGGAACGCCTCAAGCTGTTTCGGCGCTCCAGGAAGGCTCTCTTCAGCGCCTTCCGGTATGGTTTCGCTCAGGCGGTAAGCTGTTTGCCGTTTCGGTTGTGTGGAGGTGAACTTTTTGGTGAGTCTCAGATGTCCGCCGCGTTCAAGCTCCGAGAGGGTCCGGTAGAGCTGTTTTTTGCCGAGCCGCCGCTGAAGCTGAAGAATAGTCAACCGTTTTTCCCTGATCATCAGTTGCATGATTGAGCGCCGCAACGTTGTGTTGATGACCCGCCTGTTTTCAGCCTGAAGGGAAAAGTCGGTGAGTTCCACCATGTCATGAATCGTGGTCCGCACAGCAGCCGGCAGCGCGGCACTGATGGTGTCAATTCTGCGGGAGAGGTAGTAATCAGCCATCCACCCGGTCAGTTTCAGGAGATCTTCACCAAGGAGCGGTTCGCCATCATAGAGCAGATCGATGATCTCTGTTTCGGAGGGTTCAGCCGGATTATCTTCGGCAAGCTCGATGATGTAACCGATTGAGATGGACTCTGCTCCTTTTTTTCGGGCAAGAAGCACCATGCATCCGGCCTGGATCTCCTGCTCCATTGAGGCGGGTACCATTACGGTAAATGGTTCTCCCCTGAACAGTTTTTCTGCGACGATCAGTGCTTGCATGGCGGTTAATGAAAAAAGTCAGTGCCGGGCACTGACTTTTTTTTTATCGGAATACTCTTTCGGGAATGCTCAGCCATTGATCGCTTCGAGAATCCTGTCGCGAATCTCTTCCACTTTTCCGGTTCCCTTGATCCTGTTATATTTCGGCCCCTTTGCGGTGCAGTTCTGTGAAGAGAGGTTCAGATAGTAATTGATCAGCGGCGAGGTCAGTTCATGATAAATTTCAAGGCGTTTTTTAACCGTCTCTTCCTCATCATCCGCCCTCTGCACCAGTGGATCTCCGGTTTCATCATCAATTCCATCTGTTTTCGGCGGATTGAACTGTATGTGGTAGGTTCTTCCTGAAGCCGGATGTACGCGGCGTCCGCTCATCCTTTCGATAATATCACGGTCTTCAACATTGATTTCGACGACATGGTCGATTTTGATCCCGTCACTTCTCAGTGCTTCTGCCTGTGCGATGGTACGGGGAAAGCCGTCAAAAAGGCAGCCATTGGCACAGTCAGCCTCTTTCAGCCGGTCTTTGACCAGTCCGATAATGATCTCATCGGAAACAAGCTGTCCTGCATCCATGATTTTTTTTGCCTGGATACCGAGAGGTGTTCCCGCTTTTACCGCAGCGCGCAGCATATCCCCGGTTGAAATCTGTGGTATACCCAGAGATTTGGAGATAAAGTTTGACTGCGTGCCTTTTCCCGCACCTGGTGCTCCGAGTAGAATTATTATCATCAAACCGTGTTTATATGTTTTTTTTGGTAGTAATGATCGTCACTTTTGGCCGAGAGGCTACTGCCTTGCTTGCTGATGCCGGGGTTTCAGATTGAGCTGAAGAAGAGCCGTTCTCTGCTGCACTGCCTGCCGAATGAGAGGTGTCACCATTTTTTTCGGCTGGCTTGTTAAGCTGTATGGTTTGAACCGGTGCTCTTTTCTTGAATTCGATAGCGGTTGCTTTAGGGCTCCCTTCCGGCTTTTTTTGATGCTGAAGGCGGGCGTTATCAAATATCTGCTGGAATGATGCTGATGGTCCGTTTACATCGACCGAGCGATAGTGATAGTCCTCATCCTTTATCTGCTGATTGCGGAACTCAAAATCAAGTGCTCCAAGCATCATTCGGATAATCCTGCGGCTCTCGCCCAGATCACCTCTCGATTCAATGCGGGTTTCTGCTTTTGCATTGACCGTGGTTATCGGCCGGCCATTGATATCGGTCTCCTCAAACAGACCGAATGTTACATCGATTTTCATGCCGAAAAGAAGCACGGAGGTCACTTCCCCCCGGATGGTGGTCGTGCCGCCGACAGCTGTTTTTTCACTTTTCAGTTCCCAGCCAACCCAGTGATCAATTTTGCCGGAAATAAAATCTCTGACTTCGTCAACAGGTTTGTCGTATCGTCTGACTTTCAGTTCATGAAATACCGGCTTTTCCGACGTGTGTGTTGCATTGCTGGTTAAGCCGTGATACGTTTTGTTGAACTCATTCTGGAAAGGAATTAAATCGATCAAATCCATGGTATTTAAGGCGATTATAGATTATTGCGATTCTGCCATGCCGGTTGTTGCCAGTTGACCGCATGCCGCATTAATTGTCGTACCGTAGCTTTTTCTGACCGTGACATGCAGGCCTGAATCAATGAGGTATTGCTGGAACACCTCTCTGGAGGAGCTGTTTACAGGCTTGAACCTGATATTAATGATAGAATTGTAATCAATCAAATTTATTTTGCATAAAAAGCCGTGAGCAAACCGTGCCAGCAGCTTTGCGTCTTCAAGCGAGTCGTTGATCCCTTTCAGCAGCATATAGACAATCGTGACGGGCATGGCGGTTGCCGAGCTATAGCCGGCAAGTGCTTTACCGAGCTCATTAAGCGGATAGAGCTTTGCTGCGACCGGCATGAGTGACTCCCGTTTCTGCTGTTCGGCAGCATGAAGGGAGACGGCGAGCTTGGTTTTCAATCCTGAAGCGGCCAGTTTCCGTATTTGCGGAATAACACCCACGGTTGAAATGGTTATTTTTTTCTGGGATAGCGTGAAGCTGTAGTTTTTTGTTGTCAGGGTTTCTATCGATTCCAGAATATTGTCGTAGTTCATGAGCGGCTCTCCCATACCCATAAAAACAATATTGGTGATTTTTTTGTCGGGATTTTTCCCGGAAACTATGGCATTGAGAGCATAAACCTGTCCGGCAATCTCTCCGGGTGTAAGATTTCGATGCAGTCCCATTTTTGCTGTTGCACAGAATGTGCACTGAAACGCACACCCTGCCTGCGAGGAGAGGCAAGCGGTCAATCTGTTTTCGGCAGGAATGAGGACGGTTTCAATCAATTCATGATCCGGCAGTTTCAGCAGGATTTTTTCTGTGAGGTTATCCCCGCTCTCTTCGGTACTCTCAAGGTGATCTACAAGCTGAAGATGGCTGATAGAGAAGGTTTCTGCAAGCTTTTGGCGAAGTGTCCGGCTGAGTGTTGTCATCTCCTCAAAACGCTTTGCCTGATGACTGAAAAGCCACTGATGAATCTGTGCTGCCCTGAATGAGGGTTCATCAAGCGATGCAATGGCATGCTGAAGCTCCGGGAAGCTCAGATCAATAATGTTGGGAAGAGCGGTGGTCATGGTCTCCGTTTCATGTTAAGGCAGAGGGTGTAAACGCTTACGGTTACGCTGTATGGATTTCACAGAACGCATGCCTGTGATGCTTCATGCGGAATATATGCTCTTTTGCTTAAACCAGTGCTGATATTGTTATATCTTTACGGTGGATCGCAGACCGCCTTCGGCTGCCCCTTAATCGGGGAGTAACTGCCCTGCAGTAACCCGGAAATATATCTTGTGGTGTGGCTATATATGCAAGGTTCATGTACCTAAAGAAGGAGGGTGAAATGTACGGAAGAGTCTTGAGGGTTGTGATTATGGTGCTCTGCTCTGTTGTTCTGACAACAGGCGGCAGCCGTGCATCCCAGGCAACTGAAAAGAAGAAAAGCTCCGGCACAGAGGCCGTAAACCCCGGAGAGAAGAAGAGCGACTTCGATGCTCATGACCCGACGGTGCGCTACCATTTCAAGGATAATGACATGGACTGGACCTTCGGCTTCCTGCTCGGCAACACGAGCAACCATGGCATGGAGATCGGCGAGGCCTACTACACCGCAAGTCAGATCAAGGACGGGGAGGCGGCCAGTTGGCAGGCGGAGTGGATCAGGATGGCTGACCGGCTTGCGGCAAGAGCGGAAAAGAGCCTGAACAAAGGCCACAAGGTCAGTGCAGCCCGGCAGATGCAGCGGGCTTCCTATTACTACCGTGCGGGCATCATCTCCATGCTGCCCGATGATCCCCGCCTCAACGAGGTTGCCGGCCGCAGCCGCACGCTGCTCCGCAAGGCCGGTGAGTTGATGGATCCGCCATTGGAGTATTTCGAAGTGCCCTTCGAGGGGGTGGTTTTGCCCGGCTATTTCCGCAAGGCTGACAAGAGCGGGAAACCTCGTCCGACGCTCTTCATGGTCGGCGGAGGGGAGACGTTTGCCGAAGATCTATGGTTCCACATTGCCCCCCAGACCTTTGAGCGGGGATACAACTTCGTCGCTGTAGATCTCCCGGGCCAGGGGTTGCTCCCCTGGAAAGGCAAGTATTTCCGGCCAGCCATGAACATTCCCATCTCAGCAGTCATTGACTATGTGCTCAAGCGCACGGAGGTTGATCCCTTGCGGTTTGCGGCCTATGGTATCAGTGGCGGCGGCGGTTTTGTGCCTCAGACTGCCATGCATGATTCCCGTATCAAGGCTGTAGCAGTCACGGCGGCAGTGGTTGATGCCGAAAGGCTGTTCAGCACCATGCCGGTGGCTACCACGACTCCCGGGGTGCTGGAGGGTTTTGCCAGCTTCCATCGTAATGTGGTCAAACTGGTGGCTTTTCGCTGGGGTGTGAAGATGGACAATATTCCCGGTCTGGTTGCGGCCAACAAGGGCTTTACTTTTGATCCGGCAAAGGTTACGGTTCCCACCCTCTTGCTGGTAGGGGCGGGCGAGTATGCCAGCAAGGAGGTCCAGCGCCAGCAGCTGGAATGCATGGCTAAATTGCCCAATTCCAATTCAAAGCTGATTGTTACAGGTTTTGAGGACGGTGCTTCCAGCCACTGCATTGGCGAGAACCGCAGTCTGATGGGGGAGATCCTGTTCGACTGGCTGGATGAGGTTTTCAAGGATACGGGGAGGTAAAATACCGTATCTGCTTGCTTGAAGAGACTACCCTGTGTGGCACAGTGCTTTTCAAATCCGGATATGAGGAGGAGATTCAGGAAGGATAGGAAGTATGGCTTTTCGTAAACTGCTGGCAGTTCTGCTGCTGCACACCGCGTTGCCGCTTCCGGTGAGCGCCGGCGGAATAATCCGTAATGTTATTCAGCTGCATAGCGGACCGATATGCGGAAGAGCAGACGGCGACGTGCGTATCTTCCTGGGGATTCCCTATGCGGCGCCCCCGGTTGGTCCCTTGAGATGGAAGCCTCCGGAGGAGGTTGCTTCGTGGACGCAGGTGAGAAACTGTAAGGGGTTCGGCCCCTCCTGCCCGCAGCCAAATCAGAAGGACAATGGCTCATTCAGCGAGGACTGCCTCTACCTGAATATCTGGACCACGGCAAAAAAACCTGATGAGAAACTGCCGGTTATGGTCTGGATTCATGGCGGAGCCTTTAATTTTGGTTCCGCATCACTGCCGGAGTATAACGGCAGGAATCTTGCCCGAAAAGGGGTGGTGGTCGTGACCATCAATTACCGTCTCGGGCCGCTGGGGTTTCTTGTCCATCCGATGCTCTCAAAGGAATCCCCCCATGGCACCTCGGGCAACTATGGCTTGCTCGACCAGATCGCTGCCCTGAAATGGATACATCGCAATATCGCTGCATTCGGAGGGGATCCAGGGAGGGTAACCCTTTTCGGCCAATCCGCCGGATCCCGATCGGTTTCGCTGCTGTTGATCACTCCGTTGTCAGCAGGGCTTTTTCATCGGGCTATAGCTGAAAGCGGCGGGCCGATTATCGGTTCTGAGTATCTCTCTCCGGCCTTTAACGGTGACATGGCTAATGTGTCGAAAATGGGCCGGCAACTGGCCTCAAAACTTGGCTGCGACAGTGCTCGGGATGTAGTGGCAGCCATGCGCACCAGGTCAGCAGAGGAGATAGTGAAGGCAGCCGATTGCACGACAAGCATATTTGCCGATGGGCTTTTTTTTGCACCGGTATTTGATGGCCGGGTGCTTCCCGAAGATCCGCTGGCAGCATACCGGGGAGGAAAGCAGCATGATGTGCCGCTTATCACCGGCAGTACGCTCAATGAAGGCAATATTTATCTCGCCGATGAAAAAGATTTATCAGTTGAGCGATATGGATCATTCCTGCAATCAAGGTTTGGCGATAATTCCGCGAAAGCCTTTGAGCTCTTCCCTGCGCCAACAGCCGGAGATGTTGCCCCGGCTATTGATAAAATCCTGACGGTAGCAGCAAATTCACAACCGGCAAGGCTCATGGTACGATCCATGGAACAAAAAAAATCCAGGGCATATCTCTACCAGTTCACCCGCCTTCCCGACACGGTGCTTGCGCGAAAACTGGGAGTGCATCATGGTGTTGAACTGGCTTATGTCTTCGGAAATATGGCCGAATCCGGGGGTTACAATCAGACGGACAGGAGGCTTTCCGAAAAGATGATGGCTTACTGGGTCAACTTTGCTGCAACCGGTAATCCCAATGGTCCGGGCCTTCTCGATTGGCCGGCCTACACCACCATAACTGACATCAATCTGGAGTTTTCGGATACCCTGCACATCAACAGAGAGCTGTTCAGGAAAGAGGCTGATTTCATCGATCGGATAAGCAGCATGCGAAGAGCTGCGGCAAAAGAGTGAAAAGAGGGAAGAGGGTTGAACGCAAGGGCGTGATAGAGTGGAAACGGCTGCTCGCAGTGGAGAAAAAATATTTATCGGTCAAAAATTATTCTCCCTGTTTCTTTGTTTATCTTTTATCTTTAAAAACATTTCTCGACTATAGCGTAAGGCTTGAAGGAGGGGTTTCCTGAGAAATACACGCTTTTTTTTGGGTGTCGGGATTGTTTTTGATGATTGTTATTGGGCTTGACGTGTTGTTATTAAATGTTTTATGTGGCTTTATAAGGAAAGGGCATAGATTGAGTTTTGTTTTTGATAAAGTTACTGCAAACGAATGATATTACCCGAGTATGGAAGGACGCTTAACGCCGAGGAATGGTCTCCGGTAATTGATGAGCTGATTGAAGGTCAGCATATTGTTCTGACAACGCATGAGAATTCAGATGGTGATGGCCTCGGAAGCGAGGTGGCTCTTGCGCTTGTGCTCAAGCTGCTTGGCAAGGAGGTCTCGATTGTGAATCCGACAGAGGTCCCCCCGAACTACAGGTTTCTTACCCATCTCTACCCGATAAGCCTCTTTGACGACAGGGATGAGGATGCTATACAGGCGTTGTCGCTTTGTGATGTTGTTGTACTTCTTGATGCAAATCTTCGTGACAGGATGGGTTCGCTCTGGCCGCATGTTAGTTTTTCCAAAGAGCTCGGAAGCCTGAAAATTGTCTGTGTCGATCATCATCTTGAACCTGATGATTTTACCGATGTCATGGTGTGTGAAAACTATGCATCCTCGACCGGTGAACTTATCTATGACCTGATCTACGCATTTCAGAAGAGGCTGGGCCGTGAACTGTTCACACCCCAAATTGCCGAAGCGCTCTACGTTTCGGTTATGACGGATACCGGATCATTCAGGTTTCCGAAAACATCCCCCTATGTCTATCGGCTTGCCGGTGACCTTGTCAGCAAAGGGGCAGATGCTTCGGATATCTACGACAAGATCTATAACTCACTTACCTGCCAGGCACTCAAGCTGCTCGGAGCTGCATTGAGCGCGATCACGCTGCTTGATGATGGAGTGATTTCGTGGCTTTTTATCTCTCAGGATATGTTAAAAGCGACCGGGAGTAAGCTTTTTGATACCGATCTCATCATCCAGTATCTGCTGAGTGTACCAACCGTGCAAATTGCCGTGCTTATGGTTGAGATGCAGGATGGCAGAACAAAAGCGAGTTTTCGCTCACGCGGTAATATTTACGTCAACCAGCTGGCAAAAAAATATGGAGGAGGGGGGCATATGAATGCTGCCGGATGTCTCTTCCAGTTTTCGTCCGACAGGGCCCAGAAGGTACTTCTTGAAGATTTGAGGGCATTTCTTAAAACAGCATCCTGTCAGGTTGAAGGTGTTAACAACGAACAAGCCGGATTATGAAAATATCAGTAACAAAAATTGAGATTGATCGTATTGCCGTCGATCTTCTTGCCTTGCCGATCAGTAAGGGAGATCTGAAAAAAGAGGCTCAGAAGCTGCTTGCCGGACTTGAACTGGATCATAAGGTATTAAAGGATTTTAAAGCCGAAGCAGGAGAGGTTGTTCTGCTCTATGGCGGGTCAGGAAAATGCAAGGCATCTCGAATTGCCCTGTTTGGTATTGGTGATGCAAAGAGTCTTGATGACTGGCGCAAGGGGGCCATTTCCATTGCATCCAGAGCTGTTGAGCTGAAGATTGCAAAGCTTGCTGTTGATTTTTCAGCCATCGAGCGCATTGCCGGTGAAACAGGAGAGAGTGTTTCGACTCTTGCTGAAACGTTTGTTACCGGATCGTTTGCCGGTTTGTACCGCTTTGAGCGTCTGAAAAGCGGCAAGCTGGATAAAAAGAGAGCGGCAGAAAAGACAAAAGAGCTTGCCGAACTTGTTTTAAGGGCTGGAGCTTCGGTATTGGATGCCGCAGAGCGCGGTGTTGAGGCGGGAAGTATTGTCGGTTCTTGCCAGAAGATGGCCAGGGATCTGGTTAATCTGCCGGGAAATTATCTGCAGGCTGAAGATATTTCGAAAGCGGCAGAGGAGTCCGCCAAAAAATATGGCTACCAGGTAACGGTCTTTCATAAAAAAGAGATAGAGGCTCTTGGTATGGGAGGTCTGCTTGCGGTCAACAAGGGGAGTTTTTTTCCTCCGACCTTCACCATTCTTGACTACAAGCCGAAAGGGAAAGCGAAGGCAGTTATAGCCCTTGTTGGAAAAGGAGTTACTTTTGATTCAGGTGGCATCTCCATCAAGCCATCCGAAAATATGGGAGAGATGAAGTCGGATATGGCCGGAGCAGCAAGCGTATTGGGTGCAGTTGAGGCTGCCGCACGTCTTGCCCTGCCCCTGCACATTATCGGGTTGATTCCAGCTACCGACAATATGCCTGACGGGAAAGCCCAGAATCCGGGCGATGTTATTACTACCTATTCGGGTATTACCGTTGAGGTTGGCAATACCGATGCCGAGGGTCGTCTGATTCTGGCTGATGCCCTCACCTATGCCAGTGAAAAGTACAAGCCGGATGTCATTATTGATCTTGCAACCCTGACAGGCGCCTGTATTGTTGCCCTTGGTTATTCCGTAGCAGGACTCTTCAGTAACAATGACAAGCTTGCTGATGAGATTTATAACGCAGGTCAGAAGGCAGGTGAAAAGGTGTGGCGCATGCCGCTTTGGGATCTCTACGATGAGCAGATCAAGTCCGACGTAGCCGATGTCAGTAACACCGGAGGTCGCGGTGCCGGTTCAGTCACGGCAGCAAAATTCCTTGAAAAATTCATTGATGAGCATAAAAACTGGGCCCATATTGATATTGCCGGTCCGTCATTCACTCCGAAAGGGGGAGGCAAGGTTAATGGAGGAACCGGGTTTGGTGTGAGCCTGCTTGTTGAGCTGCTGAAGAAATGGTCCTGAAAATTCCGGAAATACACAAGAGAGAAGAGAGCGGCAGTGTAACAAGATGAACCTATCATGAAGGCGGTCCCGCAACATCCAGTAGTGATTATTCCAGGAGTACTTTTCTGGGATTCGCTTTATGATATCATGAAAGAGGCTCTTTGCGGTTATCTTCCGGAAGAGAAAATCACCATAGTACCCGTATCGCTCATTGACTGGATAGGATTTCCTCCATCGCCGGAAAAATCAACCAACAGGGTCATGAGCGCTCTTGACCGGACGATACGCGAGATTGAACAGAAATTTCCCGGTGAACCCATTACGCTCGTTGCTCATAGCGGTGGGGGGAGTGTTGCGATGGTCTATCTGCTTGAAAAGCCCTTTCAGGGTGAACGGTATAATCCGGGAAAGCAAATCAAGAAGCTGATAACGCTTGGAACACCGTTTCATACCAGTGAGTATTATGCAAAGATAAAAACGGATTTTATCTTCAGCCATCTGCAGGCTGATTTTTTTGATCGGGTTTCTGTTGTTTCTGTCGTCAGCGATAAGTATCATGGCAATTCAGAGGGAAGTTTTGTGGAGAAAATGTGTTATCAGTTTTATAAAAACGTTCTGGATGACGGCAATGTTGCCGGTGACGGCATTGTTCCTGCAAAAAGCTGTTTTCTTGAGGGTGCTGTCAATGTAACTATTGCAGATGCCGAGCATCTTCCAACACCGCATACCAGGTGGTATGGCACAAAAGAAGGGGTTGAACAATGGATTCAATGGCTGTAAGAGCGAGTCGCTTAAGGGTGGCCGGGGTTTTATGTTTCGCTTTTCTGGTGATTCTCTCGTCGTGCAGCCCGGAAAAACCGAAGCAGGATCCCCAGCAGGAGCATCTTGAATCAATGATGGCTATTCTTGCCCAGGTGCAGAAAAATCTCGGCAGGATTCAGCAGAAAGAGGCTGTCGTTGAAAGACTCTCATCTGATATCGAAAGCAGTGACAAACAGAGTGTCGAGCAGATTGGCAAGGATATCTCAGCCGGAATCCGTTTTATCGATTCCACCCTGGCAGCAAGTAAAAACCTGATCCGCAAACTTGAAGAGGAGAACCGAACCTCATCCTATCGGGTTGATTCGCTTGACAAGCTGGTTTCGGAGCTTAAAATCGCCATAAATACCAAGGATGGAGAGCTTATCACCCTGAAAGGCCAGGTTCAGAAGCTCAACAGACAGGTATCTTCACTTATGGCCACGGTTGATGTGCTTGATGAGTATATCCAGGATCAGGACTCGCAGCTCTATACGGCTTATTACATCTCGGGAACCTTTAATGATCTCGTTTCGAAAGGTGTTCTTCTTCGCATTAATCCGCTTGAAAAACTCTTCGGCAATGAGTACCGTCTTGCCACCGACTTTAATGTCAATCTTTTTAAAAAGGTTGAGATAACCGAAACCCGTGATCTCTTTTTTGACAGGCCCCTGAAACGCATCAAAATCGTAACTCCTCACACGGTTGGCTCTTACGAGCTGGTTGGAGGCAAAACGTCCTCACTGCTTCTTATCCGTGATGAAAATGCTTTCTGGCAGAAATCCCGTTGCCTTGTAATAGTTCTTGAATAATAAGTAACTCCGGTTTGCCATCCGGAACGTTGAGCCGTGGCGAACCATGAAATCATGCTGTAATGAAAATAACCATATTCGGATCAGGCTATGTCGGTCTTGTGACCGGAGCCTGTTTTGCTGAAGTCGGAAATGATGTTCTCTGTGTTGATATTGACCGGAAGAAGATTGACGCTCTCAATGAGGGTCACATTCCCATTTATGAACCCGGTCTTGAGGAAATTGTTATTGAGAACAGCCGTGCCGGCCGACTGAAGTTCACGTCCGACATCCGGGAGGGCGTTGAGTTCGGATTATACCAGTTTATCGCGGTAGGGACGCCTCCTGATGAGGACGGATCGGCAGATTTGCGTCATGTGCTCAGTGTTGCCGAAAGTATCGGAACCTATATGCAGGAGTACCGGATCGTCATCAACAAATCGACAGTTCCCGTCGGTACTGCCGACCTTGTGCGGGAAAAAATCAGTTCGGTTCTTGCCGAACGGAGTTCGGGAGTTGACTTTGACGTGGTTTCAAATCCCGAGTTTCTCAAGGAGGGAGATGCGGTCAACGATTTCATGAAACCGGAAAGGATTATCGTCGGAGTTGATGACCCCCGCACCAAAGAGCTGCTTCGTTTTCTCTACTCTCCGTTCAACCGCAGCCATGAGCGGTTTATCGCCATGGATATCCGTTCGGCCGAGCTCACCAAGTATGCGGCCAACGCCATGCTTGCCACAAAGATCAGTTTCATGAATGAAATAGCCAACATTGCAGAGCGGGTCGGGGCTGATGTCGAGGCGGTCAGGCGGGGTATCGGTTCCGATTCAAGGATCGGATTTTCGTTTATCTATCCCGGTGTCGGCTATGGCGGCTCCTGTTTTCCCAAGGATGTCCAGGCGCTGGAAAGAACCGCACATAAATACGGTTATCATTCACGGATACTCCAGGCAGTTGAAGCCGTCAATGAAGACCAGAAAAGTACCATAGTCCGGAAGATCCGCCTCCATTTCGGAGAGGAGATCGGAGGCCGTGTTTTTGCGTTATGGGGGCTTTCATTCAAGCCCAATACCGATGATATGCGTGCGGCCCCGAGCCGCAGGGTTATTGAAGAGCTTCTGCAGGCGGGCGCATCGGTAAGGGTTTACGATCCGGTTGCCATGCACGAGGCTCAAAGAATCTACGGAGAGCGGGAGGGGATCTATTATGCAGCAAACCCTGAAGATGCGGTAAAAGGGTCTGATGCTCTTGTGGTGCTTACGGAATGGCTTCTGTTCCGGAGCCCCGATTTTGAGATGGTCAAACGAGATCTCAAAACACCGGTGGTTTTTGACGGCCGAAATATCTACAATCCTGAATTCATGGAGCTCTCCGGATTTACCTACTATTCTGTCGGCCGCCCGCCCCGTGGTGTCTGAGTGACAGTTATCGAAACCTGAAATGATGATCAAGGGGGCCTCTGCCGCTGCCAAGATGGTAACCGGCTCCCGACTTCAGGGCTTCAGTCGTATATGCTTTTGCCTTTTCTACAGCACGTTCCATAACTTCCCCCCTGGCCATGAATGCTGCAATGGCTGATGAGAGTGTGCAGCCGGTGCCGTGTGTGTTGAGGGTCTCGATTTTTTTAGAGCTGAACCAGAAAAACCGGCCATTGCTGAAGAGGCAGTCACGGCATTCGTCTCCTTCAGTGTGACCTCCCTTGATGAGTACCGAAGCCGCTCCGGCTTCATGCAGCATTACAGCAGCCGCCTCGATAGCTTCATCGGTTGCAGGTGGCTGTTTCAAGCCGGTCAGAATTGCACTCTCCGGCAGGTTTGGTGTTATTAAGGCTGCAAGAGGGAAGAGCTCTGCTTTCATTACCTCGATAGCCTCCTCCGGCAGAAGAGTGGTGCCACAGGAAGAGCCGAGAACAGTGTCAAGAATGACAGGCGGAGTGTTTTCAAGCTCTCTGAGTAATCCGGAAACAGCTCTGATGATGTCGCTGCTGCCAAGCATCCCGATTTTTACGGCATCGATCCTGATATCGTCAGCAATGGCCCTGAACTGCTCACGAACGGATTGTTCCGGGAGAAGGCAGATTCCCCTTACCCCGCGGGTATTTTGTGCTGTAACGGCGGTTATGACCGAAAGAGCGTAACAGTCAAGGGCATCAACTGTTTTACTATCCGCCTGGATTCCAGCCCCTCCGCTTCCATCCGAGCCTGCAATGGTGAGAACGGTAACATAATTTTTACCCATCAATGCCTCCCTGTTGTAGTGAACAGACAAGCTCTTGTACTTCACTGACGGGATCAACTGCCCTGCTGACGGCGGAAATGACAGCGATACCTGCCGCACCATGCCCTATGACCAGTGATGCATTCCTCTTGCTGATACCGCCGATAGCTATAATCGGCAGGGAGACGAGGGCGGAGACCCTCCGGAGTGTTTCCGGGCCGACAGGATCAAACCCTTTTACTTTTGATGGTGTCGGGTAGATATGGCCGAAACCGATATAATCCGCTCCATCACGTTCAGCCTGAATAGCCTCTTCAGGTGAAGATGCCGAAATGCCAATGATGCGGGAATTGCCGAGCAGTTTACGGGCGGCAGAAGCCGGCAGGTCCTGCTGACCGAGGTGAACACCGTCAGCCTTGCATGCAAGGGCAATATCAATGCGGTCATTGATAATACAGAGTGCCCCGTACTCTCTGCACCGTCTGGTGATTTCAACTCCCCAGGAAAAAAGCTGACTGCCGGAAGCTGTTTTATGTCTCAGTTGTATCATGGCAGCTCCACCCTGCAGAGCCTTTTCCACCAGTGAGAGCGGACACACAGCCTCATCGGTAATGACACAGAGAAAGGGAGAGGAGGGCATCATTGATAAAGGGTGTTATAGAATTGTTCAAAGGTAGCGACAAACCCGCTGCCCGGTTCAAAGATGGAGATTCCTGCAGCACCATAGGCCCCCTGCTTTATACAGGATGGAATGTTTTGTGGTGTAATGCCTCCTACAGCAAAGACCGGAAGTGAGGTCGAACGGCATAAAGTGCCGAGTTTTTCCACCCCCTGTGGCGGGCCGTATTTCCTTTTTGAGGGCGTATCGAATACCGGACCGAAAAGCAGGTAATCAGCGCCGTGCTCTTCAGCGATCCGTGCAGACAACGGCGAGTGTACGCTGCATCCGATGATCAATTCCGGTGCAACTGCGCGAAGTTTATCTGGCGGGCAGCTGTTTTCGGGCAGATGTACGCCGTGAAGAGCGGCAGCAAGAGCAATATCGGCACGTTCATTGATCAGGATCCTGATATCTTTTTCACGTGCGATTTCAGCCGCCATGAGCGATAGCTGAAACAACTGTTTTGCATCAAGATGTTTTTCCCTGATCTGAATCATGCAAGGCATCAAGCGGGGGAGGAGTTGAAGCTGTTTGAGCAGGGGTGTGCCAATAACAGGGGCTTCCTTGCCACTGCTTATCAAAAGAAGGCGCGGCAGGGGAGTGTTATGGGGAGTATTATGCGCCATATATTCAAAATCCTTTGATATTTCAGTGACTATAAATAATTTTAATGGTAATAGCAACTGCCTTTCCTGGGGAGATTCCGATTTCTATCGGGACCGTTTTATGGTCATTTATACATGGCATATAGCGCAATGCATCGTGAGAAAAGGGTTTTATTACCGATAATCGAGAGTAACCAACAATTTCCCAATGAGCAGCATCGAAGAAAAAATCATTAAAGCAGGCTTTTCTCTGCCTCAGCCGCCCGCAGCGGCGGGTCTCTATTCCCCTGCAATCAGGAGCGGTAATCTTGTCTTTACCTCCGGTCAACTCCCTCTTGAAAACGGAAAACTGATAGAACCGGGTGGTAAAGGAAAGGTAAATGAGCAGGGCAGGGAAGATGCTTTCAATGCAGCCAGAACCGCTCTTCTCAATGCACTTGCCGCCATCAAATCGGTAACAGGCACCCTTGATTGCATAGAACGGATTGTCAAGCTTACGCTCTATGTTGCCAGTGACTCCGGTTTTTCCAGTCAGCATCTTGTTGCCAATGGAGCCTCTTCTCTTCTTCTTGAAATCTTCGAAGAGAGGGGAGTTCATGCGAGAAGTGCCGTCGGAGTAGCAGAATTACCTCTTGATGCAAGCCTTGAAATTGAACTTGTTGTTCAGTGTGATTTCGCTTCAGCATGATAGAGTAAAAAGAAAATATAACCCGCAGAAAAAATTCATACCATTCAGTATAAAGCTTGTATGGCGTATTATAATGATCGCCATTAAGTCTCTTTACACATTCTGTATATGTGTTCCTTATGCTTATACCATCTGACAGGTACAGGCTAAAGATACACATAAATGCAAAACCGTTAAATAGCTTAAGTAAAAGATTAAAAAACCTTAAAAAATGATCAAATACGGTTTTTTAATTTAAAGTTAATGATAAATTAAAACACTTAAAATTAATTTTATTAAAAATAATTTATATGATTGTAATAAAACAGTTTAAGCGAATTCAATTAATGTAAGATTCAATAAATTATGTTGATGCTAAATTGTTTAGTGAAATCTTTTTCTTTTTGTTTATAATCTGTCTTATGAAAATAATTTATGATGCTATGATCGACTGTGACCGTGATGTTAATTTTTGGTATGAATGTGTAAGTTATTTTTGTTGTCTGCTGTTTTTATCAGAGCAGGTGCAGGTGTTTATTGGTGCTCTTGATACTGTGGTATTCTTGTATTAATTTTATTAATACGTTTTTGTGTGTTGTTGTTATTGGTTTACAGTATGATGCAATCTGTTTGTATTATGCGTTTTTCTTTTCGAGGTTCAGCTGATGGTATAAGCTTTGAGTATGGATTGGCGGAGCTCTGTTGCTTATTGTTTTTTTGTGATTTTGATCTGTGATAGGTAAACTGTGATTGATGGAGCTTGTAGGCGTTCTCATATCCTGTAATAAACCCCCACTTCATGTCCCGCATACTTACTGTTGTATTGATGCTTCTTGTGCTCGGATTTGGAGTTTTTCTCGGGTCCAGACTCAATGGCAGAGGCGACGTGCAGGGTGAACAGCAGAAAAAAATGCTCGAAGCCTACAGTCTGATGAAAGCGATGTATGTTGATGATGTAGCTGGCGATAGTCTTGCGGGAGCAGGTATACAGGGTATGGCGGAGTATCTGGACCCCCATACGGTCTATCTGGAGCCGGAAAAGGTCACCTATTCCCAGGCCGAATTTGATGGTAATTTTGATGGCATCGGTATTGAATTTGATATTTCAAGCGATACGCTTCTTGTTGTCACACCGCTTTCCGGTGGACCAAGCGCTGCAGTCGGGATTTTGCCGGGAGACCGTATCCTTGCCATTGACTCTCTCCCCGCGCTTGGTATTACGGAAAAACAGGTATTGAGGAAGCTTCGGGGCAGGCAGGGAACACAGGTGAAATTGAGGGTTTTCAGACCTCTTAGTGGAAAGATTGTCGATTTTACGGTTACACGGAGTCGAATATCGACATCGAGTATTGATGCAGCCTTTATGCTTGATCACCGGGTAGGTTATATTCGATTGAGCCGTTTTATTGCAACCACAGCCGATGAGTTCCGCACGGTGCTTCTCCGGTTTAAAAAGCAGGGCATGAAGCGCCTTGTTATTGATCTGAGAGGTAATCCTGGTGGTTTTCTTGAACAGGCAGTTGCCGTGGCTGATGAGTTCCTGCCAAAGGGAGCGTTGATTGTCTATACCAAGAGCCGTAACGGCGGAGTCGAAAATGAGCGATTTATTGCGCGCTCCGGTGACAGTTACGAGACGGGTGAAGTTATTGTACTGGTAGACAAAGGGAGTGCATCAGCTTCTGAAATTCTTGCCGGTGCTCTCCAGGATAACCGGCGGGCAGTTGTGGTGGGAGAACAGACCTTCGGAAAGGGACTGGTACAGCGGCAGCTTCAGTTTGCAGATGGTTCGGCAATTCGACTTACCGTTTCACGATATTATACCCCATCCGGCCGACAGATACAGCGGGTTTATCATAAAGGCGGTACGGGTCGAGAGAGTTATTTTCAGGATGCACTCACAACCATTCGACCTGAGAAACTCTTTACAAATCCTGACAGTTTACTCTATTTGAAAAACAGTGAGGTTTCGGTTTACAGAACCTCCTCACTATACGGATTGCTCTCGTCGCTCAACGGGAAAGTTCCCGATGAGAAAACTCAGCTTGTTGCGCTGAAAAATGCCGGCGGGATTATTCCTGATTTCTGGGTTACCGGAAAAAGTTACTCTGATTTTTACCAGGAGCTTTTTCGTTCGGGTTCTTTTGATGATATCGCCCTGAAAATTATTGATGATCCCCGGAGCCAGGTTCAGCAATACCGGGGTTCTATGGAGAGTTTTCTTGCGAAATATTCCGAAGAGCGTGTGTTTGAGGCTCTGGTTATAAAAACCTGCAAGAGTAAAAAAATCCGGTTTGACCGGGCAGTTTTTCTTCGTGATCGCCTTAAGCTGGCTCAGGCCGTAAAATCAAGGATAGCTCATCAGCTCTTTGGTGCTGTTGGTCAGATAACATTTGTTGTGCAGAGTGCAGATCCGGTTGTCAGGATAGCAGCATCTGTGCCAATGCGACAGCCCTGAGTGTTTTGACGGTATTGATCAATCGGCTTCTCCTTTACTTAATAATCAAAACATTACACGTATGTCGTTAATTGAAAAAATCCAGAGCGAAACCTGTACGTTGCGCCTGAAAAATGACTGGTTGAAGATATTTACCTGTCCTGTTCCCTCCTCTGATTTCCTCTCTTTTGTAGGCATCGCTACTATCGATGCTCCACAGCATGCCGTACTGAGTCTTCTGTTTGATATTGAAGCAGCCACCGAGTGGGTATGGAAAACCAAAGAGATGCGCCTTCTGCAGGAACTTTCAGCAGATAATGGAGAGAAAGATAACGGACGGGTTGTCTATCAGCTTGTCAGTGCTCCCTGGCCGGTTTCCGATCGTGAAATCATAACCCGCTCCCAGGGGTATATGGATCCTGACACTTCCGAGGTTTTTATCAAGCTTGAGTGTTTGCCGGACTTTCTGCCGAAAAACGATAAATATGTTCGTGTCCCCCATCTTGAAGGTGCATGGAACATTATTCCGCTCTCAGCAAACCAGTGCAGGGTGGTTTTCCGTCTCCACATTGAACCGGGCGGCGAGATCCCCTCATGGCTGGCCAATATTGCCGTTATTGATACGCCCTACCACACCATGAACAATATGCGTGATATGGTAAAGAAGGATAAGTACAGGATTTCTGTAGAGGCGCCCTTCATAAAATCCGCGAAGGATGTCATCCAGAATTACCAGCAGTTTATCGCTGAGTGAGTGTTCCCCTCATTCTCTTGCAGTCCTCAATAACAAGTCATCAGGCGGTATGGATGTAACATCAATCCTTGAGAAAAACTGGGACTTCCGTGTCGAGCATAAGGGAGTCCGAATCTACTCTTCCAGGGTTAACGGTTCCGATATCCACAGCTTCAAGGGTGAGACCGAGCTGCCGGTTTCATTCAAAAAGCTGATCAGCCTTTTTCATGACATGGCAAGCTATAGCCGCTGGGTTCACAAGCTTGCCGAGATGGAGGTACTTGAGAAAAACGGGATTGACTATGTTGTGCGTCAGGTTATCAGCACCCCCTGGCCGCTGCAGAAGAGGGAGATGATCATGCGTACCGGACTGGCTTCAGCCGGCGAGAATTCCATAGCCGTTACCATGACCGGTGAGCCCGATTATCTTCCTGTTAATTCGAACTATCACCGTGTTCGCCATGCATCCGGATTGTGGGTATTTACCCCGAACGGTCATGGAAAGGTTCACCTCACCTTTGTGATGCATGTTGATCCGGGCTCGGATGTCCCTGCTGCCGTTGGAAATGCGGGAATGTTTGATGTTCCCTTCTACTCCCTGAATAATTTGAGGGCGCTTGCAATGGACAGCTCATACAACCCACCATATCCTCAGGAAATAGAGCAGCATATTGCTATTGTCGATGATGCTCCTGATATGCCCTGAGCAGTTTTTCCGGTTTAACCGGTACGGCTCCCACCTCCTGACATACCGTTCCTGCAGCCAGATTGGCTATGGTGGCATTCGTTATGATGTCAATACCGGAAGCGGCTCCGAGAGCGAGCATTCCGATAACGGTATCTCCGGCTCCTGATACATCAGCCACCTCCATTGAGGTTGCCCCGATATGGGTGAAGGAACCGTTGTAGAGTGTCATACCCTTTTCACTCCTTGTCACAACAATAGTTTCAGCCTGTACTTTCTCCTGGAGCCGGAGGCAGGCCTCTTCTACCTCCCGGTCATTGTTCTGCACGGCAATTCCGAGCGAAGCTGCCATTTCGGAGAGGTTTGGCTTGAAAATCGTGCACCCCCTGTAGGCAAAGAAGTTCAGAAGTTTCGGATCGACAAGCAGGGGAATATTCTGCTTCTTTGCGGTCGTAATGATGCTTTTGATGAGTCGTTCGCTGAGAAGACCTTTATTGTAGTCTTCAAGAACGATGGCATCAAGAGTGCCGATAACGGTCTTTAGAGAGTCGAGAACCGCCTCTTCTGTGTCGGAATCGATCTCTTTTCGGCTTTCTCTGTCCACTCTTGTAATATGGTGGTTTTGAGAGAGAATGCGGGTCTTGCAGGTTGTAGGCCTTGACGGGTCGCAAATCAGTCCGTCGGCGGCAAGTCCTCGGTCGCGGAACAGTTCGAGCAGTATCTCCCGGTTGCTGTCGGCACCGGTTACTCCGAAGAGCATGGTCTCTGCTCCGAGTGAGAGGGTATTAAGGGCAACATTTGCCGCCCCGCCCAGCCGGTGATCCTCATGGGTTACATCGACTACGGGCACAGGATATTCCGGGGAGATGCGGGAGACATGGCCGAAAATATACTTGTCGAGCATAATGTCGCCGATAACGGCTATCCGTTTGTTGCGGAAGGTATGTAAAAGGGATTCCATGAAGTTTTCGGTCATAACCTGTTATTTCCTGATATGTTCGGATGCCGGTGCATAAAAAAAAGGGAATAATAACCTGATCAGCTATGAAGATATGATTGTTTCATTTTATTTTTTGCGATATTTTGTTATAATTAAAGCTAAGCATTTTTAAGCTTTATATGAAAAAAGCAGGAACCGATGTTTGACAGTCTAAGCGATAAACTTGAGGCCACCTTCAAAAAACTTGCAGGTCAGGCCACCATTAACGAGATCAATATCGGTCTCGCGATGCGCGATATCAAGCGCGCACTTCTCGGCGCTGATGTCAACTACAAGGTAGCGAAGAAATTAATTGAGGATATACGGGAGAAATCCCTTGGCGAGCAGGTCATCAAAAGCGTCTCTCCTGCGCAGATGATTGTAAAAATCGTCTATGATGAGCTCACTGAACTCATGGGAGGGGAGCAGAAGCCTCTGAACCTTTCACCCAAGAAACTTCCGGCAGTGATTATGGTTGCCGGTCTTCAGGGTTCCGGAAAAACCACGTTTTGTGCTAAACTCGCGCTTCGACTGAAAAAGAACGGTAAAAACCCGATGCTGGTAGCCGCTGACGTCTATCGTCCTGCGGCCATTGATCAGCTTAAGGCTCTCGCTCTTCAGGTAGAGGTTCCGGTATTTGCCATTGAAGAGCAGGATGCATTGAAGGCAGCACTTCAGGGCCTTGAAGCTGCGCGATCAGGGGCCAGGGATGTTGTGATTATCGATACAGCCGGCCGCCTTCAGATTGATGACCTTATGATGGCAGAGGCTGAGTCATTGAAGCGTGCTCTCAAGCCTGATGAACTGCTTTTTGTTGTTGACTCGATGATGGGTCAGGAAGCGGTTAATACAGCCAAGGCATTCAACGACCGCCTTGATTTTGATGGTGTTGTACTGACCAAACTTGATGGCGATGCAAGGGGCGGAGCTGCGCTTTCCATCCGTCAGGTTGTTGAAAAGCCGATTAAATTTATCAGTATCGGTGAAAAGGTTGATGATCTTGATGTGTTTTACCCTGATCGTATGGCCCAGAGGATTCTGGGTATGGGTGATATCGTCAGTTTTGTTGAAAAGGCGCAGGAGTCTCTGGATCTTGAGAAGACGCTTGAGATGCAGAAAAAACTCATGAAAAATGAGTTTGATCTCAACGACTTTTTCGATCAGCTCCAGCAGCTTAAAAAAATGGGATCAATACAGGGGTTGATTGAGATGGTGCCGGGTTTGAACAAGATGGTTCCAAAGCAGGATCTTGAAAATCTGGATTTCAAGCCTATCGAAGCCATGATTAACTCCATGACCAGACAGGAGAAGTCAAATCCTGATATCATCAACGGCAGTCGTCGTCAGCGCATCGCTCTCGGCAGCGGCACGAGAGTCCAGGAAGTGAACCTTCTGCTCAAGCAGTTCGGTGAAATGAAAAAGATGATGCGTTCGGTATCCAGACTGTCACAGTCGGGCAGAAAGATCACTTCGCAGAATCTTGCACTTGACAAGTTTTTAAAAAGATAGATTGCATTTACTGTTAACAGTTACCATTAACTAAAATACTTGAGCCTTGGTAAAGATCAGACTTAAAAGAGCAGGAAGAAAAAAATTACCGGTATACCAGATTGTCGCATCTGATGCGCGCTCACCGAGAGATGGCAAATTTCTTGAAGTAATCGGGACCTATCAGCCGACAGCCAAACCGCATGCCGTAACACTCAAGAAAGATCGTGTCGAATACTGGATGGGCGTTGGTGCTCAACCGACTGCAACGGTCCGCAGCCTTATCCGTACTACCGGATTGCTGCATGAACTGAGGCTGAAAAGCAGAGGTCGCAGCGAAGCTGAAATAACCGTTGAGATGGAACAGTGGCAGGCAAGCAAGGTCGAGAGAAGCAAAAAACGCCTTGTTGTCAAGTCACGCCGCCGTCAGGCCAAAAAAGAGGCCGAAGCAAAAGCCGCTGCAGGCAGCGAAGCCTGATTTGACGCTCACGGAACGGTAGCATGGAACTCTATCTTGCAGGTGTCATCCTCAAGCCGAAAGGGTTGGCGGGTGAGGTGAAGGTGGAACCGGTTACCGATTTCCCTGAAAGCTTTCTCTCCCGCAAGGAGTATTACGCTGGCAGATCCGCTGACGCCGTTAATCGGTTGACCGTTCATAAAGCCTCTCTTGGAGGGGGATTTGCGTGGGTGTTCTTTGACGGAATTGACACAAGGGAGAAAGCCGAAGCACTGGCAGGAGTGCATCTCTATGTTGATGAGGATCAGCTTCTGCCGCAGCCGGGTAACCGGGCATATATTCATGAGCTGATAGGGCTCAAAGTTCTTGATCGTAATCGAAACGAGGTTGGTACCGTAACCGATATTCTTGCGATGCCTGCCCATGAGGTTTATGAAGTACAGGTTGGTAAAAGAAAGATTCTGATACCGGCCATTGAAGAGTTCGTTGAAGAGATCAGTATTCGTGATAAGTTTATGGTTGTACCGAGATTCGACGAATTTCTGTGATTGTCTTGTTGGTCTCTGAAACGTTTGATGAACTGTTCCAAGACGTTGGATGCAATGAGGATTGATGTGATTTCCGTCATTCCGGGGTTTTTCGATTCAGTGCTTGACAATGGATTGTTAAGTATTGCCCGGAAAAAACAGTATGCGGATATACACATTCATAACCTGCATGATTACGGACTGGGCAGGTATCGGCAGGTTGATGATTCTCCCTTCGGAGGGGGTGCGGGAATGGTTCTTCGTCCTGAACCGGTATTTTCCTGTATAGAGGCACTGCAGGCCGAAAGAGTGTATGATGAGGTGATTTTTCTGACACCCGACGGGAAGCTGTTTGAGCAGTCTCTGGCAAACAGGCTCTCAGGAATGCAAAATCTGATTATTCTTTGCGGCCACTACAAGGCGGTAGATGAACGGATACGCCAGAAGCTTATCACCATGGAGATTTCGATTGGCGATGTTGTTCTTTCAGGGGGTGAGATACCCGCGCTGCTGCTTATGGACGCTGTGCTCAGGGTAATACCGGGAGTTCTTGGCGACAGTGAATCGGCTTTGACCGACTCCTTTCAGAATGGGCTTCTTGACTGTGTCTATTACACCCGACCGGCTGAATTCAGGGGGATGAAGGTTCCCGATATACTGATGTCCGGTCATCACAGCAAAATAGAGCAGTGGAGAGGTGAAAATGCTCTTGAGAGAACCAGAACACGCAGGCCCGATCTTTTAGGCCATGAATGATTTTAGGAATTGAAGAAAAAAATAACGTAAATAGTTGTCGAAAATGGATCAGTTAATTCAGTTAGTTGAAGCCACCCAGGCCGTTACCGATTTTCCGCATATTCAGCCGGGTGATACCGTCAGAATACAGTTGAAGGTTATTGAAGGCGAAAAGGAGAGGCTTCAGGCTTTTGAGGGTGTTGTGATAAGCGATCGCGGAGCCGGTGGTTCCAAAACCATCACGGTTCGCAAGATCTCTCATGGAGTTGGAGTTGAAAGGATCATTCCTGTCAACTCACCCAATATTGAGAGCGTGACCGTACTCAAGCACGGTAAGGCAAGAAGAGCAAAACTTTTCTATCTGCGCAAGCGTACAGGCAAAGCTGCACTCAAAGTAAAAGAGCGCAAGGTTGTAGAGAAAGCCTGATTTTCTTTTCGACAATCCGGCAGCGCAACCGATGCTGCCGGATTTTTCTCTTACACACTCCTGAACGGGGGTATAACCGTGATGCAGGTCGGCAATGCGCAGTGACCTCAACGCTATGCTTGCCCCTGATTCCTCTTCAGCGCAATTTATTTACATCCAGATGATGCAGATTGGCGACTATCGTCTTTACTCCCTCGATGTAGAGGACTTTGCTCTTGACGGCGGTGCCATGTTCGGTGTTGTGCCGAAAGTCATGTGGGAAAAGTTTGCTCCTGCCGATCATCTCAACCGCATAACACTCAAGGCAAGAGTCCTTCTTATTTCAGGTAAGGGCCGCCATATTCTTGTTGATACCGGCATGGGAACTGCCTGGCCGGACAAACTCCGGTCGATTTATGCCCTCTCGGATTGCCGGCTTCAGGCTGAGCTGAAGGCTGTTGGTCTGGAAATTGCAAGCATTACGGATGTCATTTATACCCATTTGCACTTCGATCATGTCGGTGGAGCTTTCCGGCAGGGTGCCGACAAGCTTGAGCCGCTCTTTCCTGATGCCCGCCACTATGTTCAGAGAGAGAATTACCTTTCAGCGCTTAAGCCCAACCCGAAGGAGAGAGTCAGTTACTCCTCTGCTTTCATCGAGGCGTTTGGACGGCTCTCCAGGCTGGAGCTGGTTGACGGACCCAGGGAGCTTTTTTCCGGCATCGAGCTCTTTTCAAGCAATGGTCATACAAAAGGCCAGCAGCTGGTAAGGGTGAGAGGTGCTGAAGGGAGTCTCGTGCACACTGCCGACCTCATCCCTTCCTCGGCACATCTGCCCTCTTCATGGGTTATGGGATACGATATCGAACCGCTTACCGTTATCGAAGAGAAAACCGCACTGCTCCATCAGCTCGTTGAAGAGCGAGCGATGCTTTTCTTCGGCCATGATCCCTCTCATCAGGCGGCAACGCTCAGACGCGATGATAAAGGAGTCGTTGTCGTCGACAAGTTTATTGACCTCTAACAGAACAGTCCGTTCCTGCTTTGATCGTATTGCATCAGCAACAGATAGAAGGTTTTCGCGAGAAGATATTTGATTTCTACCGCAACAACCGCCGCTCATTTCCCTGGCGGGAGACCACAGATCGCTATGCCGTCATGGTTAGCGAAATCATGCTTCAGCAGACGCAGGCCGACCGGGTTGCTGAAAAATTCAGGGTCTGGATGGAGCGTTTTCCCGATACGGAAACCCTTGCTCTCTCCTCACTCAGGGATGTGCTTGCTCTCTGGAGCGGCCTTGGCTACAACTCCCGGGGCCAGAGGCTTCAGCTCTCTGCCAGGTTGATCATGGAGCGTTTCGACGGTATTGTCCCTTCCACACCGGATCAGCTTAAATCCCTGCCCGGTATCGGGGAGTATACCTCTCGCTCCATTCCGGTTTTTGCCGATAATCTTGATGTTGCGGCTGTTGATACCAACATCCGAAGAATCATCATCCACGAGTTTACCCTTCCTGAAGATACCCCGAAAGCTGCGATACAGGTTGCTGCAGAGCAGCTCCTGCCGCATGGACGCAGCCGTGAATGGCATAATGCCCTCATGGATTACGGTTCTCTGGCGCTGACCAGCCGCAGATCCGGAATCCGTCCGGTTAGCCGGCAGTCAAAGTTTCAGGGTTCAAAGCGATGGTATCGGGGGTGCCTCATCAGGGAGCTCGTCCAGCGTGACGGGATCTATCTTGAAGAGATTGAGGAGAAATACCGTTCCTGCCCCTGGGATATGAGTGAAATCATCGCTGACCTCGTGCGCGAAGGGCTGGTGGAAGAGCAGGGTGGAACCATGCTGAAAATCCGGGAGAAGTGAATTGTCGGTGGAGGAGAGGGTGAAGCTCATCTTTCGAAAGAGCCTCTTATCTCTTCTATAAGTCCTGTAGGTACTATGGGTACTATAGGACTTATAGAAGAATCAGGAAGAAACAGTGGAGGAGTCCTGCACTTCACGATTTCACTTACTCGGTGTTGTAAACAGCGTTAAGGGCATTGTAGACCTTGTCGATTTCAGCCGCGAACTTTGTTGTAATCGCTTTACGCTTGAGTTTCAGGGTCGGAGTCATATGACCGTTCTCAACCGTGAAGGCATCATCAATCAGAAGGAACTTGCGAACTTTTTCATGGGTGGCAAGCTGACGTGAAATGGTACGCATCAGCTTGTCATAAATCTGTATGACACTCTTGTTCTCAATCAACTCCCTGTTTGTAGAGGCCTGAATTCCCTCGCTGGAAGCGTATTCCATGAGCTTTTCAAAATCAGGCACGATCAGCGCAATCAGAAACGGCCTTTTTTCACCGATGACGATGACCTGATCAACAAACGGGCTTTCGGAAATAAGATTTTCAATGGGGAGGGGAGCGATATTCTTGCCGCCGGAGGTGACAATGATATGTTTTTTGCGGTCAGTGATTTTCAGATAGCCATCCTTGTCGATCTCACCGATATCGCCGGTACAGAACCAGCCATCCCTGATAACCTCCCGAGTGGCCTCTTCGTCTTTCCAGTATCCCTTCATGATGTTCGGGCCCTTGAGCAGAATCTCGCCATCTTCGGCAATCTTTACCGTGACATTGTTTACGGCAGGCCCGACTGTCCCGTACTTGATTTTTTCGGGGCGGTTGACATGGGTTACCGGTGAGGTCTCAGTCAGGCCGAATCCTTCAAGAATGGAGATCTCAAGAGCCTGGAAAAACTCACCGATTTTCTGCGGCAGGGCGGCTCCACCGGAGACAAAATAGCGCAGGCGTCCACCGAATTTGTGCTTTATTTTCTCGTAGACCAGCTTTTCGGCAAGGGTGTGCTGCAGGGAAAGAAGAGCGGTTGCCTTCCCTTTTTCATTGAGCTGCCGGTGATACTTCTCTCCCGTTTGAACTGCCCAATAGAATATTTTCTGCTTTATGGCGCTTTGTGATGAGATTTGCTTGATGATACTCATTTTTATGCGGTCAAAAAGCCGCGGAACAGTAAAGATGATCGTTGGCCGGGCTTCAGACATGTTCATTGATATGGTTTCAATGCTCTCAGCCAGATAGATGCTCGCTCCGCAGGAGAAGAGCAGATAGTATCCTCCGGTGCGCTCATAGGCATGCGAGAGCGGCAGGAAGGAGAGACCGCAGTCGGATTCATCAAGCCGGATGATTGAAGAGCAGGATTTGACATTTTCACAGAGGTTCCGATGGGTGAGCATAACCCCTTTTGGCAGTCCTGTTGTACCTGAAGTATAAATGATGGTTGCAACATCATCAGGCTCCACAGGGGCAGCTTCAAGAAACCAGGGCTTCTCTTCAAGTACCCGTTTACCCTCCTCTTTTGCCTGGTTAAGGTCAATGACATCTTCAACGTTCTCTTCCAGGCGGTTCATGACTATCACGAGGCATAATTCCGGCAGGTTCTGCCAGATAGAGATGATTTTGCCAAGCTGGAGCATGTTGGATACAACGACTGCCCTGGCACTGCAGTTGTTGAGAATATATTCGATCTGGTTTGGCGGAAGGGAAGGGTAGAGAGGCACATCAATGGCACCGATATTCAGGATAGCCATATCGGCAAGGTACCAGCCGGGCCGGTTTTCCGACAGAATGGCGACACGGTCTTTTGGTGAAATGCCGTTGTTTTTCAGGAATGCTGAGAAGTGGTGGACATCCTCTTCAAACTCCCGATACGAGATGGGCTCATAGACCCCATTCACCTTTCTTGCTATCGGAAATTTTGACTCCTGACCCCTGTAATGGGTAAATACAGAGGTAAAGAGTTCCGGCAATGTCTGGAAGTCAGGATTGATAAGTCCCATCTTTTAGAGCGTTTTACGTATGGAAGAAGACCTTTAAGGGTAAACAGCCTGTTGTTCTGAACAGCTGTATCGAGTCAGAGCCGGTAGTGGCCCGCCTCCCGGTTGTTGAGGCTGAATTGTTGTCTACCTCATGATTGAATAAATATTTAACAATCAATTACTATCTTTGCAAATAGTGAAATGAGTTTCAACTCTTTTTTTAGCACAGTTTCCAGGTTTTTCATGCAGAATCAAAAAAAATCCGGTTCTTCCTGGACTGGTTATGCCGGTCTTTGTCTCGGTATTTTACTGATTGCCTATCTTTTCAGTCAGGTTGATCTCCAGGGAGCTGTTGAGCGTATTTCACTTATCGGTTTTTCATCACTCTTTATTCTTCTGCCCTATCTCGGGCTTCATGTGCTGGAATCCATTGCCTGGTTCATGCTCTTTCCCGGGAGCACCGTACCAATATCGTTTTTCAAACTCCTGAAAATACAGCTGATTGCTGAAACGGTTTCCATGACGCTTCCAGCCGGAGTGGCAGTCGGTGAGCCCCTTCGTCCGTATCTCTGTTTCCGGTTTATGGGCATTCCGGTTCCATCCGGAGTTGCCAGTGTTGCCGTTCGCAAACTTATGCTTGGTGTTGCCCAGGGGATCTATACTGTTTTCTGCGCTGTAGCAGGCTTTTCATTTCTTCAGGGTGTTTCCTTCAACATGCTTGGTTTCGGCGGACTTGGCTCTATCATGATCGGTACAGGTATAGGCGTATTTTTGATATTTCTTGCACTCCTGTTGCTGCTGCTTAACGGCAAGGCGGCTCAAACACTGCTTGCGCTGTTGATGCGGATACCGTTTAAAAGAGTTAAAACGTGGCTCTTCTCAAAAGAGTCAGGATTTCTTGATACCGATGTTGAGCTGAAGAGTTTTACCGGGCCTTTTGCAAAGAGGCTTATCCCGATTATGCTTATCTATGTGCTTGCCTGGTTTATGCTTGCCATTGAGAGCTATATTATATTGAGTCTTCTTGGAGTCAAGATCTCATTTTTTCAGGTGCTGGCAATAGATGCTTCACTTACCATGCTGCGTGTACTCTTTTTTTTCGTACCTTCGGGGCTCGGAGTACAGGATCTCGGTTATATCGCGTTTTTTCAGGCGCTTGGAATCCATGATTATCTGGCCTATGGCGGAGCGTTTGTGTTGCTGAGACGTTTCAAGGAACTCCTTTGGTATGCATTCGGTTACGGGATGATGTTTTATTCAGGGGTTCATCTGCATGATGCTGAACAGGTCAGTAAAATAAAGGCATGAGGAAAAAAGTACTATTTATATGCGGCTCCATGAATCAGACCACCCAGATGCATCAGATTGCCGGGTGGATGAAGGATTATGACCAGTATTTCTCACCGTTTTTCAGTGATGGTCTGCTCGGCACAGCCAGCGATATGGGGCTTCTTGAGTTTACCATCATGGGCCGCAAGCGTTCTGACCGTACCCTTGAATATCTGCGTTCTCACGATCTTCAGCTTGATATCGGCGGATATCAGCATGCCTATGATCTGGTTCTGACCTGTACCGATCTTATTGTCCCGAAACATATCCGACGCCGCAAAATTGTGCTTGTCCAGGAGGGTATGACCGAACCGGAAACCACTCTCTACCATCTTGCCAGAAACTTTCAATGGATACCCCGTTGGGTTGCCGGAACGGCGACAACCGGATTGTCTGATGCCTATGAAAAGTTCTGTGTTGCCAGTGAAGGGTATCGTGAACTCTTTATACGTAAAGGGGTAAACCCGGCTAAAATTGTGGTTACAAGCATACCGAATTTCGATAATTGTGCCCAGTACCTGCAGAATGATTTTAAGCATCACGATTATGTCCTTGTCTGTACCTCCGACAATCGTGAAACTTTTATATACGAGAACCGCCCGAAAAATATCCGGAAGTATCTTGAGATGGCTGAGGGCAGCCAGCTTTTATTCAAGTTGCATCCCAATGAACATGTTGAACGAGCCATGCGGGAGATAGCCCTTCATGCCCCTGAGAGCCTCGTTTTCAGTGAAGGCCGGACGGAGGAGATGATAGCCAATTCACGAATGATGATTGCACAGTTTTCATCAACGATCTTTGTCGGTTCTGCCCTGAACAAGGTTGTTCATTGCGGTCTTGATCCCGACGAGTTGAAACGGCTTACACCGCTGCAGAACAGATCTGCGGCAAAACTGATTGCTGAAGTCTGCCGCACGGTGCTGGATGGATGAACAGGTTTCAGAAAGAAGAGATGAAAAAAGGCGCCAAAATTTTTTAATGTAACTATGCATACCGTAGCCATCATTCCTGCAAGAGGCGGTTCGAAAGGTCTCAAAAACAAGAATATCTACCCGGTTGCAGGCAAACCCCTGCTTGCCTGGACTATTCTGCAGGCACTCTCATCGAAGCGTATTGACAGAGTCTTTGTTTCAACGGACAACCCGGAGATTGCTGCTGTTGCAAGAGCGTACGGAGCAGAGGTGATTGAACGGCCACAGGAACTTTCGGGTGACAAGGCGAGCAGTGAGTCGGCTGTTCTGCACGCTGTCGGGGTTATTGAGGCTGATTATGGCCTCTCAATCAACACCATCGTCTTTCTGCAGGCAACCTCACCCCTTCGAAATTCCGGAGACATTGACCGGGCGGTGGAGCTTTACGAGCGTGATGGCGCAGACTCCCTGATTTCGGTAACCAGAGCCGATGACCTCACCATCTGGGAATCAAGGGAGGGGAAGTGGAGCAGCCTTAACTTTGATCATCGTAATCGAGGTATGCGACAGGATCGTCCTGCGCAGTTTATAGAGAATGGATCGATCTATATCTTCACTCCCGAAACACTCAAAACCTTCAACAACCGGATCGGTGCCCGGCTCAGTGCCTATGAAATGGAGTTCTGGCAGACCTGGGAGATTGATACTGTCGAGGAAATAGATTTAATTGAGTTTTACCTATACAAAAAAAACCTGGCAGGCCAGGTGGCAGCCCTGAACAACCCATAGACTCCTGTTGTTATGAATTTCTTTTTATCCACCGATCTGGTCATCGGGGTGAACGAAGCCTTGAACCTCAATGAGCATCTGGCAGCGCTTGCGGTGCAGAAGCCCGGTATTATCTACGATGCCAATCTTGCCGGGAATCTCTATTTTCAGGATGTCCTGAAGAACCTCACCACAGGGTACAAAAACTCGGTACTCTACTGCAACGAATTCGGAGGGGAGCCGACCTATGCCCATCTTGAAAATGTAGCAGAGTTTTTCCGCGGCAATGTTCCTGATGGTATTATTGCCATAGGCGGAGGCAGTACGCTTGATCTGGGTAAAGGGGTGGCTCTCCTCCTGACCAATCAGGTTCCGGCACTTTCGCTCAAGGGATTCCCGAAAGGGGTCAACGACCCCCTGCCGCTGGTAACGGTTCCCTCTCTGCTTGGAAGCGGTGCAGAGGTCAGCTTTAATGCCGTCTTTATTGATGAGGCGGAGGGACGCAAGCTCGGCATAAACAGCAGGAAGAATTTTCCTAAAAAAGCGGTTATTGATCCCAGTCTCTCCATGACCGCTCCGATGGAGAGTGTTATTGCCTCAGCCATGGACAGCCTGGTTCACTGTGTTGACAGTTTCGGTTCAGTCAAGCATACCGCCCTGAGCAGGATTTTTTCTGTTGAAGGTTTCCAGCGAACCTTTTATGCCCTCCAGCAGGGCCAGCTCGACCGGGCTGAATCGCGCCTTGACCTTGCCATCGGAAGTGTTTGCGGAACCGTTGCCCTCATGAACTCGGGAGATGGTCCGACCAACGGTTTTGCCTACTATCTCGGAGTCAAGAACAAGGTTCCTCACGGGCTTGCCGGCGCGATCTTCCTCAAGGAGGTTATGCGTTACAACCATAATAACGGCTATGAGAAGTATGCACTGCTCAACCCCATGCGCAGCTCACCCTCACCCTCTGAGGCAACCGCAGAGCTGCTTGAAGAGATGGATGAGCTCTACCGGCAGCTCAGTATTCCGACACTTGTCCCTTACGGTTACGGGAAGGGTAATGCCGCTGAGTTTGCACACCATGCATCCGAAGCCCTTAAAGGCTCCTTCTCGGGCAATCCGGTTGAGTTTACCGAAGAGTCGGCAAGATCTGTAGTTTTTCAATTAACCTAAAGGAGTGGAATAGAGTATGGCTGGTGCAGAACTAATCGGTCGGGAGGAGCTGGCCGAAATTCAGGAACTTTTCAGCAGGGAAAAGGTCAATCTTTACCGTTACGGTGGAGGCAATTATAAGGCCCGGGAGTTTGAGGAGAAATTTGCCGCTTGGATGGGGGTAAAGTATGCCCACGCGGTATCCTCCGGAACGGCGGCAATACACTGTGCGCTTGCAGGTGCCGGAATTGCTCCCGGCGATGAGGTTATCACAACCGCCTGGACCTTTATTGCTCCAATAGAAGCAATCAGTGCACTCGGAGCTGTGCCGGTGCCGGTTGAGCTTGATGAGACCTATCATCTTGATCCGCTTGAGGTCGAGAAGGCCATCACTCCGGAAACAAAAGCTGTTGTTGCCATTCCCATGTGGGCGTCACCGAAAATGGATGAAATTTCGGCAATCTGCCGCAAGCACAACCTTATTCTGATTGAGGATGCGGCCCAGGCGCTTGGAGCGTCATACAAGGGGCGCAAACTCGGCACCATAGGCAGCGTAGCCTCCTTCTCATTTGATGCAGGCAAAACGCTCCATACCGGAGAGGGCGGCATCATTGTCACCAATGACAAGGAGATCTACGACCGTGCAGCAGAGTTTTCCGACCATGGCCACATGCATCTTCCCGGTCTGCCGAGAGGCAAGGATCCGAGACGCTCCAAAGGGCTCAATTTGCGTCTCAGCGAGGTAACTGCGGCTATCGGTCTGGCACAGCTTGCCAAAATCGATATGATTCTCTCGAAATCGCGGGAGAACAAGCAGAAAATCAAGGATGGAATCCGCCATCTTCAGAACATCACGCTTCGTCCGTTCAGTGATGAAGCAGGATCACAGGGCGATACCCTTATTTTCAGGGTGAGGGACCGCGAGGCTGCCCTGCAGCTTGAAGCTCATCTTCTGGAGCATGGTTTCGGTACAAAGATTCTTCCGGAAGCACTTGACTGGCATTTTGCCGGTGTCTGGGGTCACCTGCTTGGAGAGTATGACCGCTATCGTGACGCTGATCTTGAAACACTCTGGCCGAAAACCGGCACCATGCTGCGCAGCAGTATCTGCCTCAACATCCCGGTGCTGATTGATGAACCGACCATTGAAAAACTGGTCCAGGCCATTATTTCAGGAGCAGAGAAGATCGGATAACAGAGAGGGGAAAAGTCCAGAAACAAAAAAGCCTGCGATGAGCAGGCTTTTTTGTTTCTGGAGGCGAAGAGCGGATTCGAACCGCTGTACAAGGTTTTGCAGACCTCTGCCTGACCACTCGGCCACTTCGCCGTTACAGGAATGACAAAGGTAAGAAAAACTTCTTGTTTTGCAAACTGATACCCGGTTATTTACAGGCCTCACCTTTGCTTTGAGTCTTTCTCCGCACACATGACCGAGAAGCCCGATACATACCGGAAACTCTTCAGCCCGGCATGATGTTTATTCTTTAAGATAAGCTTTGTAATGTAAAGTTATGCCTGAGTACTGATACACGGTGTCGGGCAGTGATCGGATAAATAAAACAGGAGTGTTATTATGACTATCATGAAAACAGTGATGTTAATAGTTGCGGGTATCATAACGCTTGCCGGTTGCTCGGCTTCCTACAAGGGTGATATCAAAAGCTCCAACAATCCTGAATCCGTAAATAACCGAACCTCTCTAGTTAGTTATACCGGATCAACCCCATCAGGAAGTGCTCTTTACAAATAAGTTTCCGGCTCCTGGTTCTCCTCTCGAAAAAGCCCCGCAAAACAGATCGGGGCTTTTTATTTGTGCGAGATCCCCTCTATTTTTCCCTCCATGCAGGTTTTCACGACTCTTCAGCACTATATTTTCATGAAGAAGAGGGAATTTTAATCACAACTACCCATACGGGCTTTACCAGCCGGTACATCAAAAGTGCTCATGACATCCATTTTCATTGTTTCAATCCTCCTTCTGCTGCTTCTTTTGCTGCTTTTTGTGGCCTACAGGGTTGTTCGCGATGCGCCATTGAAAGCCGAGCTGCAACGTCTTCGCCTTGTTGAAGAGGATGCCGCCCGAAGCGCGAACCAGTTTGCAATGAAATCCTCCGAGCTTGAGGCAGCAAACATCCGGTTTGCCCGGCTTGAATCTGATCTTGACAATGAACGGCGAAGTGCCGCTGAAAAAACGGCTCTAATGCAGGAGTCGGAAGCACGCCTGAAAAGTGAGTTTGAAAATCTTTCGAACAGGATATTCGAGGAGCGGGGAAGGGCTTTCGGACAGGAGAACCGTGAGCGCCTTGAGACGCTTTTGCAACCGCTACGCGAGCAGCTTGACGCTTTTCGCAAGCGGGTTGATGAGGTGCACGCTTCCGATACGGAACTGTCGGGACGCCTGATTGAACAGGTCCGTCAGCTCCAGGAACTGAGCGGTCGGGTGAGCGATGAGGCCAATACATTGGCAAAGGCTATCAAAGGGGACTCAAAAATGCAGGGAGACTGGGGGGAGTTGATTATCGAAAGGATTTTTGAAGCTTCCGGTCTTGAAAAAGGGCGTGAGTATATGGCGCAGGAGAGCCTTCGACAGGAGAATGGCCAGTTGAAACGACCCGATTTTCTGGTTATGCTTCCCGGCAATAAAGCGGTGATTGTCGATTCCAAGGTCTCCCTTACGGCATACGAGCGATACTGCACGCTTGATGACGAGCCGCAACAGGCTCAGGCCCTCAGGGAGCATACACAATCGGTGCTTCGTCATATCACCGAACTTCAGTCAAAGGAGTACAGCGCTCTTGGCGGTAACCGGACACTTGATTTTGTTATCATGTGTATTCCCCTCGAACCCGCATGGCAGGCTGTGATGAAGGCCGACCCGGAGCTGATGTATGGTCTTGCCGGAAAGAACGTCGTGTTGTGCGGTCCGGCCACACTGATGATAACGCTCAAGCTCATTGCCCAGATCTGGCGTCGGGAAAACGAGAACCGTAACGCCGAGCTTATTGCTGAAAAAGCGGGTAGAATCTACGATCAGGTGCTGCTTGTGCTTGAGGCAGTAATGGATGGACGCAAAAAGCTATCAGCTCTCTCGGACTCCTTTGACCTTGCTCTCAAACGACTGAAAGAGGGGAGGGGTAATCTTGTCGGAAGGGTGGAGGAGATCAGGAAGCTTGGTGCAAAGGTTACTCGCCAGATACCTTCAGAACTTGCGGTCGGTGCTGAAACTGAAAGAGAAAACCGTGATGAAGATAACCGCTGACGGTGCCTTATGGCCTTGAGTCGTCATAAGCCTGGATATCACGGGCAATAATCGGTCCCATGCTGTTCATGGCTGTTTTAAGATCATAGTCCATCTGCAGGCCAAACCAGAACTGCGGCGGGGTTCCGAAATAGCGGGCAAGCCGCAGCGAGGTCTCTGCGGTGATGCTTCGTTTTCCTGCGATGATTTCGTTAATGCGCCATACAGGAATATGGATATCCTCGGCTATCCGGCCTTCAGTCAGATTCATGGGAGTAATGTACTCCTCAAACAGAACCGTTCCGGGATGAAGCGGCAACATTATTTTGTCATTCATGGCTGAAAATTCCTCATGGTAAACCTGCATTGGACATCATGGAAGCGTAGAGGCAGATTACCATTATTTTATCGATTTCGCTGTTTTTATTCTTCTCTTTCTGCTTTTTGCCTCTCCTCTTTTCGCATAAACTCCAGGCACGGCAAGATCATGACAGCGTAACCGCTCAATGGTCATTCCTTTCTGCGGTAGCAACTACCTGTCGCGATGAACGGATCGGGAAGAGACCATTACTGTTTGAAAGTAGTGAAGTGAAAAAGCCGCAACTGCTTCCTTACAGTATTCTTACAGCCGTTGTGCATTGAATGGAACTTTTTTAGCTTGTGCTTTACGGCAAACAGCGCTTTGCCGGGAGTGTGGTATTCGACAGCCTTCGTCTCCTTAGATTGAACTATAGACGCCCTTATGCCGAGTCCCTCAACATCTTCTGCCATAAGTATATTCAGCGCGAGCGGTGTCAGTACGATTGATCCGCTGCTTAATGAAGATCATGTAAAATGGCGTGCCGGTTCCAGCGGTGTTGTATCGCTCTCCTACAGCTTTCCCTGGATCGATGGAGCAACAGCCTATTGGCAGAGTGATTACTCCAATACGAATGAACCGGATGCATCATCGCATTTCGCTCTGACAGCAACCCAGATTGCTGCCGCGAGCAGTGTGTTTCAGTCATGGGCAGTTGTTGCCAATCTCTCCTTCACACAGGTTGCTGATACCGCAGCAAGTGTCGGTGACTTTCGTCTGGCATTTTCCTCCGCCGTAAGCGGATCCTGGGGATGGTGCTATTATCCTGATGACTACTGGGCCTCGGCCGCCGATGTATGGATCAATCCCGCTTATGCCACCGGCAGTTCGTGGACGAACAGCTCCTTCAACTACTACTCACTGATTCATGAAATCGGTCATGGACTCGGTCTGAAGCATCCGGGAAACTACTCCGGAACCAACTCTGCCGGGCCCTATCTTCCTGAAAGTCTCGATTACAGGATCTATTCGGTTATGTCCTATAACGACTGGCATAAATGGTATGTGGATGCCAGTCAAACCATCGCCGTACTTCCTGAAACCCCTATGGTCTATGATATTGCCGCTATCCAGTATCTTTACGGGGCAAACAACAGCTACCAGACCGGTAACAATACCTACACCTTCGATCCCGCGGTACCCTTTTACAAAACCATCTGGGATGCCGGAGGGACCGACACCATTGATATTTCGAACTTCACGACCGATTGCACGGTTGATCTGAGAGCGGGGAGCTACTCCTCCCTTCACTACGTCAACAGGGGAAATTCGTTGAACTATGACGGTTCAAATAACCTTGGCATCGCTTTCGGAGTCACGCTTGAAAATGTCAAGGGAGGGAGCGGCAGTGACACCATTACCGGTAACAGTGCGGCCAACACCATAACGGGAGGTGGAGGCAACGATACCATCAATGGCGGTGATGGATCGGATACAGCGATCTTCAGCGGTAACAGCAGTGACTATACCATCACCTATGATGCCTCAAGCGGAGTGTACACCATTACGGACAAGAGAGCCGGAGGTGACGGCTCGGATCATCTGAGCGGCGTTGAACATTTCCAGTTTGCCAATACGACGCAGATCAATACCAACATTCCGACGATTACCCTTTTCAGCCCCAATGACGGGGCGGTGGATGTCGGTGTTACGGATGATATTGTCATCACCTTCAATGAAGCGATACAGAAGGGAACCGGCAGTGCTGCCATTCATATCAATTCAGCGACAGGGACTCTTTTTGAGGCGGCCTATGATATTTCGACAAGTTCAAATCTCACTGTTTCCGGGAGCCGCCTTACGATAAACCCGACCTCGTCGTTTGCATCCGGCACGCACTACTATGTTACGCTGGATGGCGGAGTGGTCAGGGACAGTGACGGAAACAGCTCCGAGGGCATTCAGACCTATGACTTTACTACTGCAAATCCCTATGTTGAGAGTGCGACTGAAAGTTCCGGTTCCGGATCGGGTGGAGCCGCTGTCGTCGCAGGGGTTGCCTCAATCGGTATTCTTGCCTGGGTCATACTTTAACGACAACCCCACTAAAGCAATGAAACAGTCGGTACAGTCACTCAAGCTTTTCGGACTCTATATGAATCTGCTTGGCGCAGCCCTTATCGTGGTGCCGAATCTCCTGCTCTCACTCTTCGGGATAGCGCCGACCTCAGAGGTCTGGGTCCGTGTCGCGGGCGTTCTTGTTTTCAATCTCGGTATCTACTACCGGTTTGCCCTGAAAAATCCTGACAAAGCCTTTATTCAGGCCTCGATTTATGCCCGGATATTTGTCATGGCTGCATTTATTGCCTTTATTCTCTTCGGGTTCGCCAGTCCCGTTTTTCTGCTGTTTGGTGCTGTAGATGCAGCCGGAGCGCTCTGGACCTGGATAGCCGTGAGAAGAGAAGAGAGAGAAGAAAGTGGACTCAGTGGGCAGAGAAATGGTTGACAGAAGTGGACGTAGTGGAGAGGATTGAAACGATTTTGAATGCTGAATTATATGCTTCGTCGTTGCAGTCACTGAGCGCCTTATTGTCCTTGATGTGAACTTCTTTTGCTCCTTTACCTGATTTTCTAACCGCGCTTTAATGCTCTTATGACCATTCGCTTTATCCATACGGCTGACCTTCATCTTGGCAAAACCTATCGAACCGCATCCGCCGGGTCTCTGCGGTATGAAGATTTTTTTGTCATGCTTGATTCCATTGTGAAGAATGCCATTGATGAAGCTGTTGATTTTGTTCTGATTGCGGGTGACCTTTTCCACACCGGTCAGATACTCCCGCGCACCTTCGCACGCACCATCGAGAGCCTTCAGCCCCTGAAGGATGCCTTGATACCCTGTATTGCAGTTGAAGGAAACCATGACTGGATCCATCGCCGTGAGAGCATCTCCTGGATGGAGGCTCTCTCGGAGATGGGCTATATCCGCCTTCTGCGACCGTCCCGGACTGAATCGGGCGGTTACCGGTTTGAACCCTTCAAGAGTGAAGAGGGGAGCGGAGGTCATATCGAAATAAAGGGGTTACATATCTACGGGCTCGGTTATATCGGTACACAGGCAGGCAGCCATGTTGAGCGTATCTGTGAGTCAATTGCCACAACCGGCAATATCCTTCTTTTTCATGTCGGTATCTGGAGCTACTCTCCGGTTGAAATCGGCAATATGAAGCCGGAAGAGGCGCTGCCGCTGTCGGCAATATTTGATTATGTCGCTCTTGGTCATGGACACAAGCCCTATGTTGTCGAGCGTGCTGATGGTCATCCCTATGCCTATAATCCGGGCTCCCCTGAGTGTGTTAACTTCGGTGAAGAGCGGTTCGACAAGGGATATTACCTTGTTACCGTCGATGAAGGCATCTATCGGCACGAATTCCGTCAAACCTATCCACGGCCGATGATGGTGACCACCATCAATCTGGATGGTGCTGACAATGCAGATGAAGCTCTTCGGCGTCTTTCAGAAGAGATACGCCCGAAACTTTTCAGGGGAGTTGATGAACGCAAGCTGCTTCTTGAGCTGAAATTGACCGGACAGGTCCGTTTTCATCCTTTTGAGCTTGGCAGGGAGCGGTTGCGTCTTCTGCTTGATGAACTCTGCCACCCTCTGCATATCGAGATTAAAAACCATCTTTCACTCTTCACCCGGGAGGGAGGTCAGGAGCGGGAGCAGAAACATCTGGGGGAGATTGAAAAAGAGGTAGTTCGGGAGTTAATCACTGCCCGAAGCGAGTTCAGGGGAAGAGAGGAGGAGCTGCTCAGACTTGCTCTTGCCATCAGGGATCAGGTAATGAAGGGGGAGTGTGAGGGGGATGATCTTCTTGGTATGCTCACGGCACCCCAAAATCATAAATAAAAGATGGGCTGATGCAGATACTTTCCATACATCTCACGGATATAAAATCACATCGCGATACGGAACTCTCCTTTTCGTCAGGGATCAATGTACTCTCGGGAGCAAACGGATCAGGCAAGAGTACCGTTTTTGAAGCGATAGGTTATGCACTGTTCGGTGTTGATGCCCGTGACTTCGTCTCCAATGTTGATCGCTTTATTTCGATAGGAGCCAAAAGGGGAAGAATATCGGTCACCTTTAAAAGTGATGATGGCCGTGAGTGGAAGGTGAGCAGAACGGTAGGACCCGTATCAAAATGGCTGCTGGCAGAACGCAAGGGCGACACCTTTGAAGTTGAGGAACATTCGGGGATTACCGAAACAGAAACCCGTATTGCCCAGCTGCTCGGGCTTCTCAATGGCCGTTCTCTTTCCGAGCAGTTCAAGCTGGTTATCGGTCCCTTCCAGAACGATTTTCTTGGTCCTTTCATTATCCGTCAACCGACAAAACGCCAGGAGGCGTTTGATGAAATTCTTGGAATCGACACCTGGAGAAAAACGTACAAAGGAACTGCTTCGCTGCTTGCGCTTGTGCAGGAGAAGGTGAAAATTCTTGAGGTAGAGGTTGAGGGTCTTGAAGGTGTAGTGGCAATTTTCCCGGAAAAAGAGGAGGAGTTTGCTGCTACAGGAGCGCTTGTTGAAGCGCAACAGCATGTTTTGGCCGAAAGGAGTGCGGCGCTCTTTGATCTTGAAGCTCTCCTGAGAGATTTTGAGAGCAGGCAAAAGAGCATAACCACACTCGCCACTCAAATACAGCTTCTTGAGGGGCGTATCCGGGACGGAGGGGAGAAGATAGCAACCCAGAAGCAGCGAGTCGAGGAGGCGCTTCATGCCTTTAATCTTGTTGAGGCCTCCCGATCAGGGAAGGAGTCCTTTGAGCAGGCCGAAGAGCAGCTGAGCGAACTTCGTAAAATGGAGATGATGCGAAGGGCGATTGAGCAGGATATTGCCGGACTGGAGGTAAAAGCCCGCCTGCTCTCACAAGCGCTTGATCATGAAGAGCAGGAGATCGCAAAGGTTGATCGGGAGCAGGCGCTTGAAGATTGTCTTATTGGACAAGCAAGGGAGGATCTTCTGCTCAATAGCGCAAGCTTCAATGCCGCAGATCAACTTCAGGAGCGACGAAACGCAGCTGACCGGCTCAGGGCAGAGCGCTCGCTTCTGGAAGGCCGACGTATTGCCCTTGTTGAGGGAGAGGATACTCTGGCGGAAGGGATCTGTCCTTTCTTTCAGGAGCAGTGCCGGAATGTTGCCGGTCTTGCACCGGCTGATCACTTCTCCATGAAAATCGGCGATCTCGACCGGGCTATGGCCGATTTTGACCGCCGGATCGGTGATGCCGCCCGAAAGGTCGCGGAGGCTGAAGATGCTGAAAAGGAGCAGCATGCAAACCGGGTACGGCTACAGGAACTTGACCGCCGTGCTGCCGCCCTTGAGGAGGGGCGCCGCAGAAATCATGAACGGATTGAACGGCTTGAAACCAGCAGGGAGGAACACTCCCGGGTGGCTGCAGAGGCGGCTCTCCGGCAGAACGATCTCCAGCGGTTCTCCTCTCTTGATGCAGAAATCGAAAGGTGTGAAGGGGAGCGAAAGCGATTTCAGGCTGATCGTGATACCTATACCGCACAGCTCAAAGATGCTCTTGATCTTGATAATCGGCGTCAAACGCTTGGCCTGTGGGAGCGTGGACTCCGGGATTTGCAGCAGGAGCTTGCCGCCTTTATCGATGAGCTTGCAGAGCGGCGTTTGCACTATGAAGCAGCAAAGCATCAAGAGCTGCATGCCGCAAAAGAGCAGCTTCTCATTGACGTGGCCACCTCTCGCCAGCTGATTGAGGAGAGCGGAAGAACCCTTGAGCGACTCGGCAAAGAGATTGATGAGCTTAAGAAGCATCAGCTTGTGATGGCCGAAAAGCGGGTGTTGATCAGCACATTCCAGGAAAAAGAGCGGCTGGTCAAGTTTTTGCGAAACCAGGTGTTCCGGAGTGTTTCGGCTCAGCTCTCAGACCGGTTTCGGGAGGAGATAACTCTTCATGCCGATCGTATTTACCGAACCATTGCCGAGTCTGATGAAGAGCTCTGCTGGGGAGATAACTATCAGATAATCCTTCGGGATATGGATGCCGGTGTTCTCCGGGAGCGAAGCGATGACCAGTTGTCCGGCGGGCAGACCATGAGCGCAGTCGTTGCTCTTCGGCTTGCGCTTCTCCAGACGATAGGGGCAAGAGTTGCATTTTTTGATGAACCGACCTCCAATCTTGATCTATCCCGCCGCGAGAACCTTGCAAAGGCTTTTCGCGCAATTGATGTTGGTCGTGAAGAGGTGACTGAACATTGGTATGATCAGCTCTTTCTCATCAGTCACGATGTGGCGTTTACTGAAATTACCAATCAGATGATACCGATCGGTGAGTGAGCGGTTGCACACACGCTCTCAAATACACCGGCGCATCGAAACAAGGTACGGTTATCCCTGCGTGAGGGCCGTGTAGAGAAAATAGAGTCCTGTACCGAGCAGCACAAGCCCGAAGAACCGCTTGACCTGCTTTATCGATCCTGAACTGGAGGACCAGTTCAGGTAGCGCTGTACCAGATGTGTCATCGTGCCGGCAGCAGCGATTACTGCGGCGTGACCGATACCAAAGGCGGCAATCAGCAGCACAGCTTTAAGCCAGCTCTCCGCCCCGAGGGTGAAGACCACCCCGAGCACCGGGGCAAGAAATGCGAAGGTGCAGGGGCCGAGTCCGATACCGAAGAGAAGGCCGAGGAGAAAAGCGCCCGGCAATCCTCCGCGCGGCTCATCTGCCAGGGGAATCCCGTTCCACTTCAAGGGAACAAGCTCCATGAGGTAGAGTCCCATCAGCATAAAGAGAAGGGAGATAACATAGTTGCCCCAATTGCCCGTATCTCCGAGCATCATGCCCATTGACGCCGTTATCACTCCGATCAAGGCAATGGTGAAGAGTGTGCCGAGAGCAAAAGAGAGGGCAAGCCAGAGTGATCGTTTTGTTTTTATCTCCCTGTGACTGCTTATATAACCGATGATCAAAGGGATTCCCGAGAGATGGCAGGGGCTCAGGAGTACACTCAGTACTCCCCAGATGAACGAGGCGAAAAGCGCGAGTCCATAACTTTTCTCGAGGGCAAACGTAAGTTCTGAAAAGAGAGTTTCAACCATGTTCACCCCTGTTAAGTTGTTCCGCGATGTTGATTACATCGTTGGTCGATGCTCGAAATCCTCTCCCGGCCCCGACTTTCTGCGGAGAGCGCTACCAATATTGATGTGCCACTATTTCTGTTCAATTGGTGGTGAGCGGTTTCAATCCCTGTTTTTCAAGAAGCTGATTGATCGATGCTTCCGGGAAAAAACCCGCATGACGGAAAAACTCCTTTCCGTTGCTGTCGAGAAAAACCTGTGTCGGGATCATCCGAATGGCATACTGTTTGGCGTATGGATGATTTTCTGTTTTCCAGACGTCATAAAAGATGATTTTGAGCTGTGCGCCGAATCGCGTCTGAACGGCCTCCATTACCGGCTGCATTTTTCGGCAGGGGATACATTTTATGGAGCCGAGTTCAATGAAGGTGACCTGTGCAGGTGATGATGAGCTGATTGCATACTCCCGGGGTTTGGTCCGGCTTTCACTGGCGGCAGTGCGCTGGTTTTCTGCAAAAGCAGGAGCTGAAAAGAGAAACAGGCAGAATCCACCGAGCAAAGCGTAAATGGTAAAAGCTTTTCGGGTGTATCCTTTTTTGATGTCAAAATGCATAGCATACCTTGTCTTAGCGTTATCATCAGGGGGCTTGAATAGCCCCTCTTCCCGTCAAAAATGGCAATACAATCAGGTATATCTCTCTCCTCTGCAATGATGAGTTTGTGCCGAGAGAGGGGGAGCGTGACCGCTCTCTGTTACTGCAAGAGTGAGGCGATTTGATTTAGCCGGGTATCATCGTTAATAGTACATGACTGCGTAGTAAAGGTTTTTTTTGATCTCGTTAATGACAAACTGGTAACTTTTTTTGTTTTTCCACCAGACAAACGGGCGCCACCACTCCGGCTTTGTTGAAACGAGAATGTACCTTTTTGAGCTGCCCTTAAAAGCCTTGCTCCATGTCTGGTGAAGCCGAAGCATGTGAGGCGGATCGCTGACGACAATTGCACTCTTCCACCCTTTTTTCTCCATGGTGTCCGCAGTATTTACAGCCTCTTCCCATGTTGTCGTCGATTGCGTGTCTACCCTGATTGCTTTTTTTGGCACGCCAAGCGCTATCATACGCCGTTCACGCCAGTTGGGATGAGCCGGGCGATAAAAGCGTTCGTCTATGCCGGTCAGGATAACATGCGAGGCATATCCTGAATTGTAGAGTTCAGCACCTTTACGGACGCGGAGGCCGCTATCTCCTCCAAGCACAATAATAACATCTGTTTTTTCAGGATTGCCTGCATAGAGTGATACCAGAAAGCCGAGAGATAAAAATATGACAGAAGCTGCACCGCAAACAGAAAGAAGAGCAAAGAGTGTCAGTTTTAAAAAGAGTTTCATAGAAAGGGGTGCGGGTTTTTTGTCCTGCCAGGCAGATACCTGATTATTTGGCAAATCATCCACCTATTGTGACTCAACAGCATGGCTTTCAGAGCTTTCTGCCCAATAATAATCATTTTTTGAAATCTTGCCTCAGAATGGCTGATTGGTGAGCGCAATAACCTGCAGGGCCGCTGAATAGTATTTCTAATGAGGTATATGTCTTCAGGGCTGAATGATTTATTTTCAATCCGCCTTGTCCGGATCGAAATTCGGAAATATCTATCTCAATTTCGGTATATTACTGAGACAGGGTGAGCCCTGAAATGCCTTTGTTATCTTGGTTATCAGGTGTTGATTAGTCTCAGTAACTCTTTTGGCGGGTTTGCGCTTCCAAAAGTAAAGTTACCTTCTCGTCCTTTTTTGATACTTTATCGGTACTTTTTTTAAAAAACCTGGTATTGATATCCGATATTATGCCCTGAAAGCTGATGCATCGCTGCCTGATTTCGGGATACCTTCAACGGAAGGGAAGCTTCTCATAATTACGGTTACAGTACAGTCATCTCATAAATACATGAGTGAACAGAGCCATGAGTGCCCGAAGCTTGATCGGAACCAGAGTCCGAAATACGAGCAAATTTTCAGTAAGGCCATTATTGATCCTTTTCCGGGTTCATTTACCATCAACGATGCAAACGGCAGGATTGTCTGGTGGAACGCCTACTATCGCGATGTAATTCTCGGCCTACCGGAAAGCGAACTCGCAGGTTATGAAGCAATGAAGGTGTTTCATCCGGATGACCGTGCCCTTGCTTTCGAGAAAATGAGCAATATTCTGGCTCATGGTGTAGAGGAGACCGCCGAAGGACGGGTGCTTCTGCACGGTGGACCGGAATATCAATGGAGGATGCTTTCCGGGAGCCGGATCATGATCGAGGGTGAGCCCTTTGTTGTGGCTATAGGTATTGAAATTACCGAACGGAAACGATTTGAAGCAATCAGTGCATTTCGACTCAATCTGCTTGACAGAGCCGAAACCAGTTCAGTCGAGAGCTTGCTGAGAGCAACGCTTGAAGAAGCTGAACGTCTGACGGAGAGCAGGATTGGTTTTTGCCACTTTACCGGTGACGATCAGCTTACCCTCTCCCGGCAGGTTCTTTCAGGAAATATGTACAGGCAGTTTCAGGCCGTCGAGGAAGAACCGGCACATCCGCCCCTCAACAGTCCGGAAGTATGGGCAGATGCGGTCCTGAACAGGCGTCCGATGGTTCTCAACAATAATGCGGGTTTACGCCATCTTCTCAAGATGCCGGCTGGCCATCCAGACATTCAGAGAACCCTTGTTGTTCCTGTCATGCGGGGAGATACGGTGCAGGCTATCGTTGGAGTGGCAGAGAAACCCTACGATTACGATGACAATGATGTCCGGCTTGTTGGTACACTGGCCGATTTTGCCTGGGACATTGTCGCCCGCAAGCGGGCAGAGCTTTCAGAGCAGAAAATTCAGGAAGTGCTCCTTCAGGCCCAGAAAATGGAGTTGATCGGTCAGCTCGCCGGAGGTATTGCGCATGATTTCAATAATATGCTGGGCGTTATTCTTGGCAATGTTGAACTTGCCATGCTCCATCCGGCTCTTGATCAATCGCTGCAGAACAACCTGAAGATGATTCTGAAAGCGGTTGAGCGTTCAGCAGAACTTACCACCCAGCTCCTCGCCTTCTCCCGCAAGCAGGCAGTTATGCCCGTTGTGCTCGATCTGAACACCATGGTCGAAAGAATGCTCTCCATGCTCAGGGGGCTTGTCGGTGATCAGATTACCCTGGTCTGGATACCCGAAAGTCATAATACTCCGGTAAAGATTGATCCTGTTCAGATCGATCTTATCCTTGGCAACCTTACGGTCAACTCCCGCGATGCCATTACCGGATCCGGTAAAATCAGTATTGAAACCCGTACCATATCCGTTGACAAACCGGCGTGTGCCGCCGGCCATCCCTGCAAGCTGCCGGGCGAATATATCATGCTTGTCCTGACCGATACGGGATCCGGAATTGCAAAAAAGGATCTCCCTCATATATTTGAACCATTTTTTACAACAAAGGATAAAGATCAGGGCGCCGGAATGGGGCTCTCTACGGTCTATGGTATTGTAAAACAGAACAAAGGCTTTATTGACTGCCAGAGTGAGCCGGGACAGGGGACAACCTTCAACATCTATCTGCCGAAACATCGTGGTTATGCCGATCCTGATGACTCCCCAGAGCCGCTGCCATCCGAAAGCAGGGGAAAAGAGATGGTATTGATTGTTGAAGATGAGCCGGATATTCTGAGTCTCTGCAAACTGATGCTCGAGAATAATGGATATGCGGTACTTACCGCTTCAACACCATTGGAAGCGATCCGCATTACCAGCCAGTATGCCGAGAAGATTCATATCCTTATGACGGATGTTATCATGCCTGAAATGAACGGGTGTGAACTCGCAAGGAAACTTAAGTTGATTCGACCGGATATTAAAACCCTGTATATGTCCGGATACACTTCCGATATTATTGCCCAAGAGGGGGTACTTGAGGAAGGTGTCGGATTTATCAGCAAACCCTTTTCCCTCACTGCGCTGACGAAAAAAGTTGATGAACTCCTCAGTGGAGAGGTTTAAGCGTGTTCAATTTTTCGTTACTCCCTCTTTATTACAGGATAGAGTATTGCAATTACCTTGTTATATTTCACTTTACAAGTGTATTTGCGAAACGGTTCAGTCCATAATGCGGCGGTATGGTGCACAGCACTGGTTGACGCCGGTTCACTGAAAAAAAGTGCTGGATCAAGCATGCTCTCTCAACCATGATACAGAAACCTTTTGTCTCTTGTGTCTGCCTGCATGTTTTACCGGTTTGTTCAGGGTATCCTGCCTCAGCCTGTTTTCATATCCACTTTTCGTTATATCGTTCAACTGCCCCTGTTGGCTGTTGCATCCCGGTGGTGATTAACGCTTTTTATTTATGCCGATGAGTCAATGTGAATGCAACTCTTTTCTGCTGTGAAAAACACAAAAGAGAAATCTCCTTTGCGCGAGGCTCTTTTGCCCCTTATTCCTTCACTACAGAAGACGTTTTTTTTCAGTCTTTTTGTTAATCTGCTTGTCCTTGCTCCGAGCATGTACATGATGGAGGTCTATGACCGGGTGCTCAACAGCCGCAATCACAGGACGCTGTTGATGCTTACCATTCTTGTCATTTTTCTTTATCTGCTGCTCGAAGCGCTTGAATGGGTTCGAAGTCAGGTAATGCATGATGCCGGAATGCAGCTTGACAAGGGGCTCCGGGCGCAGGTATTCGGAGCGGTTGTCTCCGCACGCCTTTCCAATCTGCCCTTTTCAGGAGCAAATGCTTTTCGTGATCTGAAGTCCATTCGGGAATTTCTCCCCTCAAGGGCAATGCTTGCTATTATTGATGCGCCGCTTGCGCTGCTTATTCTGGTGATTCTTTTTCTGATGAGTCCTGCACTCGGGTGGTTTGCTCTGGCCGGAGCTGTTGTCCAGTTCGCGATAGGTTTTCTTAATGAACGCCGAACCCGTGAACCGCTTATTGCGGCAACCCGGAGCTCGAACAGTGCGCAAAGCTATGCGGAGGAGGTTATTCGCAATGCCCAGGTAATTGAATCGATGGGGATGCTTGGCAATATTCACAAACGGTGGATGGTTCGCCAGCAGGAATTCCTGATGCATCAGGCTATCGCTTCGGATCATGCTGGGACCAATGCGGCGCTTTCCAAACTTGTGCAAAGCCTGTTAAGCTCTCTTTTGCTTGGTATGGGTTGCTGGCTGATGCTTAAAGGTGCGCTTTTCGGATCAGGTATGATCGTCGGATCTATTCTGGGCGGCAGGGTACTTGCTCCTCTTGTTCAGATAATCGGCAGCTGGCGTCAGGTTGAAGATACCCTTGAGGCCTCCAGACGGCTGAATGCCCTGCTCAGGGAGTTTCCTCTTCCGGAAAAAAAGATGTCGCTGCCTCCCCCCGAAGGGTTTTTACTTGTTGAAGGTGTTGTTGCCGGTGCACCGAGAACCCAGGTGCCGATTCTCAAAGGGATCAGTTTCAGGATTCCTTCCTCCGGGTCGCTGGCGATAGTCGGGCCTTCTGCCTCCGGCAAAACAACGCTTGCCCGACTCCTTGTCGGTATCTGGCCGGCGATTCAGGGCAAGGTGCGTCTTGATGGAAACGATATCTATCAATGGGATAAGGAGGAGCTCGGGCAGTATATCGGTTATCTGCCCCAGAATGTGGAACTCTTTGAAGGAACCATTGCGGAAAATGTAGCACGCTTTGACGTTCCGGATCCCTTAAAAGTAAGTGAGGCTTGCCGGATGGTAGGGCTTGACGAGTTTATTGAAGGGTTGCCGGAAAAGTATGATACCCAGATAGGCGATGACGGGTCGTTCCTTTCCGGGGGAGAGCGGCAGCGGGTGGCGCTGGCAAGAGCGGTTTACGGCATGCCGAAATTTGTTGTTCTTGATGAACCCAATGCCAGTCTTGATGAAGCCGGAGATATCGCCCTGACCAATACGATGAAGGCATTGCGGGCACAGGGGGCAACCGTGATAGTCATAACACATCGGATGAATATCCTTGGATTAATGGAGCATATTCTTGTGCTTGTTGACGGCCAGATTCAGCGGTTCGGCACTACCCAGGAGGTACTTGCAGCAAAACAGGCGCCTGCTCATGAGCCCCAGAAGCAGGCGCCACAACCACCACGCAGTTAATTTTACCGGAACCGTGTATATGTCTACCTATGACGCCTGATTTTTTTAATCGCAGTATTCTCTCCCGTCAGCTCTGGACGTTTCGCCGTCTCTTTATGTGGGTCGGTATTTTCAGCATGATCGCAAACGTGCTGATGCTCGCGCCAACGCTCTATATGCTTCAGGTATACGGAAGGGTAATGAAAAGCGGCAGTGAGTTGACCCTCATTATGGTGACCCTGTTTCTGATTCTGTTTTATGTGGTGATGGCATTTGCCGAGTGGCTGCGTTCCCGTCTTCTGGTTCGTGCCGGAGTACAGCTTGATGAAGCGCTCAACTCGCTGGTCTTCAATGCGAGTTTTGACGCCTTCCTTACCCGCAGCACGCATAAAATCAGCGAGGCGTTCCAGGATCTGGCCAATATCCGCCAGTTTCTTACGGCAAACGGTATCATTGCGTTTTTTGATACCCCCTGGACGCCGATCTATATTGCCGTCATTTTTCTGCTCAGTCCTTTTCTCGGGTGCCTCTCAATTCTCTTTGCGATTATTCAGCTTCTCGTAACCCTGCAAAGCCATCTTCTGACCCGCAGAGAGATTGAACATGCATCTGAAGCAGGTAATGAGAGCTACCGCTATGTGCAGAGCAAGCTTCGCAACATTGAGCCGATCCATGCGATGGGTATGAGCGGGAACCTCATGAAACGCTGGTTTGTTCTCAACGAGGCCTCTCTTGAAAAGGCGGAGAGCTCCCATGACCGTCAGCATCGTCAGCAGGCATGGGTAAAGTTTCTTCGCTACACCATGCAGTCTCTTACGCTTGGAGCCGGGGCGCTTCTCGTTGTTGACGGCAGGATGTCTGCCGGATCGATGATTGCGGCAAATATCTTGATGTCGAAGGCTCTTCAGCCGCTTGATCTTGTTGTGGCCACATGGAAGCCGTTTGTTCACTCCCTTACCGCGTTTACCCGTCTGGAAAAACTGCTTGAAGAGTTTCCGGAACAGCAGCAGGGAGCAGTGCATCAGGATCCTTTCGGCGAAATCCGTATCGAGTCTCTTACCGTTCGTGTTGAAGGTCGTAAAACGCCAATTCTGGATAATATTACGGTGATGTTTCCTGCCGGAAAGGTTGTTGTTGTGCTCGGCCCTTCAGGATCAGGAAAATCAACGCTTGCCCGCTGTATCGTCGGAGTCTGGCCTCATCCCGAGGGAGCGGTGCTCATAGACGGTGATCCTGTTGAGAGCTGGGAGAGAGCGGAGCTCGGGCCGCACCTGGGATATCTGCCGCAGGATATTGAGCTCTTTGATGGCTCTATTGCCGAAAATATCGCCCGTTTTGCAGAAATTGATTCACTCAAGGTGATTGAGGCAGCGCGCCGTACCGGTATTCATGAGATGATTTTGAGTTTTCCCCGTGGTTATGATACCCAGATAGGTGAAGCTGGCGGGATGCTTTCGGGCGGTCAGCGCCAGAGGCTCGGACTTGCCCGTGCCATCTACGGTAATCCGGCTATTCTTGTTCTTGATGAGCCGAACGCCAATCTTGATGAAGCCGGTGAGCGTTCACTGCTTCAGGCGGTCGGGGATATGAAAGCCGCAGGTAAAACCGTTATTCTGATTACCCACCGCCCAAGCATACTCGGTGTCGCCGATCTTGTTGCGGTGATGAAAGCCGGACGGATTGAACGGTGCGGGCCGCGCGAAGAGGTTATTGCCGCCATGCGTCCGGTAGCGGCATCATCATCATCAGTCCCGGCATCCTGAACTGAATTTTTCAGAAGTGTAAATGGTAATGGAGATCAATGATACTATGCAAGAGATAGAAGCAGTAAAGCAGGAAGATGCAGCAAAGGCCGTCCAACTTGCCAGAAACAAGGAGAAATACCGAGATACCAGAAGCCCCGTAAGGCTTGGTATCTGGATACTGCTTGTCGGTTTCGGCGGGTTTTTGCTGTGGGCAGCATTTGCTCCCCTTGACGAGGGTGTGCCCTGTCAGGGGATCGTGAGTATTGCTACAAAACGGAAGGTTGTTGAACACCTGAGGGGAGGAAGTATTGAGAAGGTTCATGTTCGTGAGGGCCAGATGGTGCGTCAGGGTGACCTGCTTGTAACGCTTGAGCGTCAGACGGCAAAAGCCCGCTTTGATGAAGCCCATCAGCACTATCTTGGCATTCGGGCAACAGCTGACAGGCTTCATGCAGAGCTTCGGGGAGCCCGTTCAATCACTTTTCATCCGGATCTGCTCAATGACCCTGACAGGACGCTGGCTCAACGAAATATGAGCAATGAACGGCAGCTCTTCATCTCCCGTCAGACGACACTTAACCTGCTCAATGCCCAGCTTGCAGGTATAAAGTCACTGGTCAAAGAGGGTTACGCCCCAATGAGCCAGCAGCGGGAGCTGGAGTTGAAGATATCGGAGTTCAAGTCGGCAACCGCATCCCAGCTCTCCCAGATGCTGCTTGAAGTGGAGGCAGATGCAGTAAAGACCAAAGTGCTTGCCGCAGAGCTGGCTGATACTGAAATTCGATCACCAGCCTCCGGACAGGTGGTCGGGCTTCAGGTTCAGACGGTGGGAGCTGTGGTCCAGCCGGGCCAGAAAATCATGGATATTGTCCCGAGCAACGAAGGGCTGCTTATTGATGCAAAGGTGGCACCCCACCTTATTGACAGTATTCAAAAAGGTCTGCCGGTTGATGTCAGCTTCTCCTCATTCTCCCACTCGCCCCAGCTTGTTGTGCAGGGTGTGGTAGAATCGGTCTCAAAAGATATTATAACCGAACCCCAGATGAACCCCATGCAGCCGGGAGCAACCTACTATCTTGCCAGGGTTACGGTAACACCCCAGGGGATGCGATCACTTGGTCATCGCCAGATGCAGCCCGGAATGCCGGTCATTGTTGTTGTCAAGACCGGTGAACGCTCGCTTCTGGTCTATCTGATCGATCCATTGATCAAGAAGATCATGGTTTCCATGAAGGAGGAGTAGGTTCAGGGCTCAGGGTTTGTTGAACAACATGGTTTTATGGATAACGAACATTGACGTGAATGAAGCGATGATGAAGCAGTTTTCCCGATTGATGGTTATAGGAGCGTTCTTGGCATCCGGAACGGTATCAGCCGCACCGATTGACCTCTCGACGGCCTACCGGAAAGCCCTCGACTACGATGCCAAGTTGCGTGTTGCCAGGGCCGATAATATGATCTTCCGGGAGGAGATCGGAAAGTCGAGATCCAAGTTGCGGCCCAATATCCGCTGGAGCGGTTCGCGGGGCCGAAGTTCAACGCAACATGGTTTTCAGGGCCGCTTTACACCGGTTGATTATTACAATACCATAAACTATGGAGTAACGGTTCGTCAGCCGCTGCTCAACCTCTCCAGTATTGCCGAATATCAGCAGTCCAAGGCTATTGCCTCCAAGAGTGATGCTGAACTTCAGAGTGAAGAGGTTGGCCTGATTGTGAGAGTAACCGAGGCCTATTGCAATGCTCTTTTTGCCGAGGATAACCTCAGTTTCAGTCAGGCACACACCAGGGCGATGCTGGAGCAGCTTCGCCAGGCCAGGCGTCGTTTTGATAACGGTTACGGTACGATTACCGAAATCAATGAGGCGCAGGCGAGCTACGATATCGCGCTTGCAGAGGGTGTTGATATTGTGAGTTCTGTCGAATTCAGCCGCAGGGAGCTGGAAGATCTGATCGGGATCTATCCTGATGAGCTCTCCCGGCTGGACCCTTCACGGCTTGCACTCCAAAATCCGCAACCAAAAGGGGTTGAAGAGTGGATTGCCATGGCACTCATGTCAAATCCGGCACTTGCAGCAGCCCGCCAGGAAATTCAGATTGCAAAACACGAGATTGACAAACAGCGATGGGCCCGTTACCCGACGATTGATCTTGTCGGCTCAAAGAGCTATTCCGAGAGTGAAAACAACTACTCGATCGGTTCAACCTACAATACCTATTCGATCAGTCTGCAGTTGAGCGTTCCGACCTATACCGGCGGTTTTGCCAGTGCAGCAATTCGTCAGGCCCATGCCAAGAGGCTTAAATCCGTTGAAGATCTCAGCAGCAAGGAGCGTGCAGTTGAATCCGAGATTCGCAAATACTATAACGGTGTAGTCACCACTATTGCCCAGATTCATGCCTACGAACAGGCGGTTAAATCAGGAGAAATTGTGCTGATCGGAACAAAAAAGGGGTTCGGGGCCGGAATTCGAAGCAATGTTGACGTTCTTGATGCGGAGTGGAAGCTCTTTACAAGCAGGCGTGATCTGGCCAAATTGCGCTATCAGTATATTCTTAACAGCCTGTTGCTTAAACAGAGAGCAGGGATACTCTCTGAAAAAGAGATTGAACTGTTTAACGGCTCTCTTATTCGTGGCTGAATATGTTCACGCTATTTTATTCGTAATACTTTTCATAACCTCTATTTCAAGGAAAAACAAAACATGCAGACCATCTACGCCGACGGAATCGCCAACATAACGCTTATTGATGGCATTATTCGTTTTGATATTGTCAATATTATGCAGATTGAAGATGAGAAGGCAAATATCCGTCCGGTCGGAGCACTCGCTCTCTCTGTTCCGGCACTGTTGAGAACACATGATCAGCTTTCCAAGGCAATCGAAAAACTTGTTGCCGATGGAATTGTGACAAAAACAGATACACCGGTCTCTCTGGATCAAAATTGACACTGGAGATGGTCACATGAGGAAGTGTGAATGTTTACGCTTCCTCATGACCATAAAGGTGCGGGCAAGCAGCCTAAAGATTGTTCTCTTCAGGATCGAACTGGTAGAGCAGTGTTGAGAGGTAGCGTTCGCCGGTATCGGGCAGGATAACGACAATATTTTTACCCTTGTTCTCCTCACGCTGAGCAAGTTGCAGAGCCGCGTATGCCGCAGCTCCCGATGAGATGCCGACGATAAGTCCCTCTGTACGGGCAAGGGTACGGCCGGTTCGAAGGGCATCCTCGTTCTTTACCAGAATAATTTCGTCAATAATATTGGTGTTGAGGATATCAGGAATGAATCCTGCGCCGATTCCCTGTATTTTATGCGGTCCGGGCTTTCCGCCGGAGATGACCGGGGAGTCGAAGGGCTCAACAGCTACAATTTTTACACCGGGATTCTTCTGCTTGAGTACCTCACCGACACCGGTAATAGTGCCGCCGGTACCGACACCACTCACAAAGATATCAACCTTTCCATCGGTATCCTTCCATATCTCCTCGGCTGTTGTTCTGCGGTGGATATCAGGGTTGGCCGGGTTTTTGAACTGCTGCGGCAGAAAGGAGTTCGAATATTTCAGATGAAGCTCTTCAGCTTTTCTGATGGCGCCGGGCATTCCTTCAGGGCCCGGAGTAAGAACCAGTTCAGCACCAAGAGCCTTGAGCAGGTTGCGGCGTTCAATACTCATGGTTTCAGGCATGGTAAGCATCAGGCGGTACCCTTTGGCCGCGGCAATGAATGCCAGTGCAATACCGGTATTGCCGCTGGTCGGTTCAATGATGACAGTATCCCTGTTGAGCAGACCCTTTTTCTCGGCATCCTCGATCATGGAAAAACCGATACGGTCCTTGACACTGCCGCCGGGGTTGAAATATTCGAGTTTGGCGATAATAGATCCTGCAGCATCAAACTCACGACTGAAATTTCCAAGCTTAAGCAGGGGGGTGTTACCGATAAGGTCGGTCAGTTTTTTTGCAATTCGTCCCATAGTGTATTCCTGTTTATTTGTGGCGTGTTTTTTTTGAAAATAACAATTGTTAATGCTTTTTTATAAAGGATACAAAAACAGGTATTTACCCCTTTTTAGCGCATTGAGCAAATGCATCAAGGTGAAGCGCACTACTCCTTTTTGATTGTCTTGCAGGCAAAGTAGTTGAATCTTCTTCATGAAACGGCCTGAATAGAAGAAAAAAAATGAATGAGCATTCGCAGTACTGATTGAAAAAATACCGTTCAATAAAACTGATAACCATATATAAATAAATAAGTAAGCCCTCTATTTTATCTGCACCGCCCGGTATTTTTTTTAAGGAAGTGCCTAATAATGAATTAGTTGTATTCAATGAATTATTTTAAATTATATGTAAACGTATATACACTATAGAGGAATTGTTTTTCCACTACATCTCCATAACATAAATCAATACAGCTATGTCAAACGGATCAAACGTAAACGTTGATTTCTCAGGCACTATCGGCAATATTGCTGATTCTGTAGGTAAACTTTTTCAGTTCCAGATTGATACCCTGAACAGTGGCATCAAAACGGTTTCCCAGTTTGTTGAGCCGCTTGCCAAGACGACAACTGATCTGGCTACCAACCTTGCCGGCACACTGAACAATGTGCTTCAGAGCATTTCCTCAGCTTTTGCTCCTAAAAAGTAATCGGCTTCAACGCTGAAAAGAGAGCACCCTTTGCTGAGCGCAGAGGGTGCTTTTTTTTTGTCCGGTGCTAATCCCGCCTTCATGGTTACATTCAACCCCTATTGCTGCCGGCCTCACGGATTGTTTTTGCCCGCCACTCCTTGTCGGATGCCATCCTGGTGATAACCCCGAGCATTCTGATATGGCTGTTCGGATCGGAAGCGGGTGTCAGGAGGAGGAAGATGATCCGGGCACTGTTGCCGGACTGCCGGTCAACAACGCCCTTTTTGCTTACACCGATTACAAGTACAGGCCTTTGTATGTTCTCCGGTCTTGCATGGGGAATGGCAATATCGGAACCGACAAATGTGGCGCCCTGCGATTCACGTTCAAGCAGGCTTTTGAAAGTGCTCTTTTCATCAATATCCGGATTTGCACTACAGCACTCATGCAGGAGCAGCTGAAAGGCGTTCTCTTTATCTGTCGATTCTTGCAGAAGCACAACAGGCGCATGCATGACCAGCTCTTTCCACTCGTTCGGAGGCTGAGCAGTTACGGCTTCTCCCATGCCATTGCCGGGAGGATTGGATTTTTTCTTGAAGAGCGCTGAATAAAGATCCTTCGAACGGTCAACGGCGGAGGCCAGCAACCCCTTTCCGGAGTCATACTGCTGGTGGTTGTTCTTGAGTGGTTTGTTCATGGAGCGCATGCCCGTCAGAATAGTAAAATCTCCGGAGCGAGAACATCCTGAATAAAGCAGGATCGCTTTCGCAAGCAAATCCTGCCGGAGAGAGGCTTAGGCTGCCGGTTCCCAGAAACAGCGCTTTGGCGAAACGATCAGCCCTTCATCCTTGAGTACCTTCATAGCCTTGTCAACCTCTTTGCGGTCCAGTCCGCTCTTTTCGGCGATCTGTCCGGCATTCATGGGGGAGGCCTCTTTTTTCATCACTTCCAGTACCTTCTTTTTTGCATCCATCTGTCTTATTGTTTGATTAGGCTATAGCGCATTATGTTATGCTGAATAAATGTACAAATTTTTCAATAATAATAGTGCTGACGGGGATGGGGAGGATTTTCATACCGGAAAGCGGACTCTATTTATAACGTTTTTTAAATATTGTATTGTAATTTTAAGGGTTGGTTACCAGCAATGAGTTTTGATTGTAGGGCAGCAGCTTTGTCGAGAAGGTTGAACAACTTAATCCAAAGGAGTGCAATACATGAAGAAAATACTACTCTCTCTTGCCGCCGCCGTCCTCCTGGCTCTTCCGCTTGCCGGAGAGGCTGCACCGCTGAAAATCGGATTTATCAACTCCATTACCGGAAAAGAGGCGCAGATCGGTGAAAATCTCACCAACGGCGCAGCTCTGGCGATTGAGGATTTGCGCTCAAAAGGTGTTCAGGTTGATCTCGTCAGGGAGGATGACGGAGGCGATCCCAAGAATGCACTTGCCGCCTATGAAAAGCTTGTTACCCGTGACGGGGTGATCGGAGTTGTGGGTCCCTACACCTCGGGATGTGCCAATGTCGTGGCATCCAGGGCAGACCAGTACCAGGTTCCGCTGCTTGTTCCCGCTGCCGCCAAGGAGGAGATTACCCGCAACGGCTACAAGAATGTGTTCCGCCTCAACGCTCCGGCTGATGTCTATTCCAGGGTTTTGCTGAGCGCCGTGGCCCCATACAAACCAAAAACCATAGCCTACGTCTATGCCGCAACTGACTTCGGGGTTTCAACGGTAAAAACAGCTCAGCTCAATGCTGCCAGTATGGGCTTGAAAGAGGTAGCCAATGAGAAGTACCAGCAGGGTCAGCCGGACTACCGGGCAACACTCTCCAAAGTCAAGGCGGCAAATCCCGATCTTGTTTTTCTTGTCTCCTATGATGCCGATGCCATTCTCCTGATGCGTCAGGCCAAGGAGATCGGGCTTGCACCAAAGGCATTTCTCGGTGCGGGAGCCGGTTACACCACGGCCCAGTTTGCCCAGCAGAGGGAGATATCCAATCTTGTCATCTCCGCTACCCAGTGGACGGATGATGTCAACTGGCCGGGAGCTGCAAATTTCGCGAAACGCTATCAGGCAAAGTTTGCCAAAGAGCCATCCTACCATGCAGCCTGTGCCTATGAAGCCGTCCGGATTATGGTTGATACGGCGGTCAAAACCAGAACAGCCGCGAAACTTCGCGCCGGTTTGAAAGCAGGGAGCTGGAACGGTATCATGGGCCCGGTAAAATTTGCCGATTACAGCGGCTTTACCAATCAGAACAACCACCCCATGCTGGTTCAGCAGCTCCAGAACGGTAAAACTGAAACGGTCTATCCCGCACAGTTCAGCAAAAAGAGACTGGTTTACCCTTTCAAACGGTAAGAGGGATTTCATTGTGGGGGCGAAAAACGGTTCGCCCTCACAAATAACCATTTCAGACGGAGTATCCTGATGTTATTCCTGCAAGCCCTCGTATCCGGCATTCTCTCTGGCGGGGTTTATGCCCTTGCCGGTATCGGTATGTCACTGGTATTCGGTGTTATGAATATCAGCAACTTTGCCCACGGCGACCTGATGATGCTTGGCATGTATCTGGCCTATTTTGCCTTTACCCTGCTGCACATTGATCCCTATCTGGCACTGCTGCTGATCATTCCGGTCTCGTTTCTTTTCGGTTTTATTCTTGAAAAGGTATTTATCCACCGAGTTATCGATCATCCACATCAGAACCAGATTCTCCTCACCATAGGCCTCGGGCTGATCATGAGCAATACCGCACTGCTCGCCTTTACCAGCGATCCGAAGATACTCACCACCACTTATTCGAGCAGCGCCATCAATACAGCCTCGGGTCTCTCCATCTCCGTTCCGCTGCTGCTCTCATTTGTTATCACCTCCGTGATTACGGCGGTTCTCTACCTCTTTCTTGCAAAAAGCAGCACCGGGATGGCTCTCAGGGCGACAAGCCAGAACCGTGAAGCAGCACAGTTGATGGGTATCAACGTGGCTAAAATGAGTGCCATTGCATTCGGTATCGGTACCGCCCTTGCGGCAACTGCCGGGGCTCTTATTGCACCGACCTACTATATTCATCCGCTGGCCGGTCACAGTTTTCTCTTGAAATCCTTCACCATCTGTGTGCTTGGGGGTCTCGGCTCGGTAGTCGGGGCCGGAGTCGGGGGGATCATCATCGGGGTGGTTGAGTCGATGGCCGCCACCTATATCTCCACAGACTGGAAGGATGTGGTTGTCTTTGTGCTCTTTCTTACGGTTCTTCTGTTTCGTCCCCAGGGACTCTTCGGAAAAAAGGGAGGGCAGTAATGAAACAGGCACTCATCATTGCTCTCTTTGCGGCCTTTACGGCAGTGCTTCCGCTCTTTATCGGTGAAGAGAACCCCTATATCATCGGCATACTGATCTCCGTGCTCATGATGGCGGCACTCTCATCGGCATGGAACATCATCGGCGGATTTGCCGGGCAGTTCAGCTTCGGTCATGCCGCCTACTTCGGTGCCGGAGCCTATACCACATTGATTCTGATCTCTTCATTTGAAGTCAATCCGCTTATTGGCACAGCAGCAGGTATTGCTGTCGCCGCTCTGATTGCCCTTATCACCGGGAGCATTGTTTTCGGACTGCGCGGCCATTACTTTGCGCTTGCCTCAATAGCCGTAGCAGAGATTATCCGGCTCTCTGTGCTTAATTTCGAGTTTACCGGAGGGGCCCAGGGGATTTTGCTCGCAAATGTCACGCTCTGGGGGCTTGATCTCAACAGTAAAAATCCTTTTTACTACGGCATGCTCCTGCTTCTCGTTGTAACGCTCGCCGTAACGGAGTATCTGCGCAAGTCGAAAACCGGATACTATCTGCAGGCTATCCGTGAAGACCAGGATGCGGCGGCATCTCTCGGCATCAATCTTGCACTCTACAAAAACAGGGCGCTCCTGATATCCGCACTCCTGACCTCCGTTGCCGGCAGCCTCTATGCGCTCTATATCCGCTTTATTGACACCTCAGCCGTGCTCGACCTCCGGCTTTCCATTGAAATTATCCTGACCGCGATAATCGGCGGAGTAGGAACGCTCTGGGGTCCGGTTCTCGGAGCACTCCTGCTTGTGCCTCTTGCCGAGGCGCTCCGTTCCAACATGATCGGCGACGCGCTGGTCAAGCTTGGTCTGGTATCGGAAACCTCTTCGGTCGGCATTTTTTTGAACGAAAACCTTGCTCATGCCCATGTTCTGGTCTATGGAATCATTACGGTGCTCTGCATACTCTACCTGCCAAAAGGGATTCTCGGGCTTTTCAGGAGGGTGAAATGAACGAACCTATCCTCAAAATCAATAAGGTGAGCAAGCACTTCGGCGGTAACATTGCTGTGTCGGATGTTACCTTTGCGGTAGAAGAGAACCGGATATTCGGGCTTATCGGGCCGAACGGAGCAGGAAAAACAACTCTCTTCAACTGTATGACCGGTTTTGTTCCGATCACTTCTGGTGAGGTGATGTTCAATAACCGGAAGATCAATAACCTGCGACCTGACGCTGTATGCCGGATCGGTATGGTTCGAACCTGGCAGAGAGTCAAACCGCTCTCAAGCCTGAGTGTTCTTGACAATGTGATGGTCGGGGCCTTTGCCATAACCGGGTCAGCCGGGGCAGCAAGAAAGATAGCGGTGGAGAAGCTTGCGCAGGTTGGCCTCTCCGATTACTCCGCAAAGCTGGCAGGTTCGCTCTCCATCGGATTGAAAAAAAAGCTTGAACTTGCCCGTGTTCTGGCCACCCGTCCTAAAATGCTCCTGCTTGACGAGATCTGCGGAGGATTGAACCACACCGAAACGGCCTCCATTCTTCAACTCATCCGTGATGTCCGGGAAGAGGGCACAACGATTCTCTTTATCGAGCATGATATGAAAGCGGTTACATCAATCTGTGAGCGTATTGTTGTTCTGAACTCCGGCGTGAAGCTTGCCGAAGGCACTCCGGCCGAGATTACGAGCAATCCTGAGGTTATTGCAGCATATCTGGGAGGTGGTTTCGATGCTTAAAATAGAAAATCTTCAGGCCGGATACGGTGAAATGGTTGTGTTGCGCAACATCAACATCTCACTCAGCGAGGGGGAGATAGTCTCGGTTGTCGGCAGCAACGGTGCAGGAAAATCAACCCTGCTCAAGGCTGTTTCAGGCATCATCAAGTCATCCGGCACCATCACCTTCAATCATCAGCCGCTCAGCGGCCTTCAGGCGCACAGGATTGTTCAGCGGGGAGTGGTGCATGTTCCTGAAGGACGCAAGATATTTCCTGAAATGACCGTTCTTGAGAATCTGATGATGGGGGGATTTCTCTGCCAGAAAGATAGGACGGAGAATCTTGAGCGGGTCTATGCCCTCTTTCCCATCCTTGCCGAACGCCGCAAACAACTTGGAGGTACCATGTCAGGCGGCGAGCAGCAGATGCTCGCAATCGGCAGGGGGCTTATGGCGAGTCCCAAACTCTTTCTGCTCGATGAACCGAGCCTTGGACTCTCGCCGCTTTTCACCGACGTGGTTTTCAAAGCGATTCGCGCTATCAATAAAAGCGGTGTAACTGTTCTGCTGGTTGAGCAGAATGTCTACCAGTCACTGAAAATAAGCCATCGCGGTTATGTCATTGAGACCGGCTCCATCGTTCTCTCCGGCACCGGAGAAGAGCTGCTCAATAATCCTGAGGTAAAAAAAGCCTTTCTCGGGATGTGAAACTATGTGAACTATTTAACTCTCCTGTTACGCTTTAAAATGTTACGACTTGATCGACCGGTAATGCGAGTTTCCATCACTCTGCTTTTCATGCTTCTCTTCTCCGGATGTCACCGTAACGACAAGGCTGACGGGTACGGTAATTTTGAGGCTACTGAAATCATTGTCTCGGCTGAATCGAGCGGCAGGTTGCTGCGTTTTGATGCAGAGGAGGGAGCTACCCTGCAGAAAGGGGCGGTCACGGCTGTTATTGATACCACACAGCTGCACTACTCGAAGATGCAGCTCAAGGCGGAGCGGGAGGCTCTTGAGGCCAAACAGCCGGGACTGGGCGCAAAGATCAGTGTGCTGCAGGCAGAGCGTTCAAACATGATGCGTGACCGCGCCCGATACCGGAGGCTGCTCAGCGAGGGGGCAGTTCCCTCACGGCAGCTTGAGGAGTTTGAAAACCGGATCACGGTTCTTGACCGGCAGATAGGCTCTCTTGAAGCCGAGTATCCCGGACTATCAGGAGATATACGGGCCAGATCTGCGCGTCTGGCACAGATTGATGACCAGATAACAAAAAGTGTTATTAAAAACCCGGTCACCGGCGTGGTGCTCGCCAGATATGCCGAGCCGGGAGAGCTTGCCTCGTCAGGAAAAGCGTTGTACCGGATCGCTGATCTTGAGCGCATCTACCTCAGGGTCTATCTCAGCGGAGCCCAGCTTTCGGGTGTGAAGATCGGTCAGCAGGTTGAGGTGGAGGTGGACGGGGCGACGGGCGCAGGAAAGGTGCTGCATGGTACAGTCTCCTGGATCTCTGCAAAGGCGGAGTTTACCCCGAAAATCATCCAGACCAAAGAGGAGCGGGTCAGTATGGTCTATGCGATCAAGGTGCTGGTCCGGAACCGCGACGGCCTGCTCAGGATCGGTATGCCGGGCGAAGTGCGACTGCAGAAGCGGGTTTTGTGATCAGGATGGTATTGATAGCAATATAAAACAAGCTCTCGCTGCTTGTTAGAAGGATCTTTCCTTACATTTCCTGTTGTGCGGTTGGCACGTTTTCCCTAACTCAAAAAAAACAGCCCCATGTCCGTAGAAGAGTCAAATGAGTTCGATGAGTTGATGGAGATCGTCAACGAAGATGAGCAGAGCGAGCCCGCAGGAGAAAAGAGTGAAGAGGAGCAGGAGCTGGAAATTCCACTAACGGGAAAAGCCGGTGGAAAAGGCGGGTGAAAAACCGCGCCTGAACATTTTCGGAGTATGTCGATACATTTTTCCGGTAACTACAATCCATGCTGTTAACATGTCCGTAGAAGAGTCAAATGAGTTCGATGAGTTGATGGAGATCGTCAACGAAGAGGAGAGTGCAGAGCCCGCAGGAGAAAAAAGTTCGGAGGAGAAGCAGGAGGAGATTCCAATAGCGGGAAAAGGTGGGACACGCGTTGGGTGAGTAGCGCTAAACAGGCAGTTCAGCTCTTTGCCCTCGCAAAGCGGTTCGGCGCAGTCGAAGCGCTTCAGGAGATGACACTCTCTGTCGGCGAGGGTGAGCTCTTCGGTTTTATCGGTGCTGACGGGGCAGGCAAAACAACCCTGCTCCGGATTCTTGCAACCCTGCTTTTGCCGGGCGGTGGTAAAGCCGAAGTGTTAGGGCTTGACGTGGTCGCCTCCTACCGCGACATCCGCCGCCGGATCGGTTATATGCCCGGCCGCTTTTCGCTCTATCAGGACCTGACGGTTGAGGAGAATCTCCGCTTTTTTGCCACCATTTTCGGTACCACAGTCGAAGAGAATTACGACCTTATCCGCGATATCTACATCCAGCTTGAGCCCTTCAAACACCGGAGGGCCACCAAACTCTCCGGAGGAATGAAGCAGAAGCTGGCTCTCTGTTGTGCTCTGGTGCACCGACCCGAGCTGCTCCTGCTTGATGAACCGACTACCGGAGTCGATGCGGTTTCGCGCGCGGAGTTCTGGCAGATGCTTGGCCGCCTGAAAGAGCAGGGGATCACCACGCTTGTCTCCACACCCTACATGGATGAGGCTGCGCTCTGCGACCGGATAGCCTTCATGCAGGAGGGGCGGCTCCTTGCGGTTGAAACTCCCTCGGCCATAACCACCCTCTTCCGAAAGCAGCTTTTTTCCATTCGTGCCCGAGAAACCTGGAAGCTTATTGCCTGGTTGCGCTCCACATCCGAAGCGCACTCAGTCTATGCCTTTGGCCGTGCGGTGCACTATACATCAAAAAGAAACAACCAAAGCCCCGAAGTGCTGTTTGAAATGCTCCGGCGGCAGGGATTTACGGAGGTTGAGGTGAAGCAAATCGCTCCCGGAATCGAGGATACCTTTATGGCGCTCATGGAGGCGAAAACGGGTGCAGTTCATGAGTGAACCGGTGATTAATACCGATAAGCTCACCCGCCGTTTCGGCGACTTCGTGGCGGTCGATAAGCTCACTTTTGCGGTCGGCAGGGGGGAGATATTCGGTTTTCTCGGTGCCAACGGTGCCGGAAAAACAACAGCAATAAGAATGCTGACCGGTCTGCTCACGCCCTCAACAGGCACTGCTTCAGTTGCAGGATTTGACCTCTACACCGAGTCCGAAAAGGTGAAGCGGAACATTGGCTACATGAGCCAGCGATTTTCGCTCTACGATGACCTGACGGTGAAGGAGAACATCCGCTTTTTTGCCGGAATCTACGGACTTTCCGATGCGGCCATTCGCGAAAAGAGTGCGAAGCTGCTTGAGACACTTGATTTGCAGCATGCAGCCAGTGCACGCCTTCGCTCACTGCCGCTCGGATGGAAACAGAAACTCGCTTTTTCCGTAGCCATTCTGCATGAACCGAAAATCGTCTTTCTCGACGAGCCGACCGGCGGTGTTGATCCGGTAACACGGCGGCGATTCTGGGATATGATCTACGAGGCCTCGGAGAGGGGCGTAACCGTTTTTGTGACAACACACTACATGGATGAGGCCGAGTATTGCGACCGCATCTCGATCATGGTTGACGGCCGGGTGGCCGCACTCGACACCCCTGAAGCGTTGAAGCAGAAATACGGGGTTGAGAGCATGAATGAGCTCTTTATCCAACTGGCGAGGTCAAAACCGGAGGCAGGGAGATGAAAAGCTTTATAGGGTTTCTCACCAAAGAGTTTCTCCACATTTTCCGCGACCGCAGAACGGCGGTCATCCTCTTCGGCATGCCGCTTATTCAGCTGCTCATCTTCGGTTTTGCCATCCGGAACGAGATCCAGGATGTCAAACTCGGGGTGTTCGACAAATCCCGCGATGCGGTGACAAGGTCAATTATCAGCAAGTTTGCCTCATCGGGCTACTTTATGCTCTCCCGGGAGGTGCACTCGGAGCGGGAGATTGAGGATGCCTTCTCTACCGGCAGCATCACCGAAGCGCTTGTTTTTGAGCCCGATTTTGCCCGCCGTCTGCAGCGTGATGGAAGGGCAGAGGTGCAGGTGATTACCGACGGCTCAAATCCGAATCTCTCCCGTATTGTCTCCGGCTATACAGCCTCTGTGCTGCAGGAGTATCAGGGGAGTACCCTGCCGGGAGCGGGGAGGGAGGCCGGAGTTGTTGCGGTTCCTCTCATGCTCTTCAACCCGGAGCTGAAAAGCGTCGATCTCTTTGTTCCGGGGCTTATGGCGCTCATTCTTATGCTGGTCTCCGCATTGATGACCTCGATCAGCATCACGCGCGAGAAAGAGAACGGAACCATGGAGGTGCTTCTGGTCTCATCGCTTCGCCCCGCACAGATCATTATCGGCAAGGTGGCACCCTATTTTCTCCTCTCCTTCATCAATGTGGTGACCATCATCACCGTTGCCTCCCTTGTGTTCGGGGTCCCGTGCAGGGGGAGCATGCTGCTTTTGCTCCTTGAGTCGCTGCTCTTTATTGTTACCGCGCTCTCGCTCGGCATCTTCATCTCCTCGGTCACCTCTTCACAGCAGGTGGCCATGATGATCGCCCTTGCAGGGCTGCTGCTTCCGACCATCCTGCTTTCGGGCTTCATCTTTCCTGTGGCCAGTATGCCGCTGCCGCTCCGGATGATCAGCAACATCATCCCTGCCAGGTGGTATCTCATCATTGTGCGGGGTATCATGCTCAAAGGTGCCGGATTCAGCTACATCTGGAAGGAGACGCTGGTACTGGTGGCGATGAGTACGGTTTTGATTGTTGCAAGCATAAAGAAGTTTAAAGTACGACTTCAATAGCAGCTCCTGAGGAGCGCGATATTGGTAGACATAACACATCGAGCGAGATAACATGAATTTATTGAGGCAGATCATTCGATGAGAACCATATTATTTATCCTCCAGAAGGAGTTTCTGCAGATTTTCCGCAACAGGGGAATGCTGCCGATCATCTTTGTGCTGCCCTTCATCCAGCTTGTGATTCTCTCCTATGCCGCCACCTTTGACGTCTCGCGGGTACCCTTTCACCTGCAGGACCGGGACCGATCGGCAACTTCACGGCAGCTTGCCGAAAAGTTCACCGCCTCAGGCTACTTCAATCTGACCGGTTACTCCTCTTCAGACAAACAGAGCCTGAGCGAGCTTGTTCGGCGCAATGCCGATCTGGTGCTTGTCATTCCCTCCGGTTTCGAGCGCGATCTGGTCACCACCGGTCACGCCCCGGTTCAGCTCATGATCAACGCCGAGGATGGGTTCTCGGCAGGCGTGATCCAGACCTATGCCGGAGAGATTGTCTCCGCCTTCAATCGCGTGGAGCTGAAACGGCTCATTCCGGGAGGGGAGGTTGAGGCGGCGGGTCAGATCACCATGGTCTCCTCAAACTGGTACAATCCCGAGCTCAAGTACACACACTACATGGTACCGGGCATTATTGTTATTCTGGTCACCCTGATCGGCCTCTTTCTTTCGGGTATGAATGTGGTGCGCGAGCGGGAGATCGGCACGATCGACCAGATCAATGTTACTCCGATCAAGCGTTACCAGTTCATCACCGGCAAGCTGCTTCCGCTCTGGATTATCGGTATAGGTGAGCTGAGCGTCGGGTTGGTGATTGCCCGGCTTCTGTTTCATGTGCCGATGCTCGGCAGTTACGCGCTTGTCTATCTTGTTGCCGGAATCTATCTGCTGGTTGTGCTCGGCATGGGGCTCCTCATCTCAACCGTCACCGACACCCAGCAGCAGGCCATGTTTATCGCCTGGTTCTTCATGGTTATCTTCACCCTGCTCTCCGGCCTCTTCACCTCCATCGAAAGCATGCCCGAGTGGGCCCGGACTATGACCATGCTCAACCCTGTCCGTCACTTTGTCGATATCATGCGCCGGGTCATGCTCAAAGGCTCCGGCATAGCCGAAATCGCAAGCCCGCTCCTGATCCTCACCCTCTTCGCCACCCTCATGCTCGTCCTTGCCGTCAAACGCTACCGGAAGGTTTCGGCGTGAGTACCGGGAATCTCCATGTTGATGATTGACGGCATATTGATTATGTTTTTCAAGCGCCGCAGGAGTGCCATATTGGTAGAAAAAGAGACCACCTTTCTATTCGATTCTTTTCCGTCCGGAGGAGGTAACGATTGGGAAATGCTGAAAAAAATTGAAAAGTGATGAAACAGGAGTCGCCGAAAAGTATCGACGAGTACATTGCGGGTTTTCCCATGGAGATCCGCCAAACTCTGGAGCAAATCAGGGCGACCGTCAGGGCTGCGGCTCCGGATGCGGATGAGAAAATAAGCTATCAGATGCCGACCTTTACGCTGCATGGTAATCTGGTTCACTTCGCAGCATTCAAAACCCATATCGGCTTTTATCCTGCTCCTTCCGCTGTTGAGCATTTCCGGAAAGAGTTAGCGGTTTATGATTGTGCAAAGGGGACTATCAGATTTCCTCATGGAAAGCCGGTACCGCTTGATTTGATAAGCCGGATTGTGCAGTTCAGGGTAAAAGAGAATCTGGCTAAAGCAGTAGCAAAAGGGCGAATTGTTCAGAAAAGTCCCCGAAGTTGACGTTGCCAGCTATGTATACGGCTTTCTATGCGTGATGTGATACTAAATCGATCGTGCGATTCTGGCGATTTCACTGGCGATACTCTCAGGTGCAAGGATGAAGTCGATGCAACCGGTCTCTATTGCGCTTTCGGGCATGTCTGGCTGTGCCGCAGTGTCAAGCTTCTGGGCAATGGTGATGCCGCCAACTTCCTTGATGCCGCAAAGCGCTGCCGCCCCGTCGCCGTCATAACCGGAGACGATGACGGCGATGATCTTCCCGTCCCAGTTCTCCGTGAGGGAACGCAGGAAGACCGTGATCACGTCAGGCCATCCCCGGGGCTTGGAGATCGGCTCAAGGCGGAATTCGCCATCAAGAACATGCAGGTCACGCTTCTCCGGGATGATGAACACGTGGTTGGGCTCAATGACCAGGTCGTCGGTGATCAACTCAACGGGCATCGTCGTGTATTTCGGGAGGATCTCGTGCAACCGGGTAGCCACAGTTCTGAGGTGATTGACGATGACGATGGCGACTCCGAGGTCAGCAGGCAGATTCTGCAGCAGCCGAATGTATGCATCAAGACCACCAGCCGAACCTCCAACACAAACGACGGGGAAGTCCCTTGCAGCATTCTTAACTTTCATTGTGCATCACTCCATTTTCTGGTCAAGAGATTCGCGCAGCCGGGTGTTTCAGGAGCCGACAGCTTCCAGAGGGGGTGTTTACCACCGCGCACTCCACGCTTGTCGAACAATAATTTGATTGATCCGCCTGAACCGCGCATTTTCGAACACGATTCAAAATACTGTTAATTTTACACATCATAGGCGATTATCCTATTTAATCAAATATTCCACGGTGATATAGTAACAGCCCGGATTTCTGGCTCGTTATTGAAAGTAGTGTTCATACCAGTAACTTTTTATGATGTGGCGAGTTGGACAACAGATGCGTAAATTACACGGCGGGGAAATAATAAGGGAATCCTTGACATGGCAGAGTAACGTACTCTCCATTATTGTTCAAGCAGATAAAGGAGGTGCTTTGCTATGACGGCAAAAGAGAAAATTATTCAGGCAGTTGAAGCGCTTCCTGTCAATACCACATTTGAGGAGGCTATGGAGCGTCTACTAATTTTGGCGAAAGTTGATAGAGGAATCCAGCAGGATAATGCCGGAGAGACGATTTCGCACACGGAAGTGAAAGAGCGGATGTCGAAATGGCTGAAGTAAAGTGGAACGCCGAGGCCTGCGTGCTGGCGGCAATAATTGCTAACAATATCTGGGAGGTATTGGAATCATGAATGAATACAGAGTACCAGATCAGCCTTCTAAGGGTCAGTTCCTTGTCTATGCTGCCGAAGACGGGCGGACAAAGATCGACGTGTGTCTGGAGGGCGAAACGGTCTGGCTGGCTCAGCAAGATATTGCAGAGTTGTTTCAGACCAGTGTGCCAAATATTAGTATGCACCTTCGCAACATATTTTAAGAAAGGGAGTTATCGAATGAGGCAACTGTTAAGAAATTCTTAATAGTTCGACAGGAAGGTGCTCGTAAAGTGAAACGTGAATTGGAGTATTACAACCTCGATGCCATTATCTCAGTAGGCTACCGGGTAAAAAGTGCTGTCGCCACTCGTTTCCGCATCTGGGCGACCCAGCGATTGAAGGAATACATCATCAAAGGGTTTGTTCTCGACGATGAACGGCTGAAAAATCCTGACCTGCCTTTTGATTATTTTGATGAGTTGCTTCCGCGCATTCAGGATATTCGAACCTCCGAGCGGCGTTTCTACCAGAAGATTACCGACATCTACGCCACCAGCATTGACTACGACCCGACGATGCCGGAGAGTATCGGATTTTTTCAAACTGTTCAGAACAAGATGCATTGGGCAATAACGGGCCAGACAGCTGGCGAGGGGTGAAGGTGCGTAAAGAAGATGTAACGATTGCCAAGAACTATCTTAACGAAGAGGAACTTGTAGCGCTGAACAATCTTGTTGAGCAATACCTTGTGTTTGCTGAGGGCCAGGCTATGCGTCGCGTGCCTATGCACATGAGAGAGTAGATAGGCAAGCTTCATGGTTTCCTTACTCTGAATGACCGCGACATCCTCAACAACGCAGGCCTGATTTCCCACCAGATGGCGAAAGAACTCGCTGAGGCGGAATATGAAAAATTCAATATGAACCGTATTCGGCAGATTGATGAAGCTGGCGGAGAATTCGAGAAAGCTGTCAGGCAATTACCGCCAAAGCCAACGCGCAAGAAAGGAGGGAAGCCATGAACAATGAAACCTTGATCCTGAAAGCCAAAGACTTCGCGACTGAAATTACCATCTTCAATGCACGTGAACATGGATTGAAAAGTGAGGGGCAAATTTCTACAGAGCACATCACCAACAACAAGGCTGTGCGGAACACACTGCTCGAACGGGGCATCCGCCCGGAATCGCTTCCACCTGCTGAAGATGTAAAGAAGGTTGAACGCCGTCTCGAGTCTGAAGAAAAGAAGTCGTTGAAAAATCCTGACGGCTTGAGCGAGCTAACCGAGGAATGACGGGAATGAAAGTTGAACAAGGTGCCCCGCAAGCACCCCGCAAGTACCCCGCAAGCAAGGCGCGTATCGGAATTCAAAATCTCCCTGTTCAGGCTCCTCTGGGGGCGAAACATTGGTAGCAAATACAGAAAATCATGAACGTTCCCTCGGGCTCACAGAATAATCGGTGAACATTTGTTGGCTTGATATCTGACTCATGCGCTTTGCTGAATTCGCAGTGTTCCGTATATTGCAAAAATATACAATATTTCTATGACCATTTTTGAAGGTATCTCTGGATTTCAGTGGGACAAGGGAAATTCGACCAAGAACTGGGAGAAACACCGGGTATCAATGTCTGAATGTGAAGAGATTTTTTTTAATCAGCCTTTGGTCGTGGCTGATGATCAAAAACATTCTGGATTGGAAAAACGTTTTTTTGCATTGGGTAAAACGGAGAGAGGAAAACCTCTTTTTCTGGTTTTTACTGTGCGTAAAGATCAGATAAGAGTTATTTCGGCACGCAGTATGAACAAAAATGAGCAGGATATTTATGAAAAACGGGAAAAAAGCGATACCTGAATTCAGGAGTGAAGCGGAGGAGCAGGAGTTCTGGTCAATACATGATTCAACTGAATTCGTGGATTGGAAAAAGGCCGGAAAGGCACTGTTTCCGAATCTGAAGCCAACCATGAAAACCATATCACTCCGGTTGCCGGAACCGATGCTCAATCATCTCAAGGTGCTTGCCAATGAGCGCGATGTACCTTACCAGTCGCTCCTGAAGATGTTTCTCAAGGAACGTCTCGACCAGGAATTTTCGTAAGGAATGCCCCTCCGGTTCAGCACTCTCCGCAAGCACCCGACATGTACCAGTCATGTACCCCGCAAGCTACAGATATGCGCCGCACATGTACCGCACAAGCAGGGAGCATATAGGAATTCAACATCTCCCTGTTCAAGCCCAGTCAAGGGCCCAGTCGGGACCAGGTCACCGGACAAGTCACGGCACCAGTAGGCAACAGCCAGAGTCACTGCCAGAGTTGCAGGTTACCCCACCTGTTGTCTTCAGAAGTACCGGGTTAAGGAAAAAGGCGCAGAATGTTTTGTCTTTGCTGTTAAACGCTACTGTAAGGTTTTGGTGTGGTTTGCTGTGTAGTTCCTGTGTGTTATCGGTTGAGGTTTTCTTTGATGGCCTGAAATAGTTTGTTATACTTTCAAAAGGAGAGAAGAAGCCCTATTGATATGTTTGCGGCTCTTTTAGCCGCCCGTCACTGCAAACTGATTCGAGACACCATGCACTGGATTGCCCCTGCCGAAAAAGATACAGCTACCTCCGCACTTGAAAAACGTTTATGGGCTGCTGCCGATCAGTACCGTGCCAACTCCGGCCTGAAGGCGCAGGAGTACTCCGCTCCGGTTCTTGGCCTTATTTTTCTGATCTTTTTTTTCAGTGCTTCAGTTATAAACTCAGGCATCCCGGAATAATATGAGCACTCTACCGGGCGGTCCCGCAGATAAATTTGGCAACATACACGAAGCGCTCTGGGGTGTCGTTGGAATGAGTAAGGTGCTTGGAGGTCAAGCTGATGCTATCCGCATTGAGGAACCGGGGACTGATGGTGCTGAGTTCTATCTTGAGAGCGCTGGAATCAAGGAACACTGGCAGGCTAAGCGGCAAGTTCTAAGCCAAAAGACTTGGTCACTCAAACTCCTTAAAACGGAAGGAATTCTTAAATTTTTTTGGCAGCGTGCCAATGCTGGTGAATCATGTGTTTTCGCGTCCATCACTGATGCGCCTGATCTTCGAGGACTTTCGGAAAATGCACGAGATGCGCAGGACTGGTCAGAGTTTCAATATAAGTTTCTTGCTGCTGCGTGTTGGAAAAAACCTTTTGATGAGCTTGAAAAGTATTTAGGTGCTTCTGAGAGCAAGGATGTCTTTGCTTTTTTGCGCCAAGTAAATGTAGAAGGTGCCCGCGAATCAACTCTTGAATTACTTTTGATTCCGATATTCAAAGCATCGTTCACGGGGTTTCCTCAAACAGCACTTGCTATCCTGCGGGATCTTTACACCTCAAGCGTCCATCGAAAGTTAACAGCAGACGATATCCTCAAACATCTCGAATCACATGGCATTACTACGCGCTCATTGCCTGTTAGCAAAGAGCTTCGCGACTCCTTGCAAAGCATAACTAAGACCTATATCGCAGGGCAGCGAGCCAAGCTTATCAGAGGAAGGAGTATAACGCGCCAAACCGCAACGGATGTTTTTGAGAAGATTAAATCCAGCGAGCGATCCCTTGATATACTGGTTACAGCTTCTGCAGGTGGAGGGAAAAGTGCTGGTTTATTGCAGGTGGTTGAGGGGTTGGTTGCCATCGGTATTCCCGTTCTTGCCTTTCGCCTTGATCGCATTGAACCCGTTGCATCTACCGAAGCACTTGGCCAGAAACTTAATCTTCCCGAATCTCCAGCGATCGTGCTTTCGCAGTGTAATCCTGGTCAAGCAGTAGTTCTTTTAATTGATCAACTTGATTTTGTCAGCGCAACCTCTGGCAGGCATCCAGACTTTTTTGAAGTTGTTGCGGCCTTGGCCGAGGAGGTACGGGGTATGCGTGTATCGCGCCAGATTCATCTCTTGATGGCCTGCCGACAGTTTGACTTCGATAATGACAGCAGAATAAGAAGGCTATTGCCAGCGAACGAATCTCCAGTTTTGTTAGATCTTCTGTCTGATGAAGAAGTTAGGAATGAAATTCAGGCTGATGGAGGCGAGCCCGCAAAACTTACTACCAAACAAATCGATCTTCTAAGGCTTCCGCAGAATCTTGCTTTGTTTATTGACTCAGGATTAGGGAAAGAAAACGCACCAACTTTTATTACCCAAAAGGAGCTTTTCGACCGGTATTGGGATACCAAACGCCGCGCAGTTAATGAGCGACGGACACAAGATTCAGCGCAGTGGGGGGAAGTTATTGCAAAACTCACGAAAGTGATGAGCCTGAGTGAGGAGCTTTCTGTGCCAAAAGGGAGACTGGATGAATTTTCACCGGAGTTTCTCGACGTGATGGTTGCTGAAGGGGTACTTAGCGTTGAGGGAAAACGTTATGGGTTTGGCCATGAAAGTTTCTTCGATTACTGTTTTGCCCGGAATGTCGCTGCTGGTGATATTGAATTTGTTGCGATTTTAGAGAACGACCAACAGGAGCTGTTTCGCCGAGCACAGTTGCGGCAAGTTCTTGTTTATTTGCGGGACGATGACTTCTCTCGATACATTAATAACACCGGACAGGCGCTTGCCAGTCCTCATATCCGATCGCATTTGAAGTTGCTTGTACTGGAGCTTATCGCGGCTTTTCCCGACCCACAAGATGAGGAGTTCAACGTTCTTTTGCCATATTTGGAAACTGAGTTTGCGATTCGCCGGAGTAGCGTTCAAAATAATAATAGAATCGCTACCCGTGCATTGGCTGCTTTCATTGGTTCTCGCACTTTATTCGATGTGGCTGACAGGCTTGGATATATCACAAGTTGGCTCGTATCTGGAGAGGAGTGGCTGGAAGACCAGATGGCTTTTTATTTGCGTCGACAATCAGAATTTCATGGTGACCGTGTGGCTGAGTTGCTTGAACCGTTTGTTGGACGAGTTGACAGGTGGAAAAATCGGCTTCGCTACATTATGGAATGGGTAGGGGGGCATCTTGGCAAGAGTCGGCGTTTATTTGATCTTTTCTTGCAGCTTTTGGACGATGGAACGCTCGATAATGCACGTGGTCCGATTGCATCAAACTCTACATTCTGGAGTATTCTTTACAGCCTTGCGAAAGATCGGGCAGCGTGGTATGCGGAAGTTGCGGCACATTGGCTTGACCGCCAAGTTGTCATTGCTCAAATTTCTGTTTCGGAAGGAGAAAAACAATATTTGCGACTTGAAGATCAATTTGGTGGAGATAACCTTATAAAATGTGCAACAGCGGCACCGCAAAGTTTTCTTGAACATCTGTTGCCTGCCATCCTTCGTGCATCTGAATCCTTCAAGAATGCTGATCATGGTGGCTTATTGCGGGATAGAATCTGGTCAATGCGTTTCAGTTTTGAGTACATCACTCTCAAAGAAGCATATCTCAAGTCATGTGAAATGGCGATTGAGCAAATTGGTTCCACCAATCCTGAATCTTTAAGGCCTTTGATTACCTCGCTTAGTCAGAGCCGACTGTATGTTGCCAACAATTTTCTCTTGACGGCCCTTCTTGCTGCACCGAAGATATTTGCAGAGGAGGCAATGAATCTGCTGGCAGATGAACCGGAACGTTTTCATTGCGGGTTTTCGAATAATCCAATTTTGGCTACTCGCACCCTCGTTGAAAAGTGTTCCACATATTGCTCTGAGGAATGCTTTCAAAAAGTTGAGAAAGCGATTCTTTCATTCACTTCACACTATGAACTTTCTACTGAGGGGTTACCATATCAAGGACAATCAGCTTATGAGTTAGCTTCGGCACTTGCTCCATGCCGAATTAGTGCTGAATTGCGCTCTCAGCTTGCCGAGTGGCAGGTGAAGTTCGGCGATTGTCCAAAGACATCAATTACTCCTCGCTGTTGTGGTGACGTCTCGCCAATTCCTAAAGAGAAAGCGCAAGATATGTCTGATGAACAATGGCTGCAAGCTATTGCGAAGTATAACAATGAAGAGAGAGACTTCGACTTTGAACACTCACAGCAAGGTGGTGCATCCGAGTTGGCTATTCTTTTGCGAGAATTCGTTGTTCAGAATCCGGCTCGGTTCGCACTCCTCGCGCTCCGGTTTCCGCAGAATACTAACGCGAGCTATTTCATGAATGTCCTATATGGGCTGAAGCAAGATTCTGTTGATCCACTACTTAAAATTGAGGGAGCACGACGTGTATTTCACTCTGGACATACAGAGAGTCTAAAGGCTGCTCTTGACTTGCTTGGAACAATCGTAGGGATCTTTCTTCCCGATGATGCAATCCACTTTATTCAAACGATGGCGACGGAGCATCCTGATCCAGAGCCGAGTGATACGAATGAAGATGATTTGTTACTCAGGGGAATAAACTCAGTTCGTGGACATGCTCTTGGCGTGATTAGTGGTCTGATATTTTATGACACAAAATACTTGACGGTGTTCGAACACACGATCGAGCTGTGTGTCTGCGATCCAAGCCTCGCCGTTCGAGCTTGTTCGGCGTCCACAATTCTTGCTGTTGCGGAGCATGATCCAGTGGGTGCTATAGTGTTATTTAAACAACTTCTTGACGCTGATGATATTCTTTTGACTGTGCCCCACGTAGAACGCTTTTTAGCTCAATGTTTGAAACAGTATGCGGGTGACTTGCGTGATATTATTGAACGAATGCTTATTTCGGAAAACAAGGAGGCAATGCAGGCTGGTGGAAGATTGGCCTGTTTGGCACGAATCTATCATCCGAGTCTTGATGAGCTTTCAGAATTAGCTTTGATGGGCAATTCTTCTTCTCGCCTTGGAGCAGCGCAGATTGCGAGACAAAACCTTACCCAGATAAATTGCCGGTCATGGTGTGAAATGGCCTTGTTACGACTTTTTAATGATAGAGATGAAATCGTTCGGCGAGAAGCTGCTCGTTGTTTTTGGATTTTATGGCACGATCCAGAACTATCACTTGCTGATTATAATGAGTTAATTACTTCTTTTTTGGTCAGCCAATCTTTTGTCGAAGAACCTACTTTCTTGCTGCATGCGCTTGAAGCGACTCGTCAGCGTGTACCGGAAGCAATTCTCGATATTTGCGAAATGTTCGTGGCGAAATGTTCAGAGCAAGCACGGGACATCCGTACGTCAATAGCTGGGGATGAAATGACTGTTGGAAAGCTTGTTTTTCGCGCTTATGCTCAGTTGAAAGCCATGCCAATGCGAAAGCGGGCTTTAAATTTGATCGATGAGATGTGTGCCGAAGGATTGCAGAGCGCTGGACTGCACCTTTCAGAGTTTGAACGTTGATAGCATCCGATTTTAAAGGTTTTGTGAAACCCTACCCAGCAAAGCAGAGTTTGCCTGGCGACACTTGCTGAAGCGATCCGCACCAAGCTTAATCCGAATCCTCCCCTATGTGTTAATATAGATGTCGCTTCAACCGAGGAGGCGAATTATGGGATATTCCCGAGCAGTGAGGTCAAGTGTACTGAAAAAAGTCTTGCCGCCTGAAGCGCGAAGTATCGTCGAGGTAAGCAAAGAAACCGGCATTAATGATCAGACAATCCGGAATTGGATCAAGAAGAGTGAATCGGGTATCTTACCGGATGGCAGCCAGGAGAGCAGCCCACGATTCATGACCCCGAAAGAGAAATACCAGTTGGTGCTTGAGGCTGCCGGCATTGATAATGAACAACTGGGCGGATTTCTCAGAGAACGTGGCCTGCACTCAGAACATTTAACGATCTGGGATCAGGAAATCCGGGAGATGATTGACAATAAAAACGATAAAAAGGATCAGGAGCTTAAAGCCTTAAAGAAGAGAAACAAAGAGCTTGAAAAGGAGCTTCAGCGAAAGGAAAAAGCCCTTGCTGAGGCAGCACAGCCCTGCTCCTCTTGAAAAAAAAACTGGACGAACTTATGGAGGGCCAAAAGGACGACTGATCCTCGAAGCACACCGGCTGGAGATCATTCCCCTGATTGACGAAGCTCATTGCAATGGTGCCAGATATCATATGGCGTGCGAGGTTGTCGGTATCTCTCTGCGAACCCTGCAGCGATGGAAACATGGAGCATTGCAGGATCAACGCAAAGGATCAAAGAAACGGGTTGTCAGAAAGATCTCGTTGGACATTCGTGATGCAATCATAGAACAGTGTAACAACAAGCGTTTTCGTGATCAGAACCCGTATGAGATTGTCGCCCTGCTGCTCAATGATGGCTGTTATCTGGCATCGGTACGGACATTCTACCGAGTGCTCAAAGAACGAAACCTGCAGCATCATCGGAGCAACGTGAGAGTGCGCAGCAGACATGCAAAACCGCCGGAACAGAAGGCAACAGCATCGAATCAGGTATACACGTGGGACATAACCTATATGGCCCGTACGGTTAAGGGTTTGTTTTTCTATGCCTATGTCATCATGGATATCTTCGACAAGAATATCATCGGTTGGGCTGTTCATGAAGAAGAAAGCGGCAGGCACAGCAGGGATCTGTTCGAGAGAACTCTGAAAGGCAGAAAGATAACGATCAGAGCCCTGCATGCAGACAATGGAAGCCCGATGAAAGGCATTACGCTCATGGCGTTGCTTCAGGAACTCAAGGTTGAAGTATCACACAGCCGACCAAGAACAAGCAATGACAATCCGTTTAGCGAATCGCTCTTTAAAACAATGAAGTACCGGGTGAATTATCCCGGCCGGTTTGAAAGTCTGGATCATGCACGACAATGGCTGGCTTTGTTTGTACACTGGTATAACACCGAACATCTGCATTCATCGATTGGCTATATCACACCCGAAGAGATGCGAACAGGTCGGGCAGCAGCAATTTTTGAGCAGAGAAATGCGACGATGTGTCAGGCTCATACGGAATATCCAGAACGATGGGGATCAAGACCTGTCAAGCAATGGAATGTTCTCCGGGAAGTCGTGCTGAACCCGGATATGGTGGAATAATTATTTTCAAAAATCGCGACATCTTTGTTGGCATAATCCGTCCTCCGGATATCTCTGAGGTTATGAATGCCATAAACAGCCTGCTCGACCAGTCTATAACCGGCCATGCAATCCGCGAATCAGGGCCACCTCCGCTTGACCTCTCCAAAATCAACTTCAAGGCGCTGGCAGCACGATTCAAGCAGTCAAAGCACAAAAACAGCGATCTCGAAGTGCTCAAGGTTGCAATTCGCGCTCAACTCGAAAAGATGATTCGACTGAATCGAACAAGAGCTGACTTTGCCGAGAAGTTCGAACAGCTGATAGATAGAGCTATAACGCCGGAAGCCGCAACATTGAAGAGCTGTTCGAGGAGCTGGTGAATCTTTCAAAAAGCATGAACGACGAAGAGGAGCGCCATGTACGTGAAAATATGAGCGAAGAGGAGCTGGTTATTCTCGACATCCTTACCCGTCCGGCACCAGAACTCACTGCAGAGGAGCGCAATGAGGTCAAAAAGGTTGCTCGTGAACTGCTTGCAAGACTCAAGGGATTGCTTGTACTGAACTGGCGCCACAAAATCGAGGCCCGCTCACAGTTGAAACTTGCAATCGAAGATACCCTTGACTACGGTCTCCCCAGAGCCTACACACCGGAACTCTACCGCCAGAAATGCTCCGCCCTTTTCGAGCATGTCTACGAAAGCTATCCCGAACGCAATGCCGGGGTCTACGCATAGACACGGGCACGTCCCAAGAAGCAAATTGCTGATCTGAAAATCAAAAGCCATCCGGAAGGAGAGTCCCGGATGGCTTTTGTAATTTGATGCAGTCTTGATCTATTTCTGGTTTGCTTTATACCTCATGTCGGGGGTTCCGTCTTTTTTGGTCGGTCCGGCAGGTTTGGCTGCTTCCTTGTTGGCCTTGAATCGCATGTCGGGAGTGCCATCTTTTTTTGTTGGTGCCGCAGTGCTGACGGCAGGTTTTGCTACTGGCTTGGCTGTAGTGACTTTATCGGCTTTGACGGCAGGCTTTTCGGTGGCTTTAACAGCGGCTTTTTCAGCAGGTTTCGGCGCTTCAGCTTTCACAGCCTTAACTTCGGTTTTTGCCGTAACCTTTTTATCATCTTTTTTTACAGCGAAGGTTTTCGTCGGTGAAAACAGAGAGAGTGCGAAGAAAACCGTGGTCACAAAAAGAGCTGCTTTTTTCATGATGTTGATTTTTTGGTTAACAAAGAGGGTAACAGCTGACAGGGTAAATTGTTCTTTGTTTTATCCTTGATCGTAAAAATTACAAATTATTTTTGATTATTTCCCTTTGCCAGGGGGCAGTGGAAGCGTAAACTCCGGGCAGTAAGCTCGGGCACCAAATCGGGGAATCGCGATGCGCTTTGTGTCAGTTCATGCTGTTTACCTGCGCGTCCAGCGTAAGGTTCATCTGCTCTTTCAGCAGCAGCAGCCGTTCAGCGGCATCAGGATCGCCCAGAGCTCCCTGCAACCTCAATACCGCGCATTTTGCATAAAATCCGCCCTTCGGTTCCAGCTCTTTGCGTTTCTCGGTTACTCCTATTTCGATTCTTGCAAGTTCAGCTACTTCAACAAGCTCCTCGGAAATCGACGGGTCCGTACTCATCGCTTTCAGGGCCTCATAAGCCGTTTTGAACCTGCACGATTCGATCTGGTCAATAATGTCTTGCAGTTGTTTCTTCATGGTTGTATAACGCTGATTTTTACTTCTCTACGCTTTTTTTTACCGGCAGCCAATGTGACGCTGGCCATGCCATGCAGGGCGAACCCTGGAATCCGGTTATGGCAAACTAAAGATCCAGAGGATTATCGATGATCTCCAGAGAGAGCTCTTTTTGATGATCGTGAAAACTGATGCGGATGTAATGGAGATTTTCACTGTTGAAGATATCGGACCCTTTTTCTGCCGCCTGCAGAATAATATGCCCCTTGTCATGGCCCAGCTCTTTGGCGAGATTACCCCATTTCCGGAACACCAGATTGGTATAGGAGTCCCCAGTGCGGATACCAAGAAGCCCGGATTCACAGAGATCGGTTATCTGGTCAGGTGTTGACAGCATCGACATCTCCTTCCCAATCCAGATGGTGATGATCTCACAGTGAAAGGGGAGAAACACGGAGTTTTTAATCGCAAATCCCTTTTCACCGTGCTTGACAGCAGCAAGAAAACTTTTCATGGTATCGGGAGTTAATGATTAACGACATCCTCCTGAAAACAAATAAACAGTTGTCACAAAAGTATAGCGGAAAGCGTCGCCTTTCGCAAATATGTAAACGCGATCCGTTTTTTTCTCCCGCGCTCTTTTCAACGGAGAAGGCCAAAAGTGGAACGTCAGGATCACTTATTTTGATTTCAAGCATTAACCTTTTTGGCCGGTTGCTTTATTATGGTCATACGGTTATAATAAAGCCGGGAGATTTTAAGCAGCCGCACAGCATGCCTTGATGAGCGTGGAGAGGTGATCGAATGTTCGCCAGTGGAGGCTACTATAAACCATTAAAACTATGGCGGTGATAACAAGTAACGGTGTAACACTTTGCCGATCAGGGGCGTTTTCTGTAACCAGATTGGTTACTCTCTTGCTTTTGCTGGCAGGTTGCAGCAGCCGTCCTGAAAAGGTGGTTGATCAGGACGGAAACAGCTACAGTGCTGTTCAGATTGGATCGATGGTATGGACAGGTAAAAATCTTGATGTGGCACACTACCGGAATGGTGATGCAATTCCTGAAGTGAAGGATCCCGAAGCGTGGGCGCTTCTGAAAACAGGAGCGTGGTGTTACAACAGTAACCGGCTTGAAAATGGAAAAATCTACGGTAAACTCTATAACTGGTATGCGGTTAAAGATCCAAGAGGTCTTGCCCCGAAGGGGTGGCATGTAGCCTCCGATGCTGAATGGAGCAAGCTCGGGGAGCTGCTTGGCGGAAGTGAAAATGCCGGCGGAGCTATAAAATCGGCAACACTCTGGAGGGCAGAGCAGGGTAGTGTTGCCGGTAAAAGCGGCTTTGAGGCTCTTCCGGGTGGAGCCAGACGGGATAATGACGGATACTTTATGCCGCCGGGTGAATACAGCAGACTATGGTCTTCAACTGAATCCGGGGCAAGCAGTGCATTGGGCCGGTCACTCGGCTACTACGATGCGGCTCTGAGGAGAGGGATGGCCAACAAGAATATTGGCTTTTCAGTTCGATGCGTCAAGGATTGACGGGCAGCACAAAGTTTCTTCCCGGTCCGCCTCATGCACGCTTCAGGGCTTGCATGAGCTATTGTCCCTTGGTTTATCACCACAACCGCAACTTCCGCAGGTAGAGGTCTTGATCAGGGTATAGAGCGGACAAAATCCTGTAAACGCGGTCAGAAGCGGTATAACGCCAACAGCTCCCCACCACGACTGATTGATGACTCCTGCGGCAATAATGGCAACCCCGATAACAATCCGGATTATTTTATCTGTTTGACCAACATTTTTCTGCATTGGAGTTCACTGTTCAGGGTTGAGTGAGATTCGATCTGTAGTAATTACATAGTTGTCAGAGTAATAATACGATATTGTTTTATAGCATGCAATGATCAACTCGCGGGCTCTTTGGGTAACTGGTGCCTGAAGGCGGGCAGTGATCGGAGCTATACTATTTTGGATGTATAGCGGTGCTGCCGGGATTTTTCAGGCTTGGTGTGGTGATTGCTTTGTTTGCCGGAGCATCAAGTTAACCGTGACGGATGGATGAGGTAATGCAACAATACCGATACGCATGACACGCAGGAACAAACAACAGTGGCATCCGCTGCCAATCCCGCCAAACTATCTTGCAGGGATGTTTTTCTTGTTGGTCATGGCGTTCTCCGCTACTGCCTTTCTGCACTATAAAGCCCGCATGGAAGAGATTGAGAACCTGATGCACGAGGAGTCATCACTGCTGATTCATTTTCTTACCGAAGGCGCAGAAACAGCACTGATCGGCTATAACGAGATCAACGGTCTCATCACCGGCGGGCTTGCTGATCAGTTGCGACTGATAGAGCGCATGGACAGCCAGAAAGCGTTAACATCCGAAAATCTTACTGAAATTGCCGGTAAAAGCGGAATGTACCGGATCACTATTGTTGACCGTAACGGTAATCGAATTGCATGGAACACACCGCCCGATCACCAACCGCTTTTTCGGAACTGTGAACCAGCAAGTCAGCTCATGCCGATCCTTTCCGGAAAAAAAGAGGTAATCAACCTCGGAATCAGGGAGAGTGAATCCGGCAAAGGGCCCCGACTGGTCGTTGCCGTTGCCAGACGGCGGGGTGGTGCGATTGTCGGCAATGTTGATGTAACAAGGCTTCTCGCCATGCAGAAGCAGATCGGGCCGGGAAGACTTATTCAGCGAACAGGTATTGATGCTGCCGGGATTGCCTATATCATCTGGCAGGACTCCTCTGCTATCATTGCCGCGACTTCCAATGTAACCGAAGCCGAAACCATACAGTCTGACCCGATCCTGTCGCGAGCTTTTGAACAGAAGAGATCGACCACAAGGTTTACCACATTCAATGGCAAACAGGTTTTTGAGGTGATTAAACCGTTTTTCTACCAGGGCAGCAGGTTCGGATTGCTTCGCATCGGACTGAAAACCGATCCGTTTATGGAGGCGGCAGAGAAGCTGCAAATCCGCATTATACTGCTTCTGGGTCTTGCATCCATAGGAGGTCTGGCGGTATTCAACCTTATCCTTACACGACGCAATGAATTGAGGGTCAAGGATGCCCTGCTTGGTGAAAAGCTCTTCTCCTCCTCCATTCTCGAAAATATGGCGGATTCAGTCATAGCCGTAAACACGGGGGGGAACATTACCCTGCTCAACAGCTCAGCAGAAAAACTTTTAAACATAACAGGGGCCGGTGCCATCGGCAACTCTCTCAGTGCTATTTTTCCCGAATGTGGAAAATTGATCATGGAGTTTATGAACCGCCAGATAACGGCAAGCACCAAAGAGTTCGATTGCCGCATCAACAACACTCAATTCATCCTTGCAGGACATTTCAGTATGATCAACGGTACGGAGAACTACCCTGACGGGGCGTTTGTCGTGTTGCGGGATATGACGGTACAGCGCTCAATGCAGCGGGTGATCGAGCGTCAGGAAAAACTCACCGCCATGGGTGAACTTGCTTCCGGGGTGGCACATGAAATCCGCAATCCGCTCAACGCTATCGGTGTTCTGGGGCAGCGGCTTGACATGGAGTTTTCTCCGGCTGAAGAGAGAGAGGAGTATCATCATCTGGTTCGAGCTATCGTTTCCGAAGTACACCGGGTCAATGCCATCATCCAGCGATTCCTGAAATTTGCCCGCCCTCCGAAGCTCATGCTGATGCCAACAGATCTGGATGATTTTATTACGCAATACCGACCCGTACTGGAGGGTGAAGCCGAGACTGTGGGAGTGCGCTTTACGCTGAAAGCTTTTTCCGGTTGCCAAATTGCTATCGACAGGGCTCAAATGCAGCAGGTATTGCTCAATCTTGTCCGGAATGCAGTCGAAGCGACAGAGCCGGGTGGGGAAGTGACCGTCACGACAGGTCAGCGCAACGGCAATGCGTTCATTGAGGTTGCCGATACCGGCCGGGGAATTCCCGAGGAGTTGCGCTCTCAGATATTCAATCTCTATTTTACCTCAAAGGAGGATGGTACCGGAATGGGTCTGAGCATAGCCAACCAGATTGTCCAGTCACACGGGGGAGTTATTGAAGTCGAAAGTCTTGAAAACAGGGGGAGCATTTTCAGAATCGTGCTGCCCCGGTCATGAATGGTTACTGTCAGCAACATAAACGGAACGAGATAATGGATTATACGATTCTGGTGGTCGAAGACGAGCCGGTGCAACTGGAGAGCCTTGCGGGTTTTCTTTCCAAGCAGGGTTACCGGGTGCTGAAGGCTGCTAACCCTGAACAGGCAATTCTGAACATCCGGAACAGTGCGGTCGATATCGTGCTCTCCGATTTCAGGATGCCCGGCATGAGCGGGGTAAAACTTCTTGAAGCCATCAAGGAGATAAATCCCTCAATACAGGTTATCATCATGACTGCCTACGGTACGGTGGAATCAGCAACCGATGCCATGAAACTTGGAGCTGCCGATTACATCACCAAGCCGATCGACCTCTACCGCTTGCAGGTGCTGATACGCAATATTGTTGAACGAAAACAGCTTATCAGTGAAAATCACCTGCTACGTCAGCAACTCACCGAGCGTTTCAGTGTTGATGGAATCATAGCTGAATCCAGTGCGATGAGCCAGGTGCTCAATGTGGCAGGCAGGATCGCCGACAGCAATGCTTCAGTGCTGATTACCGGCGAAACCGGTACAGGCAAGGAGTTGATTGCCCGAAGCGTACATTTTTCCGGCTCGCGTCACAACCAACCATTCGTTGCAGTTAATTGTGCGGCACTTCCGGATACGCTCCTTGAAAGCGAGCTTTTCGGGCATGAAAAAGGGGCTTTTACCGGAGCCGACCGGCAAAGGAAAGGTCGATTTGAAACCGCTGAAGGAGGTACGCTCTTCATTGATGAGGTGGGTGAAATTCCTCTTTCCCTCCAGGTCAAGCTGCTCAGGGTATTGCAGGAGAAAACATTTGAACGCATCGGCAGCAATATTCCGATCCAGGCCAATACCCGCATTGTCGCCGCCACAAACCGGGACCTCGAAGCAATGATCAGAGAGGGTACCTTTCGCCAGGACCTCTTCTATCGGCTCAATGTTGTTTCCATACGAATTCCGCCTCTCAGGGATCGACGTGAAGATATTCCTCCACTGGTTGACGGCTTTGTGCGTCGCTTTGCATCGGAAAACAACAAACGGATTGCCGGAATATCACGAGAGGCGATGGACTGTCTTATGAAATACTCCTATCCCGGAAACGTCCGGGAACTTGAAAACATCATTCAGCAGTCAGTCGTGCTTACGCGCGGCGAAACCATCATGCAAAGCGATCTTCCCGTCAGGCTCAATGAGTCTCCAAAGAGCTCAAAACCGGTGATGTCAGGCGAAGAAACCTTTCCGGAAAAGGTGGAAGCCTTCGAGAAGTCTTTAATTCTTGATGCACTCAGTGAGTCTGGTCAGGTGCAGACAAAAGCTGCCGAGCTCCTTGGTATCAGCGAACGGCACCTGCGTTACAAGCTCAAAAAGTACGGCATGAAATAACCGCTCAAATCCCTCTTCTCCGCTGAAGCCCGTATCGACTATATCGTCGAACCAACGACCAGATGGTCGAAACAATGGCCAGGAGCGCATGGCCCTGATTACTGGATATTACCCGCTAAAAGCCTATTATATTGTCGTTTACAGACCTCATCTCTTTTCTGGCACAGTAATTGACTCTAACAGGTGGTGGAGCATCGGAATAGAACGAACTCTGCCGTTTGAAGCGAATACACTCACCAATGAAAAGGAACAGTTACCATGAAAAAAATTATTGGAATGGCGATGATAGCGGGTTCAATCATCACGCTTTCACTATCGAATCCCCTCTATGCAAGGGGTCCTCAAGGGGGCGGTGCGGGTGGTGGAATGGGTATGGGCGGAAGCGGTACCGGTACCGGTACCGGAAGCAGTAACAGGGGCTTTGTTGATGCTGATAATAACGGAATCAATGACAGGGCAAGGGATACAAACAATGACGGGATTCCTGATGGCCAGGATCCAGACTATGTGCGTCCCCGGGATGGATCGGGTGCCGGAAGAGGTGCGGTTTCAGGTAGCGGGACAGGAACACCCGTTCTTGATGGCACAGGGCCGCATGGAGCAGGAAAGGCTGCCCGTTAAGGTCGTACGGTATTTTGTATTTCAGGTCCGGCAGTTTGTGCACAACATCCGGACCTGACATCTTTCACGAGGAGACGTGTAATGCTGATCACCAAAACATCACGGTGTACTCTTTTTGTTGTAACGAGTGCCTTTTTTTCAGGTGCAGCTTTTGGCAGTGATTCAGCGAATGCAACAATGACCGGTTCTGTCGGAAATTCCGCTCAAAAGGAGAGTCGTGCCATGCAGAACAAACTGCAGTTCATTGATGAAGATTGCGATGGTATCAATGATATCATTCAGAACAGGGAGCGATATCCGAACACGTTTGGCGGCTCGCCAGCGACCTATGGCGCTAAATCAGGAGCCGGAATGTTCGGCGATGAAGGTGTTGCCGGAAAACGAGGCGCAAGGAACTCCGCTGCAGGTGGATCTAACGGCCGATCCGGCAGAAGGTAAAACATGATACAATCAGATAAAATTATGAGGTTATTGTTCAGTATTGCAATTATTGTGCTGTGGCCAATGGTAGCAGAAGCGGATTGGAAAAGCAAAGCCTCAATTTCAGGAAGCGCAGAGAGCAATGTCTTTCGAAACAGCTCTCCCGAAAAAGATCTCGTTACTGAAGCGGAGATCTCTGTGGCGCATGCATGGGATTGGGAGAAATGGAGCGCCATGGCATCATTCGAGGGCAGCTCCATCAATTTCACTGATCATGCAGATCGCAACTATATCCTGCCTCAAATAACCCTTGCCGTGCAGCGCAATCTTGAAAATAAAGGATGGATTCGCAGTGGAGTAAGGGCAAAAACAAGGATAGACGGGGACAATTATCAGCTCTATGACTATCAGGAATATGCGGGATTTGTGGATACCAAATTACCCCGGAACGATCATTTGACACTGCTTACCGGTTACAGCCTGCACAACAGACGGTATGATCAATTTGAAGAGATGGATAATCTGGAACACCAGTTGTATGGAGGGTTGCAGATAGCGATGGAGGGCGGAAGAAACATTGCGTTCTTATCCGAACTCGGATACAGGCACTACCTCTCACCCCTCAGTGCGGGAACGACAGTTGTCCGCCAGGGTTATCGGGGGCGGAGGATCGTGACAACGGGCAGCAGTAAAGAGTCTGCAAATGCCGGACAATGGGTCAATTCCCTTACGCTCTCTTCACCCGTTATTGATGACCGGACAGGTGTCAGGCTCTATGCAAAATATCGCGTCAATTTCGGGGGAAGCAATCTCCCTGTCAATGGATTGTCTGCCGACAATTTTTCGACGGATGACCTTTTTGATGACCGGTACAGCTATGAAAGCCGGGAGTTTGGAGGGATGCTGTCACGGACACTTCCTTATGCCGTGACGGTAAGAACGGGATATGACCAGGCGGTTAAGAACTACACTGAAACAGCACAGGATAGCAGCGGTAACGCAGTGGCGGGGAGTCCTGAAAGAGGAGATGATTATAAACGAATATGGGTTCGACTGGAAAAATCACTATCGTTTTCCGGCAAGGATCGGCAATTGCGGTTGTACGGAGAGTACCAGAAGATATGGAACTCGTCAAATGATGTTTTTAACCAGTACAATGCAACTTCGACCACTGCCGGAGTTGAGCTGCTCTTTTGATGGAGCGGATCTTCTTGATCAAGGACAGTGCCGATGGCAGGTGTAGTTGAATTATATGCGCTGCAATGCTGTTTCTATAAGAGCTTCGGGTTATGGGGGATATGTGTGTTTGATTGCAATGAATTGAAAGTCTGATCACTATTTCAAGGAGATATATCATGAAAAAAATTATGTCAATCTGTGTTCTGTCCGGTTTTTTATCGGGGCTTTCACCAGCCAGCATGACGGCAGCAACATTGAGCGGTGAGGCAATTTTTAACCGGAATTGCAGTGTCTGCCATTCCGTTGCTCCTCCACCGAAATCCGCGCCGCCGATTATACCGCTCTCCAACCGATACCATCTACAGTTCCACACAAAAAAAGAGGGTGTCAATCATATAGTTGCTTATCTGAAAGCTCCCAGCAAGGCGAAAGCGGTTGATCCCCAGGCAATTACTCGATTTGGACTGATGCCACCTCTCCGCCTGCCGGATGCCGAGTTGAGCGCCGTAGCGGAGTGGGTATGGGATCAATACAACCCGAACATGGGTATGGGCAGGGGAATGGGTCAGGGAATGGGACGAAAATGGTGAGTCCTAATCACAAAAGAGTCAAAAACCCATTTGATCCTGTGAACAGACTCTTGTTTATCACTCTTGCCGTGCTGTTCACGCATGCAGCAAACGCTGCGACAACCAGTGAACAGCACGCAAGCTTTGATCATAGCAAACTGAGTTCTTCCGCCCAGTGTATACGATGCCACAGGCGTGACCAGCCGGTCGATACTCTCCATCGCCAGTCGAAGGCAAACTGCTCATCGTGTCACGCAACCTCGCAATGGAAACCGGTACTACACAGGCCATGAAAAAAAAATTCTGCTGGCGGGCGTTTATAAGCCTTGGTCTTTTTATTACCCTGCTCATGATGCTGGTTTCAGGGGTTATCCTCTACATCTCACCTCCTGGCAGGGTTGCCAACTGGACGGACTGGCGTATGATCGGATTGACCAAAAGGGGATGGCAGAATCAGCACACTATTTTCGGGTTTGCCTTTCTCTTGCTCTCTCTCTTTCACCTCTTTTTTATTAACTGGAAAGCGTTTCTCTGTTACCTGAAACTTAAAAGCAGTGAAGGTTTTAAACGCCCAGCAGAGTTGGTTGCCATAACGGTTATTGCTGTGATTTTCGCAATAGGAACACATGTTGATATGCCCCCTTTTTCTGCAATCATTAAATTTGGCGACTCAAGAGCAAACTCCTGGGAGCGGAGGGAAAAGCAGGCTCCGGTGCCGCACGCTGAACTCATGACCCTTATTCAACTTGCAGAGCAACCGGGGCTTGGCGGCGATCCCGACTCATTGGTTAAAAAGCTGGAAAAGGCAGGGCTGAAAGTCGCTTCAAAAAATCAGACGCTTGCTGATATTGCCACCATGAATGGAAAGAGTGCTGAAGAGGTTTATGCCGCTGTTGCTCCTGCTGAAACCGGAAGCCATAGATTACAGGGCGGAGGTTTCGGCAAAAAAACATTGCAGGAGATAGCCGATGAGGCTGGTGTTTCGGCGACCTCACTCCAGCTTGCACTTCGTCAAAAAGGTATTGATGCAGAAATTGATTCCCCCCTCAAATCTATCGCGGAACGCAATACCATTGAGATGAACGAACTGCGAAAAACAGTGGAGACGATGATTTCCAGATAGTTTTAAGGAGCAATCACGCCTTGAGAGAGGCCATGTCGATCACAAATCGGTATTTCACGTCACTCTTCAGCATGCGCTCATACGCTTCATTGATATCCTGAATCCTGATAACCTCGATATCCGAAGTGATACCGTGCTCGCCGCAGAAATCAAGCAGCTCCTGGGTTTCAGCAATTCCTCCAATAACCGAACCGGCTACCGATTTGCGACCCATGATCAAGGGCACCGTGTTCAGCATCGGATTCAGATCGCCAAGGTAGCCGACCAGCACCAGTGTACCGTCCAAAGAGAGTGCGGGTATATAGGGATTGAGATCATGAACAGAGGGGACGGTATCGATAATCAGCTCGAAGCACCCTTTGACCGAAGCCATCTGTCGTTGGTCGGTGGAGAGCACTATGGTATCGGCTCCAAGGCGGCGTCCATCATCTCTCTTGTTTTCAGAACGGGTAAAGAGCGTGACTTCGGCTCCGAGCGCTTTTGCCAGCTTCAGGGCCATATGACCGAGACCTCCCAGACCGATAACCGCAACCTTACTGCCCTTGCCAATCTTCCAGTGACGAAGGGGTGACCAGGTGGTGATCCCTGCACAGAGAAGGGGAGCGGCGCTTTTCAGATCAACACCTTCGGGCACTTTCAGGACAAAACTTTCCGGGACGACAATTTTTTCACTGTAACCGCCGAAAGTAGGAGTGTGATCATGGCGATCAACAGCATTATAGGTGAAGGTCGCACCCTCATGGCAATACTGCTCCAGACCGGCTTCACACGGGGCGCAATGCCTGCACGAGTCAACCATGCAGCCGACACCGGCATGATCGCCCTCCCTGAAGCGGGTCACCTCCGGGCCGACGCTCAGAACACGACCGATAATTTCATGGCCCGGCACAATCGGGTAACTGCTCCCTCCCCAGTCATTACGTGCCTGATGCAGATCGGAGTGGCAGACACCGCAGTAGAGGATCTCGATAACCACATCGTCCGGCCGGGGTTCACGACGTTCAAAACGATACGGGGCCAATGCATCAAGGGCGGAATGAGCCGCATAACCAAGTACATTCATTGTCATCGTTCACTCCATAAATTTATGGGCACCTCTATTTATTTATTCCGAAACCCGATTACTGCGTTGGGTGGTGCTCGAAATCCTCATGTACTACGTGTACACTCCGGTTTCTGTGCTCCATCCGCCTTGTACTCTGGCTTCTCACGACAATAAATAGAGGCGCCCTTTTTACAATTTCTTCCCGGATAGCTCTATTAACCTGTTGCACCTCTTGATGGTTTCATGACTCACACCAATACCAATAGATTTCCCATAACGATCCACAACTGGTTTTTTAATCAGGAAGTTTTTATAATTTATGTTGCCTTGTTCAAAGATTGTCAGGAAAAGCATCATGGACCAAGTTGAAAAAATGGCAACATTTTCACCGATGAACGTGCTGATCGTGGATGATGAGATGAACATCAGAAAAACAATGAAGATGTTTTTCGATCTGCTGCATCACAAGGTCACGACAGTCTCAAATCCAAAGGATGCACTGCTTGAAGCGGGGCTCCAGATTTTCGATCTTGCATTTGTGGATATCAGGTTAGGTCTGGAGAGTGGACTTGATCTTGTTTCTTCGCTTCTTGCCAAGTTGCCCAGGATGAAGATCGTGGTCATAACGGCATTTGCATCTGTTGATACTGCAGTTGAAGCGATGAAACGAGGAGCGGTTGACTATCTCCCCAAACCATTTATGCCGGACCAGCTCAAGCTTGTTCTTGAAAGAGTGGAGGCTCTTCGAACACTGGAGCTCCGCATTAATCTCCTCCAGGACGATCTGGACCGTAACGATCCGGATGTATCACTGAGCTCCACTCATCCTCCAATGCAGAGGATGATAGAACTTGCCCGGCAGGTTTCCGCTTCCGATGCCGTTCTCCTGCTTCTCGGACCGAGTGGCTCGGGAAAAACCATGCTTGCGCGGCTCATCCACCGCTGGAGCCATCGAACCGATAAACCATTCGGTGTTATTTCCTGCCCATCCCTCAGTCAGGAACTTCTGGAAAGCGAGTTGTTCGGTCATGTCAAAGGAGCGTTTACCGGCGCACTCAGGGACAATCCGGGACGTGTTGCCGGTTGCGAGGGCGGGACTTTGTTTCTTGACGAGATAGGTGATCTGCCGCTTTCTATCCAGTCGAAACTGCTTCGTTTCATCCAGGAGCGGGAATATGAACATGTCGGCGATCAGCGCACCAGGAAAGCAAATGTGCGGATCATCGCCGCTACCAATGCCAATCTGAAGTCGGCGGTAGCTGCGGGCAGTTTCAGGGAGGATCTCTACTATCGCCTTAATGTTATTCAGATAACGCTTCCATCACTTGCCGAGCGATCCGGAGATATCGAAGCCGTGGCAGGCAATATGCTTGCTTTTTTCAATGCCCAGAATCACAAAGCCATTCAGGGGTTCAGCCCTGAGGTGCTGAAGATTTTCAGAGATTATGGCTGGCCCGGCAACATTCGCGAGCTTCGAAATGTGGTTGAACGGGCGGTGATTCTCTGTACAACGACAATGATCGGAGAGGAACTTCTTCCTGACTCCATGGCTTCAGCTGTGCAGCCGCAAATCAGAATTGGTGACCGAATAAAACTGGAAGCAATCGAGGAGCTGCATATTCGAAGGGTGCTTGCTTCAACTTCCTCGGTTCATGAAGCCGCAGAGGTATTGGAGATTGACAAGGCAACTCTTTGGCGAAAACGCAAGCAGTTCGGAATATAAGCCCCCTCTCTCATCGGCCTTCCCGATGGATTATCATCTCTTGAAAAACCCTTTCTCCTTCTTACAGGAGCCCGCCTCCCTACGTGTCAGCGTTGAATAATGCACCTTTTGAAATAGCAAATAATTGAAATATGCAGTTGCAAGGGAGCATTTATCGTTGCTGAGTGCTTGCAATTCAACAAAAAAATAATTGGCATAAGAGTTGATGCAAAAAATGTGACTTCAGAGAAAAGAGTCGAAACAAGGATGCAACATGGCCGAAGATATGATTTTTGTCAGCTGGGAAAATCGTGCGAATAGAGATGTGTGGCGTGTTGATTATTTGCAAAAAAGCGCCAACGGAAAATATGAGCTTTTATCCGGAAGTGACGATCCTCAGTTCCCCATAAACGTTGATCAATTTGGGCCTGTTCAAGAGGACCTTTTACTCAATGCACTCAAGGTTGAATTTCCTGATACCAAAATCAGAATAGAACTCATAAAAAGGAAGAATTCCGGATGAGATTGATTTAAGGAAGAAGATATATCGATTTGGCTGATAATTATTTCTGAAACTACGAGCAATTAAAAAAGGAGGTGATAGATCCAATCAATTATGCGAGCCACCGCGCCGCTTTTTCCCATTTTCTTGATCAGGATATTTCGAGGTTCTGACTATTGATTCTTACAACCAGAGTAAAATTAAAGCTATGAAAAAAATTGAGGCTATCATTCGGACAAGCCAGTATGAAGAGTTGAAACAAGCTCTCCACAATATCGATATTGATTTCTTTACCTGGTGGGAGGTTACGGGACAGGGTAATGACACAAAATTCAAAAAAGAAATCTATCGGGGAAGTATCAGAGAGACGTCGCTCATTTCCAGGCGATTACTGTCAATCGTTGTGCGCGACATTAATTTGGAGAAAACAATCGAGTGTATTTTAAAGCACGCGAAAACCGGAGAGTTCGGAGACGGCAAAATCTTTGTCTCGGAGATTACTACAGCCTACAGAATCCGAACGGGTGAATGCGGTGAGGAGTCTCTTTTCATCAAAGACTCTTCATTACATGAATGTGATTTGCGTTAATCATTAGCATCCGGTTAATTTGAGGTGCCTTGTAGCGAGGCCATTTCATCCTTCCCTCCGTCTCCCTTTGCGTCAAAACCCGTAGTCTGGAACTTTCGCTTCTTGTGGAACCAGTTCCGGGTATTGGCGCATAACCCGGTTAAAACAATCATATCGCAAATTGCATCATGGGTGATAGAGCGTGATGCTGTTGTCGGTTTGCCCGATAGAGTATTCTTCCACTCCGCATCAGCGTTGAAATATGCACGATTGCATGATCTGAATGCGTGCATTTTGATACTGAAAACCCCTCATTTCCTTCCAATTCCTCCCGGATTCCCTTGATCCTGTGTATGGCACGCTATTTGTCTTGAAAGAGATAAACAATGGATCATGAAAATTGGAATCAGACAGAAACTCCTGCTCGGCCTTGGTGGAATGCTGATAATTATCTCGGCCATCAGCTTTATGACCATACGCCAGATTGATGAGCTCGGGAGCTCCCTTGCTGTTGTGCTGAAGCAGAATTACCTGAGCGTGGTGGCTTGTCAGGATATGAAAGATGCCCTTGAAAGAATAGACAGCGGGGTATTGAACACCTTTATCGGTAACCATGAAAATGGTGTGCAGATGGTGAAGGAGCATAAAGCGAAGTTCAGCGATGCGCTCGATCGTGAACTGCACAATATCACGTTGCCGGGGGAAAAAGAGCGGGCTGAACGGCTTCACTCTCTGTCAGCAGAATACTTTGGAGTTCTCGCTTTGGTCATGGATAGCTCGAAACCCGAGTCTCTGCGGCGCACTCTTTACTATCAAAAGCTGCTACCGAAGTTTGATGAGCTGAAAACGATCGCCCGGGAGATTTTTGAGTTGAATGAATCGAACATGATTTCGGAAAAAAATGCCGCACACAACCTTTCGATTTCAGCTCGCTGGCGGGTGCTTTCGATTGGCATGGCCAGTGTTTTGCTCACCCTTTTGTTAGGCTATCAGATTCAGCGCTGGGTTCTGAACCCGTTGAGGAATCTGATAGAAACCACTGAAGAGATCCGTCGAGGAAATCTTGAAGTTGTCCTCCAGACTGTTGCCCATGATGAAGTAGGCCAGTTGTCCCGGTCGTTCAATGCCATGTTGATTGCTTTGCGTCAGAACCGGAACAGCGAGATGGTGAATCTGCTTCGGAGCCGCAAATTGATCGACGATGTTTTCAGGGCACTTCCTTTACCCGTAACTGTTCTTGATTCTGAAGGTCAGGTAAAAGTTTCGAGTGAAAATGCTGTCAGGTTTTTTGGCTTGAAACCGGGAGTTTCAATACTGGATCTCACTTTTCCCTGGATGTCGGAACTTCTTGACAACTCTTTTTCTAATCCCGGACCGTCAGGACTAAGGGAAAAAGGTTGGGTGCAGCATTTTGTCGGCAACAAAGAGTATTTCTTTCAGCCTGTTTCCGTACCGATCGTATCTGAATCAGGTGATGTCACCGGCTCGATTCTGATGATCAGTGATGTGACGCAGTTGCATGAACAACAGGAGCTGAAGCGGGGACTGTTATCGACGGTATCGCATCAGCTTAAAACACCGTTGACCTCTTTGCGCATGTCACTTCACCTGTTGCTGCAGGAAGAGGTCGGGGAGCTGAATGTGCAGCAGACCGAATTGATGGTCGGAGCCAGGGAGGATTGTGAACGGCTGGTCGAAATGCTTGATGATCTGCTTGATCTGAACCGCATCGAATCGGGCAAAGGACAGCTCGAACCCCGTCCGGTGCAGCCATCAGTGCTTGTTCGGGAAGGCATGGAACCTTTTCTCGGTGAAGCGAAAGACCGCAATGTCACCCTCACCGAACTCACTGCTGATGAGCTGCCCGATGTCGTTGCCGATGCCTCTTCGGTACGGCATATTTTCGCCAATCTGCTTTCAAATGCCCTTCGATTTACCATGCCGGGCGGCAGTGTGACGGCAGGAGCCGCCTTGGAAGAGGAGTTTGTCCGGTTTTTCGTCGAAGATACCGGTTCGGGAATTGCATCTGAACACATGACGCACCTTTTTGAGCAGTTTTACAGGGCTCCCGGTCAGGATAAACGATCAGGAGTCGGACTGGGACTTGCCATTGTCAAGGAGCTCGTTGAAGCGCAAGGCGGAATCGTTTCTTCACAAAGCCATCCCGGTAAAGGGTCCCGCTTCAGCTTCACGTTACCTCTCCATAAACACCAGCTTTTAAAAAAGAGTATTCTCAACGAAAAAGAGGCGGTATGAACATGAACACCTATCAGGCGATCTATCTGGGGCTACTGATTTTTTTTCTCTTACTCGGCCTTGCGGCCTTAATTCACCCACTATCCGGAGGTTTTTAAAATGGAGTATTTCATCTTGCCTGTTCTGTTTGCCTGTGCGATCTATTTGATGATCGCCGTAGTATCACCTGAAAAATTTTAATGGAGTCCTGTATGCAAATAGTGATGCTTTTGCTTTTTATTGCCGTGCCTGTTCTGCTTTCATGGCCGCTGGGCCGGTTCATGACAGCAGTCATGAATCCTCCGGAAAAATCCAGTGATGGTTTGCTGGCAATTCTTTTGAGAAAAACCGGAGGAAGGATGCTTGACAGGGAACAGGAGTGGAAAGGATATCTGCTCTCCATGCTGACCTTCAATGCCATCATGTTCGGAGCCGTTGTCCTCATGCTCGCTCTTCAGCATTTGCTTCCACTCAATCCGGACGGCAAGGGGGCTCTGGAAGCCAGTCTGATTTTCAATACGGCAGCTTCTTTCGTGACCAACACCAACCTGCAGCACTACTCAGGAGAGGTTTCGATGAGCTATTTCTCCCAGCTTTTTGCTCTGACGTGGCTACAGTTTGTTTCGGCGGCAACAGGCATTGCCTGCCTTACCGCTTTGGCCAGGTCTTTTGCCGGAAACACGCTTATTGGTAACTTTTACCGCGATCTGCTCCGTTCAACCCTGTTCATTCTTCTGCCGCTTTCGGTTATTGTCGCACTTTTGCTTGTTGCCGGAGGAGTGCCCATGACCTTTGAAGGGTCGGCAGCAGCACGAACTCTGGAAGGGTCGATGCAGACTATAGCACGGGGACCGGTGGCGGCCATGGTGGCCATTAAACAGCTCGGTACGAACGGCGGAGGATTTTTTGGACCTAATTCCACACACCCTTTCGAAAACCCGTCATTTCTGACCAATTATATCGAATGTACGAGCATTCCTCTGATTGCTATGGCAACGGTATGGATGTTTGGACGCATAACCGGGCGGATGCGTCATGCCGCAGTGATATTTTCCGTGATGCTGCTGCTGCTGATCCTGAAATCGGGCATCGCGCTCAATCTGGAGAGCGCTCCTGCCATGGCTTTCAGTGGATTACCCATTGAGAGCGTATCGAATCTCGAAGGCAAGGAGCTGCGTTTCGGGCCTGGGACAGCCGCAATTTGGGCTGCCGTCACAACGGCGACCAGCAACGGTTCGGTCAACTGCATGCACGACAGTCTCAACCCGCTGACCGGTCTGATACCGCTTGCAGGAATGTGGCTGAATGTGATTTTCGGTGGAGTGGGAGTCGGATTCATCAATATGTTCATTTTTATCATCGTCGGCGTCTTTATCTGCGGCATGATGGTCGGCCGGACTCCCGAATACTGCGCCAGAAAGGTGGAAACCCATGAAATGAAGCTCGCACTGCTCGCGCTGCTGGTCCATCCACTGCTTATTCTTGTCGGAACGGCAGTTTTCGCCTCTACCTCATGGGGAGCGGGCAGTGTGCTCAACAAGGGCGCTCACGGATTCACTGAAATTCTCTATGAGTTCAGTTCAGCAGCAGCCAATAACGGCTCAGGATTTGAAGGGCTCGGTGATAATACCGTGCCTTGGAATGTGGCTACCGGTCTGGTGATGCTGCTTGGCCGTTTTATTCCCATCATTCTGCCTCTGGCGATCGCCGGTTCCATGGCGGCCAAGAAACCTGTTCCGGAAACCATTGGTACGCTTCGCATTGATACGCCGCTTTTCGCCGTCGTCATTCTCGGCAGCGTACTTCTGATCGGAGCACTGCTCTTTATGCCTGTCGCCGTACTTGGGCCGGTGGCCGATTACCTTTCGACAACTGTTCAATAAATGAATCCCGCAAACCATGATGAATAACCTTCAGAGCAGTAACACTGCGAGCATACAAGGAGAGAGCCTTCCGGGTAAAACAGAACGGAGGAGATCACGCAACGCCTCGATATTCGAAGGCTCTATGGTCAGAGCCGCAATTGTGCACTCTTTCAGGATGCTCAATCCGGTGGTCATGGCCAAAAACCCTGTCATGTTCATTACCGAAATCGGAGCCGTACTGACAACGGCAATTACACTCTACGACGCATTGACGGGAAAGGGTGGTTTGATCTACAATCTTGCCGTTTTGCTGGTTCTCTGGCTGACCGTCCTCTTTTCAAATTTTGCGGAGTCGCTTGCCGAGGCTCGCGGAAAGGCGCAGGCTGACAGTCTGAAGCGCACCCGGCAGAACACCATTGCCAACAGGCTTCGTGACGGCAAGGTGACGCAAGTCAATTCGGATGACCTTCAGGAAGGTGATCTGGTTGTTGTTTCTGTCGGCGAACTCATTCCCGGTGACGGTGAGGTGGATGAAGGCGTGGCGATGGTCGACGAATCGGCCATCACCGGTGAATCGGCACCTGTAGTAAGAGAGGCCGGAGGAGACCGCTCCGGTGTTGTCGGTGGCACAAGGGTTCTCTCTGACCAGATTGTGGTGAAGATCACTGTTTCGGCAGGCAACTCTTTTCTTGACCGTATGATAGCGCTCGTCGAGGGGGCTGTGCGGCAGAAGACTCCGAATGAACTCGCCCTGACGGTTACGCTTGCCGGATTGACCCTCGCATTCCTGATGGTGACGGGTACGCTCTGGCCAATCGGCAGATATTTCGGCATCAACCTTTCAGTGCCCACCCTTGTGGCCCTGCTTGTCTGCCTTATTCCGACAACCATAGGCGCACTGCTTTCTGCCATCGGGCTTGCAGGCATGGACCGGGCCCTTTCGGCCAATGTGCTTGCCAAAAGCGGAAAGGCCGTTGAGCTTGCCGGAGATATCGACACCCTGCTTCTTGACAAGACAGGGACTATCACGATGGGTAATCGCCAGGCTACCAGCTTCATTCCACTGAACGGAGTCGACAGTCGAGATCTTGCCAGAGTGGCCATGGAGGCCTCGTTCGGTGACCAGACTCCTGAAGGGCGATCCATAGTCACACTTGGAGTAACAATCCTTGGAGAGCAGGCCCCCGCTGAACAGGCAGGAGCTGAAGTGATCGCCTTTTCGGCCCAGACCCGACTGAGCGGAATGGATATGGCCGACGGGCGGCAGTTGCGCAAAGGGGCTGGAGATGCGGTTCAACAATACATCAAAGATCAGGCTGGAACGATTCCGGGTGAGCTTCAGGAAATAATTGATGTTGTTGCCCGTAAAGGAATGACTCCGCTTGTAGTCGCCGATGGCAACAAGGCGCTCGGGGTAGTAGAGCTCTCAGACGTGCTCAAACCGGGAATCACCGACCGGTTCAGACGGTTGCGCTCAATGGGACTGCGGGTTGTGATGGTAACCGGTGATAATCCGCTGACTGCAGCTGAAATCGCACGGCAGTCGGGAGTGGACGACTATATAGCTGAAGCGAAACCTGAGGACAAACTGCAGTATATCCGGAAGGAGCAGCAGGCGGGAAGGCTGGTTGCCATGATGGGTGACGGCACCAACGATGCTCCAGCCCTGGCGCAAGCGGATATAGGGGTTGCCATGAATTCGGGTACACAGGCGGCCAAGGAGGCGGGAAACATGGTCGACCTCGACAGTGATCCGACCAAGCTTATCGAAATTATCGAGATCGGCAAGCAGCTTTTGATGACCCGCGGAGCACTGACCACCTTTTCCATCGCCAACGATGTCGCAAAATATTTTGCCATCATTCCGGCCATGTTCCTGCTTGCAATACCCGGACTTCGCGTGCTGAACATCATGCAACTCGCAACACCGGGCAGCGCCATACTTTCAGCGCTGATATTTAATGCGATCATTATCCCCATGCTCATTCCGATTGCCATCAGGGGGGTCAAATACCGTCCACTCGGGGCTGAAGCGCTGTTGCGGAACAATTTGCTCGTTTATGGTGTCGGCGGTGTTCTGGTGCCTTTTGTCGGCATCAAGCTTATCGACATGATTTTATCAATCACCGGTTTATTCTGAAAACAGGAGCCTTATATGAAAATTACATTTATGGAGGATACAGGAGCTGATTTTGCAGCATCGCTCAGAATCGTACTTGCGACTATTGTGCTCTGCGGCGGTCTCTATCCGCTCTGCATCTTCACCTTTGCACGCATTGCAACCCCCGGGAGCGCTTCCGGTTCGCTGCTTCGGGACCGGTCAGGGATGGTTGTCGGCAGCAGGTTGATCGCCCAGCCGTTTACACGCCCAGGCTATTTCTGGCCAAGACCTTCGGCGGTCAAGTACAATGCTGAAGGTGCCGGAGGAAGCAATCTCTCGCCAGCAGGCCCTGAAGTACGGCAGCGTGCCGTGCAAACAGTCGCGGATTATGGTGCTGACGCCAACAGGCCTCTTCCTGCTGACCTTGCTGCAGCATCCGGCAGCGGACTTGACCCCTTCATTACGCTTCGTGCTGCGCTGTTTCAGGCTCCAAGGGTTGCCGCAGCAAGAGGGATGACGCTCGCTGGAGTTGAAACGGTGATTCGCCGCCAAACAACCGGCCAACAGATCTTCTCGTCCGGAGAGGGGCTTGTCAATGTTTTGGTATTGAATATGGAACTCGATGCCGTAAAGAAAAACAGTAGTGCATCTCGACAATAAAACCTGGAGTTACTTGCGATGGAAGAGAGCAGAGCGGAGAGTTTTCTCCGGTTGATAAAGCAATCACAGCGAGGTCGCCTGAGGATATACCTCGGCTACTGCGCCGGCGTCGGGAAAACATACCAGATGCTGCTCGAAGCACGGCGTCTTCAGCAACAGGGAATTGATGTCGTTGTGGGTATTGTCGAAACGCACGGCAGAAAAGAGACAGAAGCTTTGCTTGAAAACCTTGAAATCATACCCCGCAAAGCGCTGACCTATCGCGGTATTGAAATCACCGAAATGGATATTGATTCCATTATCAAGCGTCGTCCTGCGGTGGTACTGGTCGATGAGCTCGCGCATACCAATGTGCCGGGCTCCAGGAACGCAAAGCGGTATCAGGATGTAGAGGAGATTATCGGAACAGGCATTCATGTGGTTTCGACTCTCAACATTCAGCATCTTGAAAGCCTTTATGAAACCGTTGAGCAGGCAACCGGTGTAAAGGTAAAGGAGCGCATTCCCGACCGGATCGCTCTGCAGGCTGATCAACTGGTCAACGTCGATATTGCCACCGATGACCTGCTGCAGCGGCTTAAAGAGGGCAAGGTCTATCTTGCCGGCAAGGCGGAATCGGCACTTACCAATTTTTTCAAAGAGGAAAACCTTGAGCAGTTGAGAGAGCTGACGCTTCGCGAAGTGGCTGCCCAAATCGACTCAAGCCGTAGAAGTCCCCTGCAGGATGAGCCCTCGTCAAGCCCGGATCAGGTTATGGTCTGCCTGAGCTCAAGATCGGAAAACAGTGAGGCGTTGCTGCGTTATGCCTCAAGAATAGCTGGCCGCCTGAATCGCAACTGGTACGCCGTCTATGTGCAAAGCCTTTCGGAAAGCCCTGAAATGATCGATGCCGGCATTCAGCGCAGGCTCACCAATACGCTTGCCCTTGCCCAGCAGCTTGGTGCGACTGTTTTTATTTACAAGGGCAACGATATTGTGTCAACCATCCTTCAATTTGCAAAGGAGTACCGGGTCGGTCACATTGTGGTCGGTAATTCGGGGGAACGGCTCTCCCTGTTGCAGCGCCTGACAGGCAAACGTCCGATGATCAAACGACTGATAGAGGAGAGTCATGGTATTACGATTGTTGTGCCCGATATCCGCCACCCGGATGAACGCCGAAAAAAGCTTCGTTCCTCGAAATACCTCACTGATATTCGTGCAAATCTGATGGGCAAGCCAAAGGAGAGTGATGACCGTGAGGTAACGATTATTCATTCCAATATCATGCTCTGGAACGAAGTTCTCGAAAAGGAGTCAGCAATCCGTCGATTGCTCGATACACTTTGCGTGACACACTCCGACATTCCGTTCGATTATGCATGGAGAGCACTCCTCGAACGGGAAAAACAGGGTGCAACCTTTATTGGCGAAGAGATTGCCATTCCCCATGCCCGGCTCGAAGGAATCAACGAAACCGTCCTTGCGATCGGGGTAAGCAAGCTCGGGATTTGCGATCCGGATTCACAGAATACAGCAACAATCATGTTTCTCATGCTCTCTCCCGTCAATCGTCCGGACAGCCATATCAAGCTTCTCGGGATGATCAGTAAAATGGCAGGCGACAGCCAGTGGCGGGCAGCCATGCACAGTGCGAAATCGGAAATCGAAGTTACGCAGATTCTCCGGCATTGGATTGCAGGTCAGAAAAAGAGATAAGCCCTGAGGATGATCAAGGGCCTTTAAAAATTGTAAATCATCGATAAAGGGGGCAAATGTCACAGCACAAGATACATATCCGTTGGAACACAACCATTCATCCGGAGAAGTGGCACGTTGAAGTTATGAGGAAAAACTGCGAAGGAGAACCTGAGTTTATCCTCAGTAGTGACAGTGCTGATTTTCCGATTGATGTTGAAGATTTCGGGACTTTTGAAGAGGATTTGCTAATCCAGTCTGTCAAGGAGAAATTTCCGGGAGCTGAAATATGTATGGAATTGATATGATACGGGTTAATCTATTGTAGCCAGGGAAAGGGCAAACCAGATTGTTATCTCTCTGTCCATCCATTACCTGGCCGCTCTCTTTTCTGGACAGCAGGTCACGGCGCTATCATCTTCATAAAGAAAACTGTACCGAAGAGGGCAGCGAAATCCGTCATTATTTAATTATAATTCAAATGTATTACGCATAGACAAATCATATCAGCATTTACATGCAATCGCTCAATGTCCTGATTGTCGATGATGAAGCCAATATCCGGAAAACCCTGACGGTTTTCATGGAGTCACGCGGCCATCGTGTAAAGGCGGTCAGTAATTCAAGGGATGCATGTGCTGAGGCTGAACAGCAGGTTTTTGATATTGCCTTTGTTGATATCCGGTTGGGTACTGAAAGCGGTCTTGACCTGGAGCGCTCACTCCTGAATGCATGTCCATGGATCAAAATAGTCGTCATCACAGCCTATTCCTCGATAGAGACGGCCGTTGAGGCAATGAAACGCGGAGCTTCGGACTATCTTGCCAAGCCTTTCACTCCCGACCAGCTTGAATCGATCACCGCACGTCTTGCCGAAGTATGTGCTATGGAGATGCGTATTGCCTCATTACAGGAAGACTTGAACCGTATGCATCCGGAGGTCTATTTCACCTCCCGGTACCCTTCAATGCAGCGAGCCATAGAGCTTTCCCGTCAGGTTGCCCTCTCAGACGCGCTTGTGCTTTTGCGGGGTCCGAGCGGAACAGGTAAAACTGTACTTGCCCGTTCAATTCACAACTGGAGCCAGAGAAAGGAGGAGCCATTCGGGGTTGTTTCCTGTCCATCGTTGAGCACAGAACTGCTCGAAAGCGAGCTTTTCGGCCACGTCAAAGGTTCGTTTCCCGGAGCAGTCAGGGATAAACCCGGAAGAGTAACCTTATGCGAAGGGGGCACGCTCTTTCTTGATGAGATCGGTGATCTTCCTCTCTCCATTCAGCCAAAACTGCTCCGCTTTATCCAGGATCGTGAATATGAGCGAATCGGAGAGCCTCAGACACGCAAAGCCGACGTCCGTATTATTGCCGCAACCAATACTGATCTTGATCTTGCAGTCAGGGAAGGGGAGTTCCGTGAAGACCTTTTCTACCGCCTTAACGGCATCCAGATCGATCTGCCACCTCTTGCAGACAGACCCAATGATGTTGAACAGCTTGCCTTGAATATGCTGCAATTCTTTGCCGCCCAGAATCTGAAAAATTTTGATGGATTCACCGAACAGGCACGAACTTCACTAAGAACGTATTCATGGCCGGGCAATATCCGGGAGTTGCGCAATGTGATGGAGCGTGCTGTTATTCTTGGTAAAAACGGTCAGATCGGTATTGAACTTCTTCCGGACTCCATTGTCGCCAAAACGCATCCGGTTAGTCTTGGTGATCCCATAACCCTCGATGTGATAGAAGAGACCCATATCCGTCGAATTCTCGCCTCATCCAAATCTCTTCAGGAAGCCGCCGATACTCTCGGTATCGATCAGGCTACACTGTGGAGAAAAAGGAAGCAATACGGCATCTGAGCCCAAAAGCCGCCTTGCAAAATTCAATGCTTTTTCTGCCATACCCTTGTTTTCTGCAAGATGTTCTTTTGCACCCATTCGTTATGTTTTTCACGTGACGGCGTTTTAAGCCGCCAATGTGTTCCGGATTTTTGCCGGATTATGATAACGAGGTGCAGTTTGTCACCGCATATCACCGGCGCAAATATTTTTTGTTATTATGACAATCAAAAAGGCAGTCAGGCAGGTTAAAACATTTTTTTTCGGCGGTGCAAGAGATTTTCGTGATCACAAGATATTCCATCAGCTTGCACTCTCCGCTTTTCTTGCATGGGTAGGGCTCGGCTCTGATGGTCTCTCCTCATCCTGCTATGGTCCCGCAGAAGCCTTCAAGGCTCTTCAGGGGCACCCTACACTCGGTATTTTTGTGGCTTTGGGAACCGGAATAACCATTCTGATCATTGCATCAAGTTATTCCCATATCATTGAACTCTTTCCTCATGGCGGCGGCGGTTATCTTGTAGCCAGCAAACTGCTTTCTCCCGAGATGGGAGTTATTTCCGGCAGTGCGCTGCTTATCGATTACATCCTCACCATTACCATCTCTATTGCCAGTGGTGCGGATGCCATTTTCAGCTTTTTGCCCATCAGCCTCATCGGTTATAAACTCTGGTTTGCCGTCTTCGGAGTCTCTATACTGCTTGTTCTGAACCTTCGGGGAATCAAGGAGGCAGTTATGCCTCTTGTGCCTGTGTTCCTGCTTTTTGTTGCTACACACCTCATTGTCATAGTCTATGCGGTCTTCTCCCACGCGGGGAACTTCGGTGCGGTCTATCACGAGACCGGTCGTGAGCTTGCCACTTCATTTAACACCCTCGGCGTTTTCGGGGTGCTCTTTCTGGTTCTGAAGGCATACAGCCTTGGTGCCGGTACCTTCACCGGTATTGAGGCGGTCAGCAACGGCTTGCCTGTTTTGCGTGAGCCGAAGGTTGAGACGGCAAAAAAAACCATGAAGTACATGGCAATCTCTCTTTCCGTGACCGTCATGGGGCTGATGCTCGCATACATCCTTTTTGATGTCCGTGACACGCCCGGCAAGACTATGAATGCCATTCTGTTTGAAGGCATTACAGCTTCCTGGGGCGGCTTTTACGGGGTCGGTTTTGTCTGGGTTACCCTTTTTTCAGAAGCAGTTCTGCTCTTTATTGCCGCACAGACCGGTTTTCTTGACGGGCCGAGGGTATTGGCAAATATGGCGCTTGACAAGTGGCTGCCTACACGCTTTGCCATGCTGAGTGACCGGTTGGTGACGGAAAAAGGGATTCTGGTGATGGGTTTTGCTTCACTTGTTATGATGCTCGCATCGAATGGATCAGTCGATTTTCTGATCGTTCTTTATAGTATCAATGTGTTTATAACCTTTACGCTCTCACAGCTCGGTATGGTCAGGCACTGGTGGGAGAAAAGAGATACAGAAAATGGTTGGCTGCAGAAACTGGTGATTAATGGCGTTGGATTGACCCTGACAACATTTATTTTGATTTCGGTTCTGGTCCTCAAGTTCAATGAGGGGGGATGGGTGACCATTCTGATTACCGGTATTCTGGTTTTGGGTTCGTTTTATATCAAGAATCACTATAACAAAACCGCTCATTCGCTGAAACGGCTTGAAGTAATTGTTGAAGCGGCAGTGCTATCGGGGTCGGATGTTCACGACAAAGAGCGTGATAAATCCACTCCGGACCCTGTTTTTGATCCGAAGGGCAAAACCGCAGCGATACTGGTGAATGGTTTTAACGGACTTGGGTTGCATACGCTCTTCAGCGTCTTCCGTCTCTTTGGCAACAGCTACAAAAATTATGTGTTTGTTGAAATCGGTTCCATTGATGCCGGAAACTTCAAGGGGGCGGATGAAATTGACCATCTCGGCAGTTTTGTTCGCAACGAGACATCCAAATATATGGACTATATGAAAGCGCATGGCTACTATTCGGAAGCATACTATTCCATCGGGACGGATGTGGTGGACGAAGTCAACAAGCTTGTTCCGGCTATTACTGAAAAGTATCCGGATATCGTCTTTTTCGGAGGTCAGCTTGTCTTCAGCAAAGAGTCCCTGATGGATCGCTGGCTGCACAACTATACGGTTTTTGCCATACAGCGGAACCTTTACGTGCACGGCATTCCCTTTGTGATTTTACCGATCAAGGTATGACCATTTATCTCCGCACCCGCAACTCGTATCAGTAACAAAGGCTCATGATGATCGGGATACGGCAGAAACTTATACTCGGATTCAGCGGCCTGCTTGTGCTGGTGCTTGTTATGGGCGTGCTCACTATCCGCCAGATTGATTCTCTTGGTGGTGCCATTGACATCATTCTCCGGCAGAACTATCGGAGTGTGATTGCGTGCCAGAAAATGAAAGAGTCGCTGGAGCAGATCGACCGGGGTGTTCTTTTGACTTTTACCGGTCATTATGACGAGGGATTGAGCTCAATCCGGCTGCCTGAAAATAACTTCAGGAATGCACTCCAGATTGAGCTTGGCAATATTACCCTGCCCGGCGAACATCAGAAAGCGATGCGTATCAGGGCACTCTTCATCGAGTATTCCAGGATTATTGATCTGGTTACCGACCAGTCCCAGGATCTTTCGCTAAGGCAGAAACGTTATTTCCAGACTCTTCTGCCACTGTTTCAGGAAATCAAGCAGTTCTCCGGAGAGGTTCTTGAAATGAATCAGGCGAATATGAACCGGGCCAATGACAGTGCCCGCCGCATGGCGGCATCTGCTCATAACACAATGCTTGCCGTAATTCTGGCCTGTGCCGTTATTGCCCTGCTTTTCAGTTTTCAGGCACATCGCTGGATTCTCATGCCGATAAAAAAACTGATTGCTTCTGCTGAAGAGATCAGCAGGGGGAACCTTGATCTGGTGCTTGATACCACATCAAACGATGAGATCGGACAGCTCTCGAGGTCATTTAACGATATGGCGGCGACCTTGCGCAAGATGCGCAAAACCGATATGGATACGCTTCTCAGAACACGAAGTGCCACACAGGAGGTGTTCAAGGCGCTGCCTGTGCCGATAGCTGTGCTTGATCAGAACGGCGAGATTGAAGTATCGACCGAAACCGCTGAGAACTATTTCGGCCTGAAGCCCGGCGTAAATGTTCATGATCTTGGTCACGAGTGGATGACGGAGTTGTTGCAGAACAAGGAAAAGCAGGAGTATGGCGGTGACACGCTTGAGAACAAGCGCTATATCCAGCATTTTGCCGGAAACCGGGAGAGCTTTTTTCTGCCACAGGCAGTGCCTGTACCTGCCGGTACAGCCCTGATACTCAGGGATGTCACGCAAATTATAGAGCAGCTTGAGCTGAAACGAAGTGTTATTGCTACCGTTTCCCATCAGCTTCGAACACCCCTTACTTCACTCAGAATGTCAATCTATCTGCTGCTTGAAGAGCGCATCGGAACTCTGAACAGCAAACAGGCCGAGCTGCTGTATGCTGCGCGTGAAGAGAGTGAACGCCTCTCACATATACTTGATGATCTGCTCGACCTCAACAGGATAGAGTCCGGTAAGGCAAACCTGAACATTCAGCTCTGCTCTCCTTTTCGGCTCGCGACCGAAGGTGTTGATCCTTTTACGGCAGAAGCCCGCGACAGACGGGTGAATCTTGTAAACACGGTTCCGGAAGGAGTACCGGAAGTTATGGCCGATCCGGAGCGTATCCGTCATGTTTTTGCCAATCTTTTGTCCAACGCACTGCGATTTACTCCACCTGAGGGATCAATAACCATAAGCGCTTGTGAAGATGAGGATAATGTAAGGTTTTCTGTTGCAAACAGTGGTGAGGGTATTGCTTCTGAACATCTGGAGCACCTTTTTGAACAGTTTTACCGGGTGCCCGGACAGCAGGAAGAGAGTGGAATAGGACTTGGGCTCTCCATTGTCAAGGAGATTATAGAAGCTCATGGCGGAACTGTTGGTGCTGAGAGCAATCCCGAAAGCGGCTCCATTTTTCATTTCACGTTGCCTGTTTTTTCCCCTTCCAGGGCTTGAAAATGGAGATAAAGATGGTGATGAGCAGCACCAGAACCTGAATGGTTCCGAACACAAGGTTCATCTTCTGGTTGTAGAGGTAAGCGGGATCGGTTAATGATGCAATCCCGATTTTGCCGGAGATCTCCATCATGGTGGTTTCCCAGGGGCCAAGATAGAAGGTTCCGAAAAGAATTGCCGTGAGGGTTACTATCCACTTGAAGGTCAGCCATGTGTGCCTGAAGAATCCCCAGTGCGTGAAGGTTGAGTAGAAGAGGCCGGTGAGCAGGCTTCCAATGGCACCGGGAATCACCACGATGTTCATATCGACATGATGAATGCTCCGGTTTATTCCGAACAAAACCCCGCCGTCAGTCACATCACTTTTCAGGAAATAGAGTGCCAGAAGGGAGATTGCTCCGCCTATCCATGAGCCCACAGCAACAAGATGAAACCCTTTCAGCCATTTTATGCCTTTCGGTGACAGTTTCGGCATCGCTATATTCTTGTAATGAAATATTATATCGACATGATCAGCCGATCTTGATCATAATTACAATAGTCTGTATCGATCTATATTCTTGTAATTAAAGATTATAGCGGATCATTTCTGTCCACGGGAAGGGGAGTGGCAAGCACCGGAAAAGGGCATTTCAATTGTTCTCCTTGCTCCGCTGTTCATCGAGTATTTTCTGGTTGTACTGGTCCGTGCGCTGCTGCTCAAGATTTCTTTTGTCTGTTTCATCACTTCGCTGTTCATCAAGCTTTCTCTGGATGTTTTCATCAATGCGTTTCTCTTCAAGGGTTCTTTTGGAGCTTTCGTCAGTGCGCTTCTCTTCAAGAGCTCTTTTTATTGTGTCATCGCTGCGCTGCTGCTGAAGATTTCTCTTGTAGGTTTCGTCCGTCCGCTTTTCGTCGAGGGTTCTTTTTGTGGTTTCGTCACTGCGCTGCTGGTCGAGGGTCCTTTTGGTCGTTGCATCCGTCCGCTTTTCGTCGAGACTCCTTTGGGTGTTTTCGTCGGTGCGCTGCTCCATGAGCGTTCTCCTGTAACTTTCGTCGCTCTGCTTCTGCTCAAGGGTCCGCTGTTTTTTCAGCCCGGTTTGCTGTTTCAGGAGATCAGCTCTGTTCTTGAGCTTACGAATTTCATTATCCCGGGAGCTTCTTATCTCTGAAATGCTCTGTTTTCTGATTTTCAGCGGCAGCATATCAGCTCGAATCACACTCCAGGGCCCACGATAGCTTGACGAGAGGTACCAGGCGTTATTATAGTAGAGGTAGTAGCGGTTCTCATAAGAGATGAGGTCATAAAACCCTACTGAAGCTATGGAAAATCCCGGATTCGCAGGCTTGACGAAAACTGGTCGGGAATCGATGACAAACGTTGGTTTCGAAACCTTTGTGATCGCTACACTGATCTCTGCCTGAGCATCAGGCTGAGGGTTGCCGAAAAGCAGGGCTGTAACTCCCGCTGCATACCAGAGCGATTTTTTCATCGAATTTCTAATCGATTATGGCGTTGTATACATGTTGTAAGCCTGTAGTTACTGACTTCATTGAAGTAGCAGCACACATAAAGTAATATAATGTAAATGCGGTTTAAACGATAAAGGTCAGAGGTTCAAAGAGAGAGGGGCAGCTGAAAAATGCCCGCCGGTTTTATGCCTTGTAATGCAATGCCAGCGGGCAAATCTCAAATGAGCTAAAGCCTATCGAGTGAGGTCACCGTAAACAAGGTTTGCCTGTGGCCAGGTGAATGACTGTATCTGCTGGCCTGCAAGAGTATAGTTGTAGAGTTTGTTTGCACCGCTTATGTAGACATCATTATTGGAGCCCCCAACTATTCCACCGATAACGAAAGGAGTCTGGACAAACGAATACTGGTCCAGGGTGACGAGGTCCCTGATGGTGAACCCTTTTTGTGAGCCGCTGTAAGTGGCAAGAAGTCTTCCGCAGATAACAGCAACATCATTATAGACAATACCTGGATCAGGAAAGGTCATGACTTTAAGCTGTACACCGTTGGTTCCATATCGGTATAATTTGTTCCCGGATGCCAGATAGAGATCATTGTTTGTGCCTGCAGCGATACCATTAATATTGAATCCTGTCTGGTAAAAAGCGAGTTGATTCAAAGCAAGATCGCGAACAGTAAATCCTTGCTGAGTGCCATTATAGGAAGCGTAAACCCTGTTACCGCGAACAGTAATATCGGTGTAGTTGATTCCGGAATCAGGAAAATTCATATCCTTGATGAGTTGCCCGGTAACCGAATAGTTATAGATATGATTTTGATTGACCATATAGAGGTCATTATTCGGGCCAGCAGTGACACCATTGACAGGATGTGATGTCGGGATAACACCGACCTGCTGAAGGTTCAGTGTGCGTATGGTGACACCTTGCTGAGCGACGTTGTAGGCAGCAAAAAAATTGTTTGCATAAGCTATTCCGGTCATATTCAGGAATAAGCCCAAGAGAGCCATTATTCTCAACAGCCTAGATAAATCAAACTTTGTGTTCATGGTACCCCCGAAGTTTAATTGATACTTGAAATATAGAAGCGGAATACGTAACAAATGCATAACACCTCAAAACGATGTTCCGTTCATCGTTGTGCATGTTTCTGCATCCAGGTGAGAAAGCAATAGAAACAGGAACTGGCTTGAGAGTAATCTGACAGCCCCGATCAGGCTTCTGTGCGGGAGAGAGGAGAGATACTTAAATTTTTTCTGAATAGTCTTACTTTACATAATATATATTATACAACAAAGCTCCGTAGCGAATAACGGAGCTTTGTTGTAAATTTTTTGATGTGGTTACTTGCTGGCGGTCATGTTACTGCCTGTTTTTGACGGCTCAGGAGTGCTGGTGCTGCCAACACTACCTTTGAGTGATGATGAGCATCCGGCAAGAGCTACGGAAAGTAAAATTAAGAGTGCATAGTATTTCATGATTTTCTCCTGGTTATTTTATCGAAAACTTCTTGTTATCATCAAAGCCTTTCTGTTCTTCTTTCTCTGAACCGGACAGTGTTACCGTCGATTGTTATTGTTGTTATCGCGCTGATTCTGACCATTGTTTCCACGTCTGCTGTTCTCTGTATCGCGATAGCGTCGAATATCGGCTATACGATGTCGTCTTATTCTTTCTGGAAGGTTGCTCTCGCGAGTTACCTGCCATGGCCCTCTGTAGTCCCTTGAGTTATACCACGAACCATTCTGGTACAGATAGTATTGACTATTGTAACTGACTATATCATAAGGACTTCCTACTGATACAGAGAACCCCTGATCCGGAATGTCGATAAACCGTGGTTGTGTACTGATAACAATTGATGTGCCACCTCTGCCTCCAGGGCTCATGGCCATCCCATCCGGAACATTAAGATGCAGTGTTCCAAAAAGAACTCCTGCAACTAATAATGTTTTGTTTTTCATTGCATATCTCCTGTTAATATGTTATTCCGTAATATGTTGCACCGTGTCGTGCCGTGTAAATCGCCTCTTTTTCGTCTCCATTTGTCATCACGCTCCTGCATTCCGATCAACTCTCGCCGGCTATTGCCGTCAGGAGTTAATCTTTATATCATTATTTTTGTGTCAGATAACTGAAATCAACCAGATCCCCGACTACCCGCTCCACCGCTGTCCCCTGTTTAATCAGTTTTTCTGCTTCCAGCAGAGGAGCTGCATCCATCAATATTTTCAGATCACTTCTGTTCGGAAGCGGACGCGACAAATCAATCTGACTGATTATCAATTGAGCAACAGGCAAAGAGATTCCTGTTTCATCCGCATAGATCTCAGCCAACTCATCGGGATGGCGGATTGCCCACTTGCGCACCATCTCATAAATCCTGACAACCCGGGCAACAACCTCTGGATATTTTGCAGCAAATGCTTCTGTTGTATTCAAGAACCCGGAGCTGTTATATTCGGGGTTTCGGTATATCGCTCGGAAACCACTTTCCAGCCGGCTGGTGGCAATAAATGGTTCTGCGCCAACCCATGCGTCAACCCTCAACTCTTCAAGAGCTGTTCGTCCGTCAGGAAGCTGCAGTGGCAGAATAGTAACATCTCCCTTCCGCAAGCCGGACTTATGCAGTGCACGAAGCAGGAAATACCAGGGATAGCTTTCTGTTAATGCTGCTATTTTTTTTCCCTTTAACTCCACGAGAGAGTTGTAGGGAGAGTCCCGAGTCACCAGCAGCATTGTCCATTCCGGTCGCGAAAACATGTAGACCGTCTTGACCGGGTGACCGTTTGCTTTACTGATAAAAGCGCCTAACGCATCTACAGAGACAAAATCGACCGTTCCTTTGGCCAAATATTTGATTCCATCCTCTCCTTTTCCTCTATAAATCCAGCTGACAGGCAGATTATCGGCCTTGAACTCCTGTTCAAGCCAGCCGAATTTTTTTAACACGATGCTGAGCTGATTGTATTCGGTATAATCCATCCGAAGTGATGAGGGCATCGGCACCCCATAAACTCCCGGGGGCATCATCATTCCGAACAAGGCTGTTGAACAGACAATCACCGCACAGAGAGGTTTGAGCATTATCGCACGCCAGAAGCTCATAAGTTGTATCTGTTGTTTTCATTATGAAATCACGTCCAATTCCGGGTTTCGCAATAAACCGTTCATGCATACGGATGAAGCGAATAGTCCTGTCGGCGTTATCCTTTTACAGAGGTGAATACGGTGAGGCACTCCTGAGTGTCATCACTCGCAATAGCCTCAATACGAACCTTCAGCTGCTCTGACATGTCCGGAATGAGGTTTGCCTGACTTCCATGATTCTGATTTGAAGATTTACTCTGCAGGAGGCAGAGGTCACAACTGCCCTGCTCCTTCAGATTGAACACCCTGTCGAGAAGAGCGTTAAAAATCGCGAGATCATCCGGCGCAATAAACCTTCCAAAACGATCACCCGCCAACAGTGATCGCTCTACACCAAGCATCCCGGCACCGGTAAGGTTTATTTCGATTATCGTGCTGTCGCGTGCAAGGGTCGCATAACCTGCGGGCGAAAAATCATAAAGCCTGGTGAATCTATCCAGCCCATCTTTCAGCTCTTCTCTGGCCTGAAGAAGCTCCTCATTCTGCATTTCAAGTTCGAATTTTTGAATAGCCATTTCATGGATCAATCGGTGCATCTCTTCAGGTGATGACCCGGCCCGTCGGTGCTCCTTCCGTCGATCATCAATTCGTTTTTCGCTTGCACTTCGCCCATTGGTGAATGTTGCTGATACTGTGAGATCCTTTTTCATTTGGCGAAAGTTAACATGTTTCTCTATAATGACTTCAGGATGCAGTACAACGTGGTGTAACTATGGTCGGTTCGCTTTGTTCCCGGCTTGACGTCCAATGCTGAGCAATGTTGTTCAGCCTAATAACACTCCTCTCTCATTGCTACGCGGTAGATAATCAGCAGAAAGGGAAAAATTACCAGAAGGTGGATGAGTCCCCCGAAGGTAAATGAGAAAGCTATGCAGATCATCCAGACCACAGACATTAAAATTGCTAAGATTTCAGGCATTTTAGTCTCCATTAGATTGAACGGAAAACCTTTTTGATAATAGGATTTCTGTTCTCGTTGCCCGTCTTGTCCTCTTATATATCTATACTTTAATAAACAAAGCGATAATACGAAAAGTTCAACATTTCGGAAAATGTCAGGATAAAGAGTTTGCAGGACAGGAAAGCTGAATAATGAGCGTCACACTCCATAGAGCATAGAACAGAATAGATCTCTTGATAATGATTTTGAATGGAATGTAGATCATGAACACCTTTTTCAGCTGGCGGAAATTTACAAGCTTCGGCCTTTTTCTCTCCTTCCTTATGATTTTACTCTCGGGAGTGATCCTCTATATTTTTCCGGGAAGCCGGGGTGGCATGTGGGAGATGGGAGGACTTTCCAAACAGGCATGGCAGCAGCAGCACACTATTTTCGGATTCGCCTTTTCACTTTTCTCGCTCTGCCATCTGTTTTTGATTAACTGGAAGGCGTTCTTCTCCTACCTTAAAACAAAAACAGCCTCCGGATTCAGGCGTCCGACAGAGATGGTGATGATCGTGCTGCTTTCGCTCTTTACGGGTGTCGGTACCTTGACGGGTATCCAGCCTTTTTCAGGAATTATTGATCTGGGCAATGGAATTTCAAAATCGTGGGATCGTAACGAAGCGGGGGCGGTTGCAGCTCTTTCAGGTGAACGTCTCTCTCTTGCAGCGCTTTCGATAGAGCAAGGTACCGGAGATGGTATGCCGGAGCATGATGGTTCTGACTATCATCATCATCGCCATGCTGGAGCCTTTACATCCTCAGGCTTCCGGGAAGAGGCTATACCTCAGGATGAGATTAATGGAGGCAACGGCAACCCTTCCGGCACAAGAGCTGAAAACCTTCCATCTCGAATAAGCAGTTCAGGGGCACCGGATGATGAACTGCATCGTCAGACAACGAAGTCATGTTCAGCATGCCATTAACATTCGGGCATCGCTACCGGTATGCGGGGCCTGAAACTAAAACGCTCAGGACAATTATTGGATGTGCCCGTTTTTTTGTGTGTAATGCTCAAAAGGATCATCTTTCAAGCCGGGATCCGGTAGATTTGCAACCGAGGGGGTATCTTCAGGCGGGGATATGCCTCTTTGTTCCCGCTTCTGAATGGGAAGAAGCATCAGGAGATTTGTTCTCCTCTTTCGGACGCGGGTCAGAAGCAATAAAAAGGAGTGCTCCTACAGCGGGAGAGAGGAAAAAAGAGCAGAAAAAATAGCCCCAGAAACCGAATTTTCTGTTTTTGCCAAGCGTGGCAATCAGCAGACAGAGCGCAAAGTAGATGAGTGTAGCCATTTGTTCCCGGATGAAATTCAAAAGAAAAAAGAGAAAAAAACAAAACAGTGCAGAAATACGTAGCGGGTTTCCGCACTGTTTTGAAAGCTGTGGTTGCCTTGTGGACGTAATCAGTTAGCCGGGCTTGCCTTGCCCTCTTTCTTCAAATCGGATGCAACCTTCTTCCCTTTTTCAAACTGCTCGGCAAAATGGACCTTTACCTTGGCAGGATCCATATCAAGAAACGTGCCGCCTGATTCGAAGTGCTGGATAAATACCCTGGAAATCGCGTAGGTGGCAGCTCCTGCGACAACCGGCATGGTAACTGCGCCGGCAGACTGTCCAACGAGGGGAATACATTTGATCAGACTGGCAAGCGTTCCGCCCAGTGCAACAGGTACAAAACCGCCAAGCAGGGTTGTGATGACGGATTTTCCGAGATCGCGTCTGAATGGCACATGGTATTCATTGGCAATCGTCCTGATCATGTCAAGCTGTACACCGACCAGCGCAACCATATCAATGATCGGCAGAGGAAAAAGTCCTATGCCCATTGCTGTCAGAATGTGATTTCTTGCATGTTTCTCAACACGCTGATCACGATCAAGAGTGTCGTTGACACTTTCAGCAACCACCTCGGCAGAGGTTTCGTCTGTGTTCTCTTTCATAAGTAATCTCCTTTATTTCAAAGCGTTGAAAAGTTGATTGCACTTATTACACGTAATACACGTAAATAAATATACTCAAAAATACCCTAATTCAGTGCGGAAGCAAAAATAGAGTGAAAGAGGTACTTTTTATTCGAGAAGTACCGGGACGCCCTTCTGAATCTTGTAAAGATATATAGGTTTGTCTTCAAGATTGCCCGCCCGGTCAAATTTATATCGGCCATTTGCACCGTTATATGCATCGGCATATCTGATGGCGTAGGAGAGGTCAAGAGGGTTGCGTGAGCCGGTGAACTTGATTGCCTTTGCAAGGATATGGAGTGCGTCGTAGCTTTGGGCGGCCCAGGCATCAGGATAGCGACCGTAGCGCGAAAAAAACTTGTTGACGAAGAGCTGGTTTTCAGGGGTTTGTGAGCGGGGATTATAGAAATCGAACATAATCGCCCCTTCGAATCCAACGGCACCGGCATGTGCACGCATTTCGGGAGTATTGCTGAACGCGCCGATAACGGGAGTTTTCAGCCCGACCTTCCTTGCCATGCGTAAAAAATCACCCGCGATAGGTTCGAGACCGCTGAAAAAGATCATATCGGCATCAACAATTTTAAGATCGTTGACCAGCAGCCGGAAATCAACATTTTTACGGGAGTAGGACCATTGATAGACAACCTGGGCATTGAGCTGATCAAGTCCGACCTGATACTGATAGGCCAGATCTTCTCCATAGGCATCCTCCTCCCATAAGACAACGATTTTGCGGTAACCGAGATCTGTTGTCAGTTTGGCCAGTTTCAATGCGATCCGGTCGCTTGACAGGATGGTGCGGTTGATATAGTTGAATCCGTGAGAGGTCATGTCGGTGTTGTTGGCACCGATCATCAAATGCAGGAGCCGGCTCGACTCATAGATCGATGATGCCCTGATTGACGGGCCGTCATCGTAGTAGCCCAGAACAGCGCTCATGTCAGCTCTGTCAGCAAACTCCCTGGCAATTTTTTTATGCTTTTTATTGTCAAACTCATCATCCCGTTCAACAAGGCGGATGGTGTAAGGGCCTGCGAGCCTGCGGGAGTTGATCTCATCCAGCGCCAGATGAAGTCCATCGGCCATGCCGTCACGGTTGACGGAAAATGGCCAGCAAACACCGATAATAACCTCATCGGAAGGTTCGTTCAACACCTTGAACCGGCGCTTTGCCTTGTCTTCATAGGAGCCGAACTGGGTAAAGACGAGGAGTGCGAGCAGGATGGTGGCAACTGCCCAGAAAATCTTTTTTTTCATCGCTCAATCCTTGCCAAGAATAATCGGCAGGCCGGATTGGCCGGAACCTATCACGACAACCTTTGCATTCGAAGATTTTGCCAGTTCGCGTGTGGCACGAATGCCCTCCCATTTGAGCACAGAAGCAGTTAAACTTTTGTTTACCGTCTCGTTATAGATTCGAATTCCTTCGGATTCAATCTGTAACCGATCAGCCTCTTTTTGGGCAATCGAGAGGCGGTAGACATACTCACCCTCGCGCTGCTGCTGAACCATTTTCTCTTCAATTGCTTTGGAGATGCTTGCGGGAAGCGTAATCGATTCAATGGGGACATCGTCAATCTTTACAAAACGTGCAGCAAGGTGGACCTTGGATTTTTCGCTGAAGAGCAGCTGAATTGCCTTCTGGGATGTGTAGATCTCTTCGGGTTTATACTGTCCGAACAGGGTGCGGACAACTGAACGGACATCGGGGCGAATTGCCACGTTGACAAAGTCAGGACCAACGTACTGATGGAGCAGTGGAAGTGTTGCCGGTTCCAGGTAGTAACGCACCGTGTACTTGACCCGCACCGTGAGTCCGTCAACGGTAAGAACATCTATTGCATCACTGAACTGCTGCTTGCGGATATTGTAGATAAACATCTTGTTAAAAGGCAGAATCAGATGTACCCCTTCAGGATAGACGGTATCAATAACGGTTCCTGCCCCGAGCCATCTCCACAGAACGCCCCTCTGGCCGGACTGTATTGAAATGACCGTACGGTCAAAAAAGAAGAGGATCACAAGAATAAAGAGCAAAACCGATGAAATCAGCGGAAGTGCATTCTGGCGGACGAAAGATTTAATGAAGGTGTTGCATTTGGCGAGCCATTCGCGGAGAGGTTGTATTACAGAGTTCATCATATTTTATGCAGCTAAATACTTCTTCCGCAGAACATGTATGTAAAACAAGCATACATAAAACAAGCTTGATCAGATTCGTTATCAATGACTTGCGGCAGTAACTTTAATCGATTCAAGCTGTAACCGATTAATTATAAAGAAAAATCATTACAAATAAAATTCTCCACTTTCAATTGGAGTGCCATTATATTACTTTTGTTTGACGGCAGGTTTCTCTTGATGCAAGAATAAATTAAGGGATACTGTTTGTGTTTGTGGCATCTCCCTTTTTTTGAAGAGCTGAAGAGGAGTTTTCTGCCTTTCGGAGTACATAGTGGTGTCGTTACAAGGCTTGTGCAGTAAGAAGTAAAGGGATAAAAAACATTTGACCCCCCCGTTTATGCCCCCGGAAACAAATTTCGCCATCCAGTCAGACAGCAATTCAAAACAGGCGCCAATGCCTGTACGTACCCGTTTTAACTACATTGCCCATCGACCGGCCTGTACGGAATTGAAGGGCTTTGTACCCCTGAAAATCGACAGCAAATGCCTCCTTGATCTTGGTCTGGACTATGAGATCACGCCTGAGGTGGCCTCCCAGCTTGAACTTGGTTCGGTGTGGTTTGCCAAACTTTTTGAAAATAATAATCTTACTCCCGGCGATCATTTCGAGGAGAGGCTTACTGATCCCGCTGAGCCGCTGGAGATTCACAACTACACGGGTCTCTGCCCTACCAATGTTCTTGAGGTCTCCCCTTCTTCGGGGTCATGCGCAGTAGCCTGCCAGTACTGTCTGGTGACCGATGGCAACCATGTAAAACCGATCACGGTCTATACCAACTACGCAGACCGGCTGGCCAACTCTCTTGAAGAGAACCGTCAGAAGGCGCTCTTTTACTACTTTTCGCCGAAAACCGAAGCGTTTTCAGAGCCACACCTCTACAACGGTATAGCCCACGATATATTCAGGACCTTTATTCGACATTTTGACAACAATCCCGACTCTCCGGTCCGTATTTTCATTGCAACCAAAGCCGGTCCAAAGCACTTGCAGGTAAAACACCAGGGTGACACCCTGTTCTCGCTGATGGGTAAAATTGCATCGAAAATTCAGATGAACGGCAGCATCGGGATTATGCCGCTCTATCTTCGCGATGTTCTTGAGCCGAATGCCGCTTCCATTGAAGAGCGTCTTGAGACGCTTGTTCAATGCAGGGAGCTTGGTATGTTTGCCGAGTCGGTGCTCTGTCAGCCGCTGATGCTCCCCTACCTTACAGAGGAGAACATCGATACCTATATGTCGCTTCTGGCATCCTCCGGTGTACGAAATATCAAACCGGAATTTCTGACTACCGAAATACGCAATCTGGTCATTCTTGCGAACTACATCAACCACTACAACCCTGAACTCATCGGTGAGTTTTTCAGGCCCTATCTGTCGGGCGAAAATCAGAACCATATCAAACAACGCTCCAGACTGGCACCAGAGCGCAGCATCTGTACCGGCTATCTGGAGAAGATCCGGAATTCCGCAGATAAGCATGGCATAACGATCAGTATCTGCAACTGGGTCAAGCAGGAGTTGAGCAAAGGAGCTGAATGGGTCAGGAGTATAGATCATGACTCGGCAGCAAACGGCTACCGCTGCCTTGGATATCAGACCGCACTGTTTCCGGAAAAAAAAGGCACGCTCTGATAACGCATGCACTATCCGCAGAAAATAGATGACTATTTTAAAATATTAGCGAGCAGCCACCCCTCCGCTCCCGCGATTATTACCGATGAGCTTTTTTTGACCTACGGAGAGCTTGATGCTCTGTCCGACAGGCTTGCCTTGGCACTGCAAACCTGCGGAACCGCCTTCCAGGAGTCAATCGGGGTGCTTACGGATAGATCGGCGTCTCTTCCTGCTGCATTTCTTGCAATACTGAAAGCAGGCGGAGTTTATGTGCCCATGGCGGCAGATCTGCCTCCGGAGAGACTCGCCAATATGGCTGAACAGGCCTCGATTCGACGTATTGTTGCTCTTGACGGCATAGAGATCCCTCCGGCACTGACCACGGTTCTTTTACGGAACGGAGCTACTTCCCCGTCCGGAGCCGTATTGAGACCCGAAGCGTTAATTTCAGGAGTAAAAACAGTCTTCACCCCTTCAAAGCGCAACTCAGGTGCCGATGCTCTTGCCGCCATACTCTTTACCTCCGGCTCCTCCGGTACTCCGAAAGGGGTCCCCCTGACCCATGCCGCATCTATCAATATGGTGATCGGTCATATAGAGGCGCATCATATCACCGCTGAAGACCGCATCCTGCTCTCCTCTTCACCGGTTTTTATTCTTGGTTTCCGAACGCTCTGCATTCCCCTGATTTCAGGTTCAGCCTTTGTCCCGGTATCGCGATCTGTCATTGACAGACCGGACCTCCTGGTTGAATTGATGAGCCGTCACCATGTCTCAATCGCGCTGTTTACCCCGTCCTATCTGCATATACTGAACAGGGCCCTGCCGGAGGGCCTTCGCTGCATCATAACTGCCGGGGAGATGGCGAACGCCGATGACGCCAGACATTATGCCCGGTATGTCGATTACTGGAATATACATGGAGCAACAGAGGTGTGCGGTACAATCTGCATGCATCATGTTGATCCCGATGAAACCGGTGCTGTTCTGAGCGGCCGTCCGTTTCTCAATACCCTGGTCTATCTGCTCGATGAAGAGGGCAATGAGGTGCCGACAGGAGAAATCGGTGAAGTACATGTTGTTGGTGTCGGTCTCTCTCCCGGCTATCTGAAACAGCCTGAACTGAATGCAGAGTATTTTATTGAAACACGTTATGGACGTGCTTTCCGTTCCCGTGACCTTGCCCGATGGAACGGCGACGGCGAACTTGAAACTCTCGGCCGCTCAGATAATGTGGTCAAAATTTCCGGGCAGACCGTTTCGCTTGATGAGATTGAACTGGCGCTTCAGCGCCATCCGGCAGTTACCATCGCAAAGGTTGTGCACCATAAAGGGAGGCTTTATGCCTTTGTCGAGTCTCCGGGTTCCAGGGATGCAGAGGGAGTCGAGTGGCGTGAGTTTCTTCTGAGGACTCTTCCCTCCTACATGATACCGGCACACGTTACCGTGATGGAGAAGATGCCGCTAAGCTCGGCAGGAAAGGTTGATCAACGGAGACTTCTGCTGGTTGCAGAGGGTCTGCTTGTTAACCGGGAAGGTGATGAGGGAGCCGCAACTCCCCCGGATGGTGCGCTTGAGCAGGCAATAGCGTGTATCTGGGAGGAGACGCTTGATATCCGGCCGATCATGCGCGAGCAGAACTTCTTTGCCGCAGGAGGAACAAGCCTGCTTGCCATTGCGGTAAGCCAGCGACTGCATCAACTTGGCTACAAGGTACCGGTGCAGATGGTGCTGAGTTCGCTCTCGGTGAAAGCACTGGCCGAACAGATTGTTTCAATGGATGAGGAAGAGGATTCTCTCATCAGGGAGAGTGATTTTCCCGATGAGAATCTTGCAACGGCGGACCAGGAGGATTTCTGGATCGCTTCGGAAATAGGTCTGGCCCCTGCTGCATCCCATATTTCGCGTCTACTGCGTGTGCAGGGCAGGCCGCACTCCACTGAAGAGTGGCAATCGGCCTGGGCCCGACTGCTTGAACGCCATACAGCCCTGCGGACGGCCCTCTATGCGGATGAAAAGGGACGGATTCGCTGGCGGAGTGTCAACGGTGAAGAGCTCTCTCTCGACAGGAATCTCAGAACTGATCACTGCCGCACACTCGGGGAGGCTCGCAGCATTGCCGAGCGATGGGCAAATAAACGGTTTCGGCTTGACGATCCCCCGCTCTCCAGAGCCGGCCTTGTCAGGGTTGATGAGGGGAGTGAAACACTTTTCTGGTTTGTACTCCACCATGCACTGGTGGACGGAGCATCAGCCCGATTGCTACAGGATGATCTGCTCTCCCTGCTTGGAAAGAGAGAGCTGCCGCCGGCTCCGGACGGCATCGCCATGGCATGTATTGCCGAACAGCACTACCTTCGTTCTGCGCAGAGAGAGCGTGACCGCCTTTTCTGGATGAGCCGTTTTGACGAGCTGGCGGAACGCGGAAGCGAAGCTTTCGGTGAATATGTGACTGAACGGCAGCGGCCTGCGCTTCCCGGAGGCGAAGGAGCCGAGCCGCTTCTTGAGCAGCTTGACGGCGATACGGTGCTCAGGCTTTCCCGGATGGCAAAAAGCTGCGGAATCGGACTGCACGCCCTCCTGCTTGCCATTCTCTCTTCAGAGATAAGACGCCGCACAGGACGAAGTGATATTCTGGTCGGCAGCGGCATTACCATTCGCCCTGCCGGAGGAGAGAGCGCAGTCGGCCATTTTGTCAATGTTCTTCCTGTTATTCTTCTCAAACAGAGCCATATCCCCTTTTTGGAGTATCTGCGAAACGCCCAGTCAGCACTGACCGAAACGGTTGAGCACGCTGCCTATCCTGCGGGGATGCTCTATCGCGATTTCCGGAAACGCCATCCGGACCTTCGTTCGCCTTCACGCACTTCACTCTTCGACATTGCCCTGACAGCTATTCCCTCAAGGAGCAGCAGTGACCCGGAGAGCGACCTCTGGCTGGAGCCGCTGACCCTTGCAGGAGAAATTGAACATCCTGCGGCAGGTCTCGATCTTTCGTTCAGCCACGAGCCCTCTTCCGGGAGCGATGGCGGGCTGAATCTGCTGTTAAGCTGGAATCCCGATGTCTGCTCAATTGAAGGGGCCCGCTCCTGGCTCGCTTCATTTGCCGCATGGGCCCGATGGCTTGCTGAAAAACCCGAACGGCTGGAGCATCCCCTTCCGGCACTGCTTCCCTGCGAAACAGAGCTGCTGCAGAAATGGGAAGAGGGTGAAAAAAAGCCTCGCCCCAACCTGCGCAGCCATGAACTTTTTAAAGAGCTGGCTGACCTGCATCCGGACAAAATTGCTCTGATTACCGATGAGTACTCCCTGACCTTTCGCCAACTTGATTTGCAGGCTAATGGCATTGCTCACGCTCTTGTTGAAAACGGAGTTGTTCGCGGCTGCACTATCGGAGTACTTGCCTCCACTCCTCACAATCTTCCGGCCACAGTGCTTGGAATATGGAAGGCAGGCGGAATCTACCTCCCCTTTGCAGCCGACACTCCCGCTGTACGTCTCGCCTTGATGGCCAAAGACGCCGGCGCAAGCCATCTTGTCGTTCTTGACGAACTCAAGGCTCCGGAGGTATTATGCTGCGAGGTCGAATGCATCATCCATTCCGAAGAGTGCGCTCCTTCAGCCGGGCCTCCGGAGAGGGATGGATCAGCGGATGATATAGCCTACATCATCTATACATCCGGCACGACCGGCACTCCAAAAGGGGTTCCCGTAACACATGCTGCATATATCAATACAATACTTGGCGTTGCAGAGAGGATAGGAGTCCGTGACGATGACCGTATCGCACTTGTTTCGACCATCACTTTTGATGCATCCCTCTGGGAGATGGGCCACGGATTTTTCAGCGGGATTGCCATGGTGCCGGTCCCCCCCTCCCTTCGGGAAGATCCCTGGCAGATGAAACCATACTACCGTGAACAGGCTGTCACCATTGCCTTTCATACGCCCTCATACCTCAGAGTCAGCGAAAAGCTTCCCTTCGAGGGATTGCGTATTCTGCTTACCGGAGGAGAAGCGCCGAACCATCACGACAGGGCGATTTATGCCGGCAGGCTGGCCTTCTGGAACTTTTACGGCCCGACTGAGGCAACCATTGTGGTTTCAGGTACCCTTATTCCGGCTGATCTCGATTCACGCGCATTCCTGCCCGTAGGTGCGCCCCTTCCCAACATGCGGATTTCAATCCGGCATGATGACGGTTCACCGGTGCCGCCCGGTGCAGAGGGAGAGATCTGGCTCGGCGGTATCGGCATTGCTTGTGGATATCTCAACCAGCCGGAGGAGAGTGAACGTCACTTTGTGCAGCGACCCGAAGGCCTTTTCTACCGCTCGGGAGACTATGGTCGATGGCGTGCAGATGGTCAACTTGAAATCATCGGGCGAATCGACCAGCAGGTCAAAATCAACGGCCAGCGTGTCGAGCTGGGTGAAATCGAGCAGATGCTCTCCCTTCATCCTGATGTTGTCAATGCCATGGTTCTTGCCGATCAGCTGAACAACGGAGTCAAGGTGCTCAGGGCCTTTGTTCAACCCGAAAACAGCTCTCTGTTTTCAGAGTCACAGCTTCTGGAATATCTGGCCGGACGCCTTTCTCAGCATATGATTCCTGCCTCAATCATGGCTGTTGCTGAAATTCCGCTGACACCTTCAGGCAAGGTTGACCGTGAGATGCTGTTCCGTTATGCCAGGGAGCAGCGCAGGAGTGCACTGCAGGATGATCTGCCCGGCACTCCGATGGAGCAGCAGGTTGCCGATATCTGGGCTGAAGTGCTTGGCCATGAGAGGGTTGTCGGGAGCGACAACTTCTTCGCCCTCGGAGGCAACAGCCTCCTTGCCGTGACCGTGGCACATCGCATAAGCCGCACATTTGGTGTTCAGCTCTCTGCCAGGGCACTCTTTGCATCTCCCACGCTCAGGGCGTTTGCTGAAAAAACAGCTTCACTTCCGGCTTTACCGGGGGTGGAAGAATTCGCGGAGGAGAGTGATGTTGCTTCAGAAGGGGAATATGAGTTCTGGATAGCTCACTCTGCCGGGCTGGATACCCGGAACTTCATCATTCCGGTCCACTATCTTATTGACCGGGAGATTACAGCAGATCGCCTGCGAAGTGCATGGGCAGTGCTGGTCAGGCGACATAAGGGACTGCGGAGCTTTTTTGAGACTGATGAATCAGGACGGCTGAGACGCCATAGTGCTCCGGATATGAAGTGGAAGCTTGAATCAGAAGAGGCTTACTCCACTTCCGATGCGCTGCTTCTGATACGGGAACGTCAGTTCAGCGCACTTTCCATGAGTTCCGCCCCGCTCTGGCGGGCCGGTTTCGTCGATGTTTTTGCTGAAAAGAGGCGTTTTTTCTGGCTGGCCCTCCATCATTCGATCGGTGACGGTCAATCGATCGCAACCCTCTTCAGTGAACTGGCCCGACTGCTTGACGGAGCGGAGCTCTCCCCTCACTCCCCGGGGGGAGAGGTTTTTGCCGCAAGGGAGCAGAACTATCTGCTCTCCGGGGAGGCTGATGATGACGCACGCTACTGGAAAAAACTGCTGGAAGGTGTGCCGGATGCATCCTTTGAAGAGTGGCCTCTCGACCTGGCGCGTTCATCAAGGAGCCTGCCGGGAAGTCATCGTTTTGAGCTCCTTCTTGACCGGAAGAGTTCGGAAGCACTTAAAACCATTGCGCGAGATCATGATGCGACCCTGCACTCGCTTGTGCTGACGCTGCTCTCACTTGAAGCGGGCCGTCGAAGCGGACGGAGCGATATTATGATCGGCACCACGGCATCCGTCAGGGAGAGAGAGTCGGATTCGCAGATAATCGGCTACGGTGTCAACATGCTGCCGCTGCATCTGAAGAGAGAGCGGATGCAGACTTTCGGTGAGAGGCTGCATGCAACGCAGCACGAACTTTCCGAAGCGCTGCAGCATGCCCGCCTCCCCTTTGCCCGTATATACCGCTCTTTCTGGAGCCAGCATCCCGAGCTGCGCAATCCCCAGCGCTATCCCCTTTTTGATATTGCTGTTACTGAAAATCCGGGCGGCCGCAAAGATGGTGCTGCCCGTTATTTTACCGGGGCGGGCAAGGCAACAGCACCGCTCAGATATGAATATACCGGTGCCTCTCCCGGTCAGGACATGGTGCTCATCCATGAGAATCTTGAGGGAGGCGAAATCCTGCTGCAATGGCATGTCAACGCGGCTGTATACACCGCTGAAACTGCCGGAATGTGGCTCGAAGCGCTGAAGGGATGGGCGCATTGGCTTGCGGAAGATCCCCGGCATGCAGCCCTGCCGCTTCCGGAGCTTCTGGAGGAGGAGCTGCGATTGCTTGAAATCTGGCAGCAGGGTGAGATCGTTGAGCGTCCACAGCTCTGTTTCCATCAGCTTTTCGAAAGCGTCACTGACCGGCCCGGCCAGGCCGTGAGGGCAGCAGTTATCTCACCCGACAGCTTCATCTCCTACCGTGAGCTTGATGATGAGGCCTGCGTAATTGCCGCAGCTCTTTCAGCGCGAGGAGTCACCAGGGGTGAGGTTGTAGCGGTTCTGAGCGGCCGTTCGAAGCACCTCCCGGCAGCACTGCTCGGCATCTGGAAATCAGGCGCCATCTATCTGCCGCTCTCGATTGAACTCCCTCCTGAACGGATGAGCTTTATGGTTGAAGATGCCGGAGTTGCGCATCTGGTAGCTCTTGACGGCGCGCCATTGCCTGAGCTATTCGCACGCCTCTTTGCCGAACCGCTTCGGCCGGAGGAGTTGCCGGAAGCGTTTCGGCGGCAGCACTCAAACAGAGTGTCGCACCCGGTCAGTCCGGAGGATACGGCCTATATCCTCTACACATCAGGTTCCACCGGCCTGCCGAAAGGTACAATGATTGCTCACAAAAGCCTGGTGAACATGGTGCTCGGTGCTTCAGGGATGCTTGGCTGCAATTGCGATGACCGATCGCTCCTCTTTGCCTCCCCGTCGTTCGACGTCTCCCTTTCCGACATCGGAGTGCCGCTTTCGAGCGGCGGAGCGATTTGCGCTGTGCCCGGAAAGATCATTGAGTCGCCAAGACGTTTTCTTGAATTTCTGGAGGAGATGCGGGTAACGATTGCCGACATTACGCCGACCTACCTCGGACTCTTCGAAGGGATGGAACTCCCCTCCTCCCTGCGGGTTCTGGTGACAGGCGGAGAGGCTCCGCTTCCGGCAGAAGTGAAAAGATATGCTTCTAAACTGAGCTATTTCAATGCCTATGGACCCACCGAAAATACCATTACCAGCACCATGGGACTCCTGAAGGGTGATGAACAGCGTTTTCTTTCAGCAGGCCGTCCTCTGCCGAACACCGCGCTCTATATCTGTAATGAAGATGGCGATTATCTGCCGCCGGGAGTATCGGGAGAGATCTGGCTTGGAGGTGAAGGCATCAGCAAGGGCTACCTGAACCGCCCGGAACTGACTGCGGCATATTTTCTTGACAGTCCCCGCGGCCGGCTTTACCGGACCGGAGACCTTGGCCGCTGGCACAGGGATGGAACCGTCGAGATCATCGGCCGCATTGATGACCAGGTCAAGATGAACGGAATCCGCATTGAACCTGGTGAAATAGAGTATGCCCTGACTCTGCATCCGGCAATCTCGCAGGCGGTGGTTCTTCTTGATGCTCACTCCGGAGGCTCAAAAAGTCTGTGGGGAGTTGTTCGACTCTCTCCGGGAGAGCAGATGCCGGGAATGGATGAGTGGAAAACCTTTCTGATGGAGCGCCTGCCCTCTCACATGATCCCCTCCGGAGTGATTTCGGTGGACTCCATTCCCTTGATGGTTTCAGGCAAGGTTGACCGGGAGGCACTTCTTGCTCTTGTTGAGGATCACCCCTTCAGCACCGGGTTGACTTTACCACAGGGTGAGCTGGAAAACGCCATTGCCGCAATATGGAGCGAGCTGTTGAAACGAACTCCGATCCATCGCGAAGACAACTTTTTTGCTCTCGGCGGTCACAGTCTCCTGGCGATCTCTGTTGCCCATCGACTTGAAAAAAAACTCGGCCGTGAAGTTCCCGCTCGGGAGCTCTTTGCAGAACCAACCCTTGCCGGTTTTTCCGAAAAGGTTCGGGAACTGACTTCCCCGGAGAGTTCGCTCGATGGACCTTCAGACCTTGCGACAGAGGGTCAGCGAGAGTTCTGGACGGCTGAACACGCCGGGTTTGACACCCGCGGATTCAATATTCCCCTGACGCTTCTTTTTCATGGTGAGGTGACGGATGCGGAACGCTGGAGTGTGGTCTGGAATGAGCTGGTCGAACGTCATGAAGCCCTTCGTACCGGATTTCGTGAGGATGAATCCGGAATGCTTCGACGCATCGTCTCCGACAAGGTGGATGCCCGGTTCGACTTTCAGTTCACCTCCACGCTTGATGAAGCTCTTGCCCTGCTCTACAGAGTCCGGAGTGAACCTTTTTCGATGAGTGTGCCGGGGCTCTGGCGTGCAGGATTGATTACGGTTGCCGAAAGCCGACAACCTCTTTTCTGGTTTGTCATGCATCATGCTGTCGGTGACGGGCTCTCGCTGGGGATCCTGATTGAAGATCTTACTGCGCTATTCAGAGGAACGGCACTTTCAACGCTGAACACCGGTTTTGACCGGCCGGCAGCTCGTGAAGCGGCCTATCAGGAGAGCCGCAGTGCGCAGCTCGACGCCGAGTACTGGAACAACCTTACCGGCGATCTTCTGAACCATTCGCCTGAATCCTTTGATGAGTGGCCGCTTGACAAATTGCGTCCAAACACTCGAACAGCATCTCCCTCTCCCGGAAGCCACTGTTTCCGGACCCGTCTCGACCCTGAAACAGCAACAGCCCTTCGTTCCCTTGCCAAAAGAAATCGCTCGACGCTTCACGCCTTCATGCTCTCCCTGCTCGGACTGGAAGTACGCCGCCGTACCGGTCGAAAGAGCTTTATGATCGGGACAGCCGCCTCAACACGCCAATCAGGGAAGGAGATGCGAACCGTCGGTTACTTTATCAACATGCTTCCGCTCGTTTTCCATGCACCTGATTCAGCCCCGGTTTCTGCTGTGGTTCAGGATATGCAGCACCATCTGGCCGAAGCCCTTCAGCACTCCCGGTACCCTTTTGCAAGAATCTACAGTGATTTTCGCCGCAATCATGAGCAGAGGGTAGATCCGGGCCGGTATCCCCTTTTTGATATTGCGGTTACAGAAAATCCTCCATTCACTCCGGACGAAGAGCAGGAGCCCCTTTTCAGCGGGCTCTCCCTTCCGGGGTATGGAACAGTCAGCTATGAACTGCGGAAAAATGCCCCCGCCCAGGACATGGTGCTGGTGCACGAGGGTGTGAGCGATGGCGGAGTTGTTCTTACCTGGTATGTCAATGCAGCACTCTATATGGAGAGCAGTGCACGGATATGGTTTGATTCGCTGATCGGCTGGATGAGGTTTTTCAGCCGTGACAAAAATAGCGGATTACTTCCGATGCCCCTCCTGCTGCCTGAAGAAGAAGCGCTGCTGGCTGGCTGGCAACAGGGGCCTCTCCGCACCTGGCCCGCTGATACCCTTCCCGGGCTTTTCCGGCGGATTGCCTCGCTTTACCCCGATATGCCTGCCTTGGTTACAGCCGAGGGTGAACTGAGCTTTCACCAGGTTAACTCCGGGGCTGAAAACCTGGCCTGCGTGCTTCTGAAACTTGATGTGCAGCAGGGCGAGACTGTCGGGGTTTTGACGGAGCGTTCCACGACACTTCAGGAGACGGTGCTTGCAATATGGAAAGCCGGTGCATGCTATCTGGCCCTTTCAGCCGATCTTCCGGCACAGCGGCTTGCATTCATGGCCAGGGAGTGCGGTGTGCGAGTTATCATTGCGCTTGACCGGCTTCCCCTCCCTCCGGAACTTGAGCGTGATGAGTTCCATATTGTGCGACCCGAAGCAATATGCTCCGATATGCCTGATTCAGGGGAGCTCAACAGAGCAGTTACTCCTGACGATCCGGCCTATATCATCTATACATCAGGATCTACCGGTTTGCCAAAAGGGGTTGTGCTCTCTCACAGGGGATTGCTCAATCTCGGTTTTGGCGAGGCTGAAATTTTTGGCATGAAGCGTGAAGACCGGGTGATGCAGATCGCTTCGCCCTCATTCGATCTCTGGATAAGTGATCTTGCCATAGCATGGTGCTCCGGAGCAGCTCTGGTACCGGTGAGGCGTGAAGAGATGAACGATATATCCGGAATGCATGAGTTGATCCGCCGCCGTGGGGTAACCATTGCCACGATGTCACCCTCCTATCTTCGCCTGTTTGAACAGGCTGATTTTCCTGCTCAACTTCGCCTTATCATGACGGTCGGTGAGCCACCGGTGAGTGATGATGTCCGCTGGTATGCTGCAAAGCTCTCATACATTAACGGTTACGGCCCTACCGAGAACACCGCAGCGTCTGCCATCGGCAGGATTCTTCCCGATGCAGACGCGATCCATACAGGACGTCCCATTCCCAATACCACCGTTTTTATCACTGGAGATGACGGCAAACCGCTTCCGCCCGGTGCTGCCGGTGACGTATGGGTTGGAGGTGCAAGTTTGGCCATAGGCTATCTCAACAGAGCCGATCTTACCGCTTCGGCATTCCTCTCTGTGGATGGAGAGCGGCGATACAGAACCGGCGATCTCGGCAGGTGGCTGCATTCAGGGGAACTGCAGATTCTCGGACGAAGGGATACACAGGTCAAAATACGCGGTCAGCGTGTCGAACTCGGAGAGATTGAGCACGCTCTTGCTTCCTGGCCGGGCATACAGCAGGCGGTTACCCTTGTGGAAACCCTGTCTGATCATAGCCAGCTTTTGCGGGCATTTGTTACCGCTGATGAAGCGGCCTCACTGCCCACTCAGGCAGAGTGGAGCTCTTTTCTCTCGGCAACACTCCCCTCCTGGATGATTCCGGCCTCCATACTCCGTATCCCGTCCATACCGCTCACCCCGGCAGGGAAAGTCGACCGTGAAGCGCTGCTTGAAAGGCAATCAAACACTGCATCTCCGCCCGGTACCGGGGCACCGGGGTGTCAGGATCAAGGGACCCCGCCGCAGAACGCGATTGAAAAAAGGATCTCGGAAGTCTGGTCGGAACTGCTCCGCAAACCGACGCTTTTCCGTGAGGATCATTTCTTTGAAATCGGAGGTGACAGTCTGAGGGCTATCAATGTGATCAACCGTCTTGGCCGCGAGTTTGCGTGCACGGTGAACAATCTTTATGAACACCCGGTTCTGTCCGATTTTGCCCTTCACTGCCAACCCAGTGCGGATCATCTGCGCCACCTTCTCCGGATACGTGCTGAAGAGCAGGATCATGCGGAAAGCCTTCAGCAGGATAAGGGTTGTGATCAGGAAGCGTTGCTGCGGCCGCAGCGAATACACTATGAAGCTCGAATAGAGGCCGATCTGCAGCGTGATCTGCACCGTCCTCTCTCATACCGTCATCTGCTGCTCACCGGTGCAACCGGTTATCTGGGAAGCTATCTCTTGCGCGAGCTGCTGGCTGATGAGCGAGTTGAGGTGACGGTGCTGGTACGGAGCAGTGAGCCGGGTGCTGGCCGGGGACGAATGGGGCAGGTTCTGAACTGGTATTTCGGCCCTGATGAGGCTACGGCACTGCTCGAAAACCCCAGACTGAAGCTTCTCTCAGGTGATCTAAGGGATGCGCAGCTCATGCTCGGGAAGTATGATTACGGTAAACTTGCTGATACAGTTGACGCCATTTACCACTGTGCCGCCAATGTAAACCATATCGGTCACTACCGTGATTTTCTTGCTGACAATGTCTCGGCCACACGCCACCTTCTCCGGCTTGCGACGCAGCAAACAAAAAAGAGCGCCGATTTTCATTTTGTCTCCACCCTTTCAGTCTCGGCAACTGCACTCTCCGGCGGGCTCAGGCTCTTTACCGAGTATGATCATCCTCCCGAGGTTCCCGATGACAACTACTATATCCGCTCCAAGCAGGAGGCGGAACGCCTTGTGCTTGCATACCGCTCGGAGCTGCCCAACTGCACCATCCACCGTGTCGGCAACATCTCCTTTGCCTCTGTGGGATCAAGGCTCCAGCAGAACATCCGCGATAACGCCTTTTTCCGGCAGCTTGCGGCATTCATTCGTCTCGGTGTTATACCGGCGGAGTTTCCGGCTTCGCTCTCCCCAGTCGATCTGGTAGCCCGAGCTCTTGTTGCTCTGGGCTCCAGAGCTTCATTAGCCAATGAGATTCACCATATCGAGAGCTCCCGCCATGACTCTCTGGCAGATGTTGTACTCTCATCCGGGGGGATGAGAGAGCGGGTCAGGGCATGCAGTTTCAGTGATTTTCTCAAACGGCTGCAGGAGGCCACAGACGAACCGGAGATGGAGTCTGCTGTTGCCGAAACAGTTGAGAATTTCGGGCTTCGATCCGCAGGCGCGCTCGCTGCACGCAAACAGGGCGTGGTTGTCGTCTCGAAAAGAACGCAGCTTCTGCTTGAACGTTTCGGGGTTGCCTGGCCTTCAATTCCAGGGGAGGGGCTCCATGCACTATTGGATATGGCCATGGAGGTTGCCGGAAGATGAACCGTATGAGAGCATCTGACACATTTGATTATCTGCCTGTTCAGCAGTGGTTTATGACGAGACCGCTTGAAAAGCGCAATCACTTCAACCACTCCTTTCTCTTTCGCGTCAATGAGCCGGTCGACAGAGCGAGATTGCAGGGTGCGCTGGAGAAACTAAGCAGGCTTCACGGTATGCTCAGGGCGGTCTATCCTGCCCGGGGGGGCTGTTTTCTCAGGGAGTCGGTTGACGTTGCTGTCAAGGAACTCGATATCGTGGGGAAAAGTGATGCGGAGCTATTCGGTGAGCTGACTGGCTGGCAAAACCACTTTGACCTTGAGAGCGGCTATCTCTGGCAGAGCGGAATCCTGAGAGGCTATGCAGACGGGAGTGAACGGATCTTTCTTGCAATCCATCACATGGTCATTGATGCGGCGAGCTGGTCGATCATCCGTGAGGATCTGAAAGATCTCTACGAGGGACGCCGAATCGTTCAGACGGGCAGCAGTTACCGGGAGTGGGTTGAAGCAATCAAGGCTTATGGCATGCATGTGACAGATGAAGAGCGGGCCTACTGGAGGAGATCAGCAATTCAACAGGAAGAGGCACGCCATCTCTGGCTGGAACTGGCAGATGAGGATCCCTCTGCGATGCAGTGCAGCAGAGTGGAGTTTTCTGCGGAGATTGTCTCGAAGCTGCAGGATACCACTCATGAGATTGGTACTCCGGAAATCAGTGATCTGCTGCTCGGTGCCCTGGCCTGTGCGCTGTTTGAGGTGAGCGGACGAAGGGAGAACTGGATAACCATTGAAAGACCGGGTCGCGAGGGTCTTTCCGTACCTCCTGATGTGAGCCGGACAGTCGGATGGTTCACTACCCTATTTCCTCTCTGTCTGACTGTCGGTAACGGTATTGAAGAGACAATTATGCTCAACAGGGCGAGGTTAGAAGCCGTACCCGGCAAGGGTATCGGATACGGGCCATTACACGGTTATGACAACCTTCAGGGGATTCTGTTTAACTATCTTGAACGGCTCATCGGCAGTGACGAGAGCAGCTGGCAGATCTCCCTGGCGGAACCCAGCGGTGAAAGCATGAGTCCGCTTAACCGGTTTGGAAACATTGTTGACATTAATGGTATGGGCCGAAAAGGGAAAATCGGACTCTGGTTTGAAAGCTCACTGAAAGAAGAACCTCACCGAAAGCTCTGTGAGCGATTCAAAATCCATGTTGAGGAAGCCGTGCAATGGCTGCATAGTTGAAAGATGAGACGTTTATAGCCGTAAAATGTTTTATATTGTGGGAATATGGTCGTTTTATCCAGTGCTGACTCTCTCTTCTGCTCGCTTGCTCTCTGGCAGCGCAATCGGGAGCGGTGATAAAATTACCGGTAATATCTCTCTTATTGTTCTGTTTTTTTACGAATTTACAGGTGCTCTGTTGTTTCAGAAAGAGCGGGTGCGATACACTGTTTTACTAACACGGAGAGACTCTTGCATTTACTTCGTCTCCTGAAATTGATCGGCGGCAATCCCCTGCGGAAGCTTTTTGCCTTTGCTTCTGCCTCGGCATTGAGTACTACCATTGTGCTTTCAGTGGTTACCTTTGCGGCCCAGCAGATAGACAAAACCAGGGAGGAGTTTGTTAATCTTCCGCTTGCCGCGCTCTTTCTGGTCGCGCTCCTGACCTATGTTATCTTTGAAACCCGTCTGGTTGAACGCTTTGCCTCCGATATTGAAGAGGCAATAGAGTTGCTTCGCATGAAGCTGATCGGACGGTTGCGACATGCTGATCTCTGGAAGCTGGAGCACTTCGGTCAAAGCAGGCTCTTTACCAACATCACCCAGAGCTGCAAGGTTGTTTCATCAAACTCCCAGTACCTTGCTCTGACAACGCGTTCGGTCATCCAGATCGGGATGATCCTCATCTACATCGCGACGGTCTCCCTGCTCTCCTGCATGCTGCTCACCGCGCTGCTTGCAGCGGCCACAACAGTCTACTACCGCCTCGGACTCTCTCTGGAGCGATGCCAGGAGTCACTGGCACAGGATGAGGGGAGGCTTTTTGAGTCTGTCTCCGATCTGCTTGACGGTTTCAAGGAGCAGCGGCTCAGCAGTCGCCGGAGCCGAGCCCTTGGCGAGGAGTTCAACACGATCTCCCTCCATACCGTAACATCCCGCAGTGAGATGCACCGTCAGAGCTGGCAGCAGTTTGTTTTCGGCGAAACCATGTTCAACCTGATGCTGGGGCTTGTGGTTTTTATTATTCCGGTATACGCCCCTTCCGTACGCACCGATCTTATCAAGATTTCGGCGGCGGTACTCTTTATGGTTCCTCCTGTCTTTGGACTGATGCAGTCCCTGACGATTCTCAGGGCGGCAAAAGCTGCCGCCGGACGAATGATGGCGCTCGACAGCGAACTGGAGGGCATTGTGGAGCAGTGCAGTGAGGAGAGCGGGCAACAAGCATCTGCAGGGTTCAGCGAAATACGCATGGCGGATATGGAGTTTGCCTATCCGGCTCCCGAGGGTGAAATACCCTTCAGGCTCGGGCCTCTAAACCTTTCTGTCAAAAGGGGTGAAGTGGTTTTCATAACCGGCGGCAATGGTTCCGGAAAGTCGAGTTTAATAAAATTGCTCACCTCGCTCTATCATCCGGATCAGGGCTCTCTCTATCAGGATAAAAAGGTTATAACTTATTCCGATCTCTCTGGATATCGAGCCCTTATGGCTCCGGTCTTCTCTGATTTCCACCTCTTTTCACATCTCTACGGTCTCGGAGCATTTGACGCCGCCGAAGCCGAAGAGCTTCTCAAATGGATGGAGATGGAGCGTGTGGCCGGAATCAGCGGAGACCGTTTTACCCGGAGAGAGCTTTCAACCGGGCAGCGCAAGCGTCTTGCCCTTGTTGCCGCTCTGCTTGAGAAAAAGCCGATTCTGATCCTTGATGAATGGGCTGCGGACCAGGATGCCTATTTCCGCCATAAATTTTACCGGGAGATCATTCCTGAACTCAAACGACGCGGTTTGACCATTATTGCCGTGACACACGATGACCGCTATTTTGACGCTGCCGACCGACGCTTTCATCTTGAGTATGGCCGTCTGACAGAGCTGAACGGAAACGGGGAGGGTTCGCTATGAGACTGTTTAAAGCGGTATTGCGGGAGATACCCGAAAATCTCAAACCGCTCCTTTTCATGAACATCCTGTCGGCGGTTGCAACAATGTCGCTTGTTGCGCTTGTATCAACCGCGGCCAGGGAGGGTGGAACCGGACAGATCAGCGGACGTCTTATGCTTATGTTCGCCGTAACGGTTGCCCTCTATCACGCCACACACATCTATACGCTGGTGACAGCATCGCGTGATACCGAAAGGCTGATACATAAACTGCGCTCCGGTCTGTTTGACCTCATTCGTCGAACCGATCTGGTGACGATTGAAAAGATCGGTCATGCCACTCTTCAGGGTGTATTGACCCAGGATACCCAGATCCTTGCCGAGGTACTTCCCATGCTGGTAATAGGCTTCCAGCAGGCGGTCATGCTTCTCTTTCTTGCAGCTTATCTGGCATGGCTCTCCCCTGTTGCCTGTATTCTTGCATTCGGTCTTGCCGCACTTACCGTCGCTATCCGATTTTCACGGGTAAGGGCTCTGCGCACCATGATGCAGGCTGCGGACGAAGCTGAAAAAAAGGTTTTCGATGCTCTTGGCGAACTCCTGCACGGTTTCAAGGAGATCAGGATGAACGGAGCCCGTGCAGACGATGTGATCCGCACGCTCGGCGATGCCTCCCGTGAGTCCCGAACCTCCAACTCGCTTCTGAAAGCGCAATGGGGTCGGAACTATGCGGTTATCGAAGCGATGCTCTTTTCACTGGTCGGGTTGATGGTTTTTGTCGTTCCGTTGTGGGTCGCAGGTTTCCACGCGGTAATACTTCCGACAACGATTGCCGTGCTTTTTATTTCCGGTCCCGTGAGCACGGTCTCTTTTGTTACACCCCTTGTTACCAAAGCGGAGCTGGCGCTTGAAAGTATTGAAATAATCAAGGAGAGGCTTTTTGCCGCGGCAAAAACCGCATCAAGCGAGGAGAGCGAGCTGCTTGACAACGTTCCAAAGTCGATTGCCATGAACAGGGCAGAGCTCTCATTTTGTGATGAGAAAGGCCATCCCCTCTTCAAGGTTGGTCCGCTCAATGCCGAGTTTCGGGCCGGAGAGATCACCATGATAACCGGAGGTAACGGCTCAGGCAAATCGACGCTGCTGCGTCTCCTTACGGGCCTTATTCCGCTTGATTCAGGATCCCTCCTTGCCGATCACGCTGAACTCAGAATCGGGCAGATGCAGGACTACCGTAACCAGTTTTCCGCCATATTTTCGGATTTCCATCTCTCCCGCCGTCTCACCTCAATTGAAGAGCCTGATCAGGAGAAAATCCGCCTCATGCTTGAACGGTTCGGCATGCAGGAGAAGGTGAGTGTTGTCAATGGTTCATTCAGCACCATTGATCTCTCCTCCGGACAGCGCAAAAGACTCGCGTTGATTGTGGCTGAACTCGAAGACAAACCGATCATTGTCCTTGATGAATGGGCGGCAGACCAGGATCCTCACTTCCGGCGAATCTTCTACGAAGAACTGCTGCCGGATATGAAGGCTCGCGGTAAAATCATCATCGCCGTCACCCATGATGATCGATGGTTCCATCTCGCTGACAGAATGTACCGCATGAATGAAGGGCAGATAGAAGAGACGAACAGGGCAACAGTGATTTAAAATAATGTCCATAACATCGCTTCTTGCCGAGCTCTCGGCACTCGATATACGGCTCAGGGTTGAAAACGGTACCCTCTGTTTTGATGCTCCCGAAGGCGTTTTCAGTGACGATATCCGCCAGAAAGTGCTGGAGTCAAAGCCGGAACTCATTGCGTTTCTCCAGGAGGAGTGTGCCGAAGGTGAAGAGCCACTGACGGACAAGGAGCAACGGCTTGCCGCTCTCTGGCGTGAATATCTCCGGAGTGATGTGCGCAGTCGTAACGACGATTTTTTCATTCTCGGCGGACACAGTCTTCTGCTCATGCGGCTGGTTCACCGGGTTGAAGCCTCCGGACTCGGAACCATTGATCTTGCAGCAGCGATTTCGGCGCGAACACTTGGAAAAATGGCTGCGCTGATTGACGGTGCCGACGACACCGCTCCGGCCTCCCCTTCCCCGGCTGAAAGAGGTCAATCATCTCCGGCCACCGCTACGGAACCCCCCGTTATCTCCGGTACCAATCCTGCGGAGTGTTCCTGGCCCCGTGACAGCTCACTTGCTGTTTTGTGGCAGCGTGCCAGAGAGCACTACCATGATCTTCCCGCTCTCATCTATCGCAATGAATCCTATAGCTATCAGGAGCTTGATGAGTGGTCCACAGCTCTTGCGTCCGGACTTGCGGCAGCGGGTGTCCGGCCGGGAAGCACCGTTGCACTTGCCCTGCAGCGCAAACCTGAAGCAGTTGCCGCACTGCTCGGTGTGCTCAAATGCGGAGCAGCCTATCTGCCGCTGGATGAGAAACTGCCTCCCCTGCTGGTCAGGGAGCTTCTTGATGCTTGTGATGCCCGCTGGATCATCACGGACCGGCGAGCCGGTGAACGGTTCCTTGCAGAGAAGGGTTTTGGTGACCCCGGTGGTATCAGGCTGCTTGATATTGAAGAGCTGAAGCGCAATGCACCCGGTAGCGCTCTACCGGAACTGCATGGAGGTTACGGTGAAAAACCGGCTTACATCATGTTCACTTCCGGTTCAACGGGTGAGCCGAAGGGGGTAATCATTCCGCACCGAGGCGTAAGCCGTCTTGCCTTTGACAAAACCGTACTGTCGCTCAAGCCGGGAGAGGTGATGGCGCAGACCGCTCCCTTCGGTTTTGATGCTTCTACCCTCGAAATATGGAGCACGCTCCTGAACGGCGCAACGCTTGTATTCATTGAGGATGCTCTGTTGATGGAGCCGGAGCTGCTCGGCAACTATCTTCAGGAGAAGCGTATCTCTGCCATGTGGCTGACCGCCGCACTCTTCAACCGGATCGCTGACCACGCTCCCCTTGCATTCAGGCCGCTTCGCGTTGTATTAAGCGGCGGTGAAGCCATGAGCATTTCGCATGTTAAAAAAGTGATGGAAGCCTCTCCGGCACTAAAGGTTGTTAACGGATACGGCCCCACTGAAAATACGACCTTCACGGCTATCCACACCGTTCGTCCGGAGGATCTTTCCGGCAGGAGTGTGCCGATTGGCAGCCCCGTTGCCGGAACAAGGATCTATCTCCTTGACGACGCCATGCGCCCTTGCGGAGCCGGTGTTATCGGTGAACTCTATGCTGCCGGAGAGGGCCTTGCAATCGGCTACGCCGGAAGAGCGGATCTTGACGCGAGGGTCTTTGTAACACACCCCGACAATCCTGAAGAGCGGCTTTACCGCACCGGCGATCTTGCACGATTCAGAGAGGATGGTCTGCTTGAGTTCTGCGGCCGGAGAGACGGCCAGATCAAACTGCGCGGTCACCGGGTTGAGCTCCCGGCAATTGAAGCGGTTCTCTCCGGGTGCAAGGGGGTAAACGATTCACTGGCCATGGTGAATGGCAAGGGAGAAGGGATGGAGCTGGTTGCCTTTGTCTCCTCATCTCAACCTGATGAAATGGCCTGGCGAAACCGTATTGCCGAAAGGTTGCCCCTCTATATGATGCCGGCCCGTTTTATAACTTTTGAGCACTTTCCGCTCAATGCAAACGGAAAAAAGGATCACAGCGCTCTCCTGGAGATGCTGAGGGAGGAACCGGAGGATTTTCCCCTTTCAAACAACGAGGAACGGCTCTGGATATTGCAGCAGCTTACTCCGGCAACGGCCCGCTACAATGTTCCGCTCTCTTTTGCCATAGAGGGTGCACTTGACTCAGCGGCATTCAGCCGTGCGCTTCTCTCTCTTGAAAAGCGCCATCATGCGCTGCGGCTTGTCATTCGTCCGGGAGATGATACAAATCCCGAAGTGCGCCACCACCTGCTTCCTCCCGGAGGAGTTCTGCCTCAAACCGTTGAATGCAGACTCTCCGTCAATCCGGAAGCTGAAGCCGACCGGCGGATGGAGGAGGAGATCAGCCGTCCCTTCCGTCTTGAAGCCGAAACTCCGGTCAGAACCTTTCTTTTCAGGGTGGGTGAAGAGCAGTGGCGATTTTTGATGGTCATGCACCATATAGCCTGCGACGGCTGGAGCCTGAACATCCTTCTTGACGATCTTGCCCGCTTCTACGATTTTGAAAGAGGGCTCTCCTCTGCTCCGCCTCCTCCGGCAGGCTTCTCTCTTCGGGATTATGTTGCTGCAGAGAAGAGGTTTCTTGAGAGCAGGGAGGAGAGAGAACTTATTCTGCGCAGGGTTCAACGGCTGACTCCCCCGCCGGAACCGCTCGATCTGCCCACTGACCGAATGCGGCCCGCAACCCGCAGCTACGAGGGCGCAGCGGTCGATATCCGGTTTGATGCCTTTGTCAGTCGAGGGTTGGACCGGCTTGCCGGGGAGAGCGGCGTTACCCCCTATGTCATGCTCCTTGCTCTCTCGGAGCTGCTTCTTTACCGGCTCGCCGGTTACAATCGGAGAGAACCGTTTGCTCTGGGAGCCCTGTCATCCGGGCGTGAGGGGAGCGAGATGGCCGATCTTGCCGGTTTTTTGGTCAATACCCTGGTGCTTCCCTGCCGGATAGAACCCGATCAGAGCTTTCTTGACCATCTTGCTTCGGTCAACCTTGAGTGGCAGGCCGCACTCTGTGATCAACAGTGCGCCTTCGGCCGACTTGTCGACAGCCTGAATCTGCCAAGGGATCTCTCCCGCAATCCGCTTTTTGATGTTCTCGTAGCCTGGCAGGATCTTCTTCCCGAACCCCCCCGACTTTCTGGTCTGGAGACCCGGAGTTATCAGGCCCGCCTGCCGTTTGCAAAGTTCGATCTTGCATTCAACTTCATGAAGCGGGATGGTACCATAGAGCTCTTCCTGGAGTACTCGACAGAGCTTTTTGAAGAGGAGAGCGCTTTACGGATTGTCCAACGCCTTGAGGCGCTTGTCCGCTCAGTCATCGCCAGGCCCGGAGAAGCGGTTTCGCTTCTGGATATCTGGATTCCGGGCGAGAAAGAGGTTATGGAAGGCTTTAACAATACCGCACTCTCCCTGCCGACACGCCGTTCGATTATTGAACCGTTTCTTGAGATCTCGGCCACTCATGCCACGGAGTGTGCGGTGATCGCTCATGACGGTAACATGCAGAACTACAGCACTTTTGCCCGCAAAGCCGGTGGAGTGGCAGCTCTGCTTGAGAGCAGCGGTCTCGGTCGCGCAGAAGCCGTCATCATGCTGCTCCCCCGTTCAGAGGATATGCTTGCCGCAATATTCGGCATATTGATGGCCGGAGGGGTCTATGTTCCGCTTGACGCAAGCCACCCCGCCGAGCGTCTTCGTGACATGATCGACGAGTTCCGAAACCCCCTTGTTCTCGTTGATCAACCGCTGCCGGCCTTATTGAGCGGGCGCTGCCGGACAATTACCCTTCCTTCGGTTGCTGAAGTGGCCGATCCGGTCTCTCGTGCCGAACCTGATGATCCGGCCTATATCATCTTTACCTCCGGTTCAACCGGCAGGCCGAAAGGCGTTCTGATTGAGCATCACGCGGTTCTCAACCGTATTCTCTGGATGCAGCGCACCTTCCCGATCGGCACCGGTGATGTTATCTTGCAGAAAACACCGGTAACCTTTGACGTTTCAATCTGGGAGCTTTTCTGGTGGTCATGGACAGGAGCAGCTGTTGCCATGCTCAGGCCGGGTGCGGAGAAGGATCCCGAAGAGCTGGCGGCAGCAATTAAAAAGCACGGGGTGACGGTAATTCACTTTGTGCCTTCAATGCTTGCAGCTTTTCTTGACACTCTTGAGAACCGCCGGATCGAGTTTTCGAGCATAGCGAGCCTCCGGCTTGTTTTTTCAAGCGGAGAGGCGCTTGATCGGAGCCTGGCTGAACGCTTCAACCGGCTTGTTTATGATCGCTCCGGTGCCGAGCTCCATAATCTCTATGGGCCGACCGAAGCAACCGTCGATGTGAGCTGGCAGTGCGCTTCCCCCTGGCGGGGAGAGAGCGCTCTCTCAATCGGTCGTCCCATTGCCAACACGACGCTCTATATTCTTGACGGGAGGCACAATCCTTTGCCGGTCGGTATTCCGGGTGAAATTGCCATTGGCGGTGTGCAGGTGGCACGAGGTTATCTCAACAGACCGGAACTCACTGCTGAACGATTTATTGCCGATCCATTCACTCCGGGCGGACGGCTTTATCTGACCGGTGACCGTGGTCTATGGCAGCCTGACGGGAGCATTGCATACCTTGGACGTTCCGACTGGCAGGTAAAAATCCGCGGTCAGCGAATTGAGCCCGGAGAAATTGAACATGCTCTTGAAACGCACACAGATATAGTCCGTGCTGTTGTTGTTCCTGTTTCAAACCAGGGGCTCGATGAACTGCATGCGTGGATTCTCTGTGACGGATCGGTCGATTTGGGCGAAGTGCGCCGTTTTCTCAGGGAGCAGCTCCCGGAGAGCATGATTCCAGCCCGGTTTATTCTGCTCAGAGAGCTCCCGTATACCCTGAGCGGAAAACTTGACCGCAAACAACTCATGCAGCGCTCTCAAGCCCTGATGAGCCCCTCGTCAGCCGGGTGCAGGCAGGAGAGCTGCGGGGATGAGTATACAGCAGTGCAGAGTATTTTCAGCATGGATGAAGATGGAGAGTCCCTGAAACTCAGACTCCGCTTCAATACCGGCATGATTTCAGCGAAAGAGTCGGCAGAAATGGCTCTCAGCTTCTCTTCAATGCTTCAGGAGATAGCCGGCCTCCAGGAGGTTTTGCAAACCGGATTGCCAAGTCAACGTGATCAGCACCCATGAAAATTGCAGATTTCATTTTTGAAGATCCATCCTCAGCAGTTGCATCGGGCGAGCTGCTCTCCGATGCCGGCGACGGCTGCCGCAATATTGCCGCACGTTTTTCGGAAATGGCGCTTCGTCATCCCCTGCGCACCGCCGTGGTTGATGAAGAGGGCTCAATGAGCTATGGTGAACTCGATGATCTCTCTGAGAGAATCGCCCGGTTTTTAATCGAGAGGAAGCTGCCGACGGAGAGCCGGATAGGTGTCATGATCGGTCGTCACCGCCTCTTTATAGCCGCTCTGTTCGGCACTATTAAAGCCGGTTGTGTCTACCTTCCCATCGATCCTACCCTGCCCCTGGAACGACGCAGAAAGCTGCTTTCGATAGCCGGTGCAGCAGCACTGATCAGTTCAGCCCGGTATGCCGGCGACATGCAGCAGCTTGAGTGGTTCTCTCCATCCCTTCAATTCAGCCTCACACTCGACAGCGATGACGTTGATTCACTGGTTGAAACACCCGGAGAGCTTATGTCCACCGAGCTGTGGGACCATATTGCTTCATCTGCGGCTGATGATATTGATGCCGGGGGGTGGAAGAGCGCATTTACGGGCCTTCCGTTATCGCCTGAAGCGATGGCCGCATTCGGTACCAATGCCCGCAATAAAATAGCCCGTTATATCAAAGAGGGGGCCCGTGTACTTGAAATAGGGTGTGCATCGGGCTTCAGTATGCGCTACATTGCTCCGCTCTCTTCAACCTATCTGGCCACTGATCTCTCCCGGTACAATGCCGAGCGGGTTGAAGTTGCCGCCCGCACTCTCGGCCTGACACAGGTGACCGGACGTCATCTGGCCGCTCATGACATTGACATTCTTCCTCCGGGCAGTTTCGATCTTATCGTGATGAACAGTGTTATCGAGAGCTTTCCCGGTTACGGCTACCTCCGCATGGTGCTCGATAAATCAATGAAACTGCTCGCTCCGGGAGGGACACTTTTTCTCGGCAACCTGTGGAATCTCGACCGTCATGATGCATATCTCTCCGATCTGAGGGATTTTGCCCGTCTGCACACCGATGAGGGTTACTCAACCAGAAGCAATCTGAACGGAAGTTTTTTCGTCCCCTTTGAGTTTTTCAGTGACTGGGCTGCCCGGCGTCCGGAAACCCCCTCTGTTGCACACTCAGCCGTCGATGCACCGGGTTTCGATCCGGCACCCTATGCTTTTGATGTTGTGATCACGCTGGATGCTCCCGGAGCGTCTGCGCCATCCGCTTCCGCACGCAGGGCGCCACTCCATTTTGACCGCAGGGCTCTCTTTTCTGATTATCCGGCCTTTTCCGCTTCGCCCGACATCGAGCTGAACCCGGCTCATGCGGCCTATCTCATTTTCACCAGTGGTACAAGCGGAACACCGAAGGGAGTGCTTGTAGAACACGGACCAGTCATCAATCTGATCAAAGCCATTGAAAATGAGCTCTATACTCCCCTTTCGGCCAGGATTGATGCGGAGTTTCTGAGGATAAGCTGCTGCTTCTCCTTTGCTTTTGACGGCTCGATACATCATATTTTTACGACCCTGCTCAATGGTCACTCCCTCTTTATTCCCGAAGAGGAGACCCGTCAGGATCCCGAGGCTCTGCACCGGTTTTTTCAGTTGCACCGGCTGCATGTTGCCGATTCAACCCCGACTCTTTTTGCCCTGCTGCTTGACTACTGGGAGAAGAGTGGAGCGGTGAGTTCCGTCAACTCGTTTATTCTTGGTGGAGAAAGTTTCTCTTCGAGCCTTGCGGAGCGTTATTTCGCACTCCCGGGAGTTGGTGAACGTGAGATATGGAACGCCTACGGTCCCACAGAGAGCTGTGTCTGTGCCTCACAATACCGGATGAGTGCCGATAGCTGGAAGAGGCACCTGCCTCCTCCAGTCGGCACGCCCCTCCAGGGAGTCGATATAAAGGTGTGTGATGATGCCGGCCGGACGCTTCCGGTCGGTATCCCGGGCGAGATCATGATCGGTGGAGCCGGGCTTGCCCGGGAATACATCAACGAAACGGAGCTTACTGCCGCACGCTTTGTCTGCGATGAGAACGGAAAACGGTGGTACCGGACGGGCGATATCGGTCGCTGGATTCAGCCGGGCCTGCTTCAATTCACAGGCCGAGAAGACCGGCAGGTGAAGGTTCGGGGATTCCGCATTGAACTGTCGGAAATCGAGGCAGCACTCAAGGCATCCCCTCTGGTTCGTCATGCTGTGGCGGTTGTGGCTGATCCCCGTCAGGATGGTGACAGAATTCTGGTAGCCTATGTCGTCCCGGCACCGGGATTTGATGCCGCAGGATGCAGGGCCGATCTTGATCTCTCCCTTCCTGCATGGATGATGCCGACCCTGATTGTCGAGATCGGGGAGCTTCCCCTCAACAGCAACGGAAAGCTTGATGAGCAGAGGCTGCCCTCTCTGCAAAACAGAGGATTATTGAGCCGGAACAGCACTCCCCGCCTTCCCTTCACCAGGGATACAGAACGCAGGATCGCCTTGATCTGGAAGAGCATTCTTGATGTTCAGGTGGACTCCTCTGACGATGATTTTTTTCTTCTTGGAGGTCACAGTGTTCTCGGTGTGCGGCTGGTATCCCTCCTGTATGCCGAATTCGGGGTGAAACTTCCTCTTTCTGAGCTCTTTACTTCGACAACAATCTCGCAGATGGCTGACAGGATTGAGGCAAAACAGGTCGCATCAACCTGGAACTCGGTTGTTGCCGTCAACAGGGGGGGGAATCGAACACCGATTGTCTGCTTTCATCCTGTCGGAGGCAATGTTTTATGCTACAAGGGCCTTGCTGATGCGCTCGGAGCAGAGTGGCCGATCTACATGGCACAGGCATCCGGTCTTGAGGCCGGACAATCCCTTCAGCCCACGGTTGAGGCCATGGTTGCCGGCTATCTTCACGAACTGGATGAATTACTGGAGCCCGATCAGCCGCTCATCATGCTTGGATGGAGTTTTGGCGGTCTGCTCGCCTGGGAGGCTGCATGCCAGCTTCGCCGGATCGGATTCAAGACCGAGCGGGTCATTGTGCTTGACGGTATTGCCTCCTCCGATCCGATCCGCATCATGCTTCAGATGGATGAAGCCGAGTTCATTGCCACCATGTTCGACGAGATGGGGCTGGGAAGTGCCGGGTTTCTGCGCACGCTGAGTCCTGAAGAGCGGCTTGACATGCTTGTGCTTCATGAACGGAGCAGCGACTATCTTCCGGAAGGTATTGATCGAGAGCATCTGCGGCGTCTGCTTGCGCTGTTCCAGAACAACGGTCTGGCGGCACTTCGCTACCATCCAAAAACAAGCAACGAAGCGCTGCTGCTTATCCGCCCGAGAACTCCTTCAAGCCAGGCGCCCGGTATTCCGGGTGATGACTATAACGGATGGCTCCCCTATGCCGGTGGAGGAGTAGAGCTTCGCTGGATCGAAGGAACGCACGGACAGATGCTGCAGCCTCCTTTTGTCGGCCAGCTTGCAGCCCATATTTGTGATAACATCCTGAAGGGGTTATGATGATCGATAGAGAAAATGCCGTCATGTTATGGACGCATGACCTTCAGCGTCTGGAGCTCTCTCCCCCGGAGTGGGTTGAGCTTCTTGATGATGAGGAACGGACGCTTGCCCTGCGGTTTCTTCGCGAGCATGACCGCATTGCCTATGTTGCCGCACATGCCCTGCTCCGCCTTGTCATCGCCAACAGGATCGGTCTCGCCCCCTCTGCACTCATTATCTCCCGCGACCGCTTCGGCAGGCCCTTTCTCGACATGGATGAGTGCCGTGGTATTGACGTCAGCCTTTCCCATACGAAGGGCATGGTTGCTGTGGCTCTCAGTAATGCAGGAAGAGTGGGTGTTGATGTTGAGTCCGTTGATCATGAGCGGGTGCCCCGCTCCGATCTGGCGGCATACGGGTTGAGCGCTGAAGAGATAGTGCGGCTGGAATTGATGGGCGTTGCTGAACGCTCTGAGGCATTTATAGAACTCTGGACAGCCCGCGAGGCTGTCGCCAAAGCAGACGGACGGGGGCTCTCCCTCCCCTTCTCCTCAATCCGGATAGATCTTTCCTCCAGCGTGGCCTCCACCTTTGACGGTGACGACAAACCATCCCGACACTGGCGTTTGTGGCGTGAAGAGCCATCCCTGTGCCACCGTCTGACCCTGGCATGGTCCGGTGAGCGAGGAGAAGTTATGAGAATGAAAGATGAGTTGCCTGTGTATTGAGAAACGGATTCAACCGCCTCTATTGCTGTAAAACATGACTACTCCATCGCACGATTTCTGGCGCACCTTCATTGCTGATCTGCCTCCTCTCCCCTTTTACCGGGAGAGTTCCGCTCCCTCACCGGGCCCATCAACAAAGGAGCCGCTTCTCATTGAAGAACAGCTTGATGCACTCCGGACCGGTCAGCTCAAGGCATTTGCAGAAGCTTGCGGTATTTCATTCAGCACACTTCTGCTTGCGGTTCATGCCAGGGTGCTCTCCCTCCGGATGCCAGGTCAGCGTCTGGTAACCGGTATAACAATCAATTCCCGGCATGGAGAAGTGACCCTGCCTTTTGTATTTGATGGCGCAGGCAGCAGTGAAAGCTGGAGTGAGTATGCCCGCCGGATCGGTCAGCTCGAAGCGTCAATTCTCCGCCGGAGTGAATCATTCCCATCGGAGCCGGATGAGTCAGCTCTTCGCCCTCTCTTCTATGATACCCGATTTCAGTTTATCCCCTCCACCTGTGAGAAAACTGAAGCAAACCCTCAAAGAGTTCTTGAATCGAGAATTCATGAACTCTGGCAGAAACTTCTTCCCGGTGCGGAGTTCAGTGTTGATGATGGTTTTTTCGATGCAGGCGGCAACTCGCTCCTGCTGGTTCGTCTGCATGAAAAACTTGCTGCCGAATGGCCCGGAGTTTTCAGCGTGGCGAAGCTCTTTTCGGTAGTCACCGTTGCCGCCCAGGCAAGGTTCATCATGGAAAATACCGGACAGGAGCAGCCGGAAAAGAGCGCGCAAAAAGAGGAAAATGCCCGACAAAGTTCGAATAAAATTGCCATTGTCGGTATCGGAGTCCGGCTTCCCGGGGCGGGAAGTGCGGAGGGGTGCTGGAAAGATGTTTCGAGGGGTGCTGACCGGGTCTCTTCGATCTCTCCCGATCGCCTGCAAGATACCCGCGATATGTTCAATACCCTTGGTTCTCCCCTTCCGGGGAATTTCCGTGAGGCCGCCTGGCTTGAGGATATATATGATTTCGATCCGGAGCGGTTCCGCTTCTCTCCGGCAGATGCCGCCCTTGTTCATCCGGAGCAGAGGCTTTTTTTTGAAACCGCCCTTATGGCTCTTGAAAATGCCGGTTATGGAGGCAGGGCGCTTGATAATGAAAAGATCGGCGTTTTTGCGGCTGCCGGAGGCGGCTCAACATGGACCGAGTATGCCCTGAAGGCGCTTCCTGAAAGGGCCGAACAGATCTTTATCAATAATGTCCCCTCCAATATTGCTACCCGTCTCTCTTTTCTGCACAACTGGCGGGGACCGGCCACTGTGGTTGATACGGCATGCTCCTCCTCACTGACCGCCGTGCATCTTGCCTGCAACTCCCTTCTCAACGGAGAGTGCAGTGCCGCACTTGCCGGGGGTGCGAAACTGATCATGATGCCACCATCGTCGGCTACCCGCTTCACGATCGAATCATCAACAGCACGTACCCATGCTTTTGACGAGAGTGCAGACGGTACCGGCGCAGGAGAGGGTTCGGTTATCTTTTTCCTGAAAACCCTGGAACAGGCTGAACTTGACCGAGATCCGGTTCATGCGGTTATACTCGGTACAGCCATCAACCAGGACGGAGCTTCAAGCGGAATGGCCGCCCCCAACCCGGAGGCACAGTCGGAGGTGATTGCTGCTGCCGCGGCAAAAGCCGGAGTGCCGCTCTCCACAATCTCCTACATCGAGGCTCATGGAACCGGCACCCATCTTGGCGATCCCGTGGAAATAGAGGGAATTCGTCTTGCATTCAGCCGGGAGACGAGTAAAACAGGTTTTGCCCTGATAGGGTCTGCAAAAGGTAATTACGGCCATCTTGACGCCTGTGCCGGAGCCCTCGGACTGCTGCGTGCAGTTCTCTGTCTGAAAAACGATCAGGCACCACCTCAGCCCTTCTTTACACGAGCCAACCCCCGTATCGATTTTGACGACTCTCCGGTACGGGTCAGCACTTCGCTTTGCGCTCTTCCCGATCTGGGGACGCCTCGACGTGCAGGGGTCAGCTCATTCGGACTGAGCGGCATCAATGTCCATGCGATTATTGAGGCACCGCCACCCGCAAACGGCAATCCTGAACTGCTCTCTGCGGGATGGATGGTTATCGGGCTCTCTGCGGCAACAGCACCACTGCTCAAAAGCTATGCCGATGCACTCGCCGTGGAGATCCGCCTGAACCGCCATTACCGGCCGCTTGACATTGCCTATACCCTGAACAGCGGCCGCGACTCCCTCGCAGAACGCCTTGCGATCTGGTTTCGTGATCGCGATGAGCTGCTCGCCGCACTGGAGGGATTACCTTCCGCCGGGAGCAGCGAACGGAGCCTCTCCGGCAGAATCGGGCGAAGGGATCGATCACAGCAGGCTCTGCAGGTTACGGCGCTCTGTGGTGATGAGGATTCAGCGAGAGTCGCAGCCGAGGCCTTTCTGGAGGGTGCACAGCTTGTTCTCTCTCCGCAGCTCCCGCTCAGACGATTGCATCTTGCAGGTGCACCACTTCAGCGGATCAGCTGCCGTCCTCCCCGCAACGCCGGTCAAAATAAGCAGCATTCGGGTAATCACCCCTTTTTCCTGCGCCCGACAGATACGCCCGAGGGAAAAAGATATCCTCTCGACCTGCACTCTGCAGCATTCTGGCCGGTAGCGGAACATCTGCTTGCCGGAGTTCCCACCCTTGTAGGGATGGGGATACTCCCTCTTCTTGCCTTTACAAGATCGGAGGGAAGCCGGAGTGAGGGGGAGTTCTCCCCCTTCGCCATCAGGGAGCTCTCGTGGCTTCGACCCCTTCAACCCTCCCTGCTCCAACCGGGCAGTGTCAGTATGCTCATTACCGGTGGTGATGAAGGGGTTCATCGAGCAACTCTTGGCGGGCGGATGGTTGAGGGAGGGTGGAGAAATTTTGCAGAGGCGGCACTCTCTGATCTCTCAACAGTGCCGACTGAGAGCGTTTTTGACAAAGAACAGACAAGAGCGCAAGAAGTTGACCTTAAAGATGAACCGGATCAGGCAGATGAACCGGCAGGCCCGGTCAGGGTCAGCGCACGATGGAATGCGCTTCGGGCAAGAGGAAGCCGCGGGGATGAGTTTTTTGCCCGCCTTCAACTGCCGGCACATACAGAGGGAGAGCTGAACATGCAGGGTTTGCATCCGGGAGTTCTCGACCGGGCGGTCAGTATTGCCATTGACCGGCCGGGGCTGGTTCCGGCAGGCTGCGCAGAGATTCTCGTCTATCGGCCCCTTCCGGAGAGTGTTTTTGCCTCGGCTGAACGAGTGATTCTGCCGGATGGGGGAATCAAGGCTGATGTCAGACTTTATGACAGTGAGAGCGGAGAGCTTTCAATACGGTTCAGGGAGCTCCATTTTGTTCCGCTTTCAAACCCGGCAACTGAGCTGAAGGGTATCATGAAGGTACCGGTAATCCCTTCATTGCCGGTATGGGTACCCGATCCCGTAAATGCGGCAGTTACGGCAATTCTGCCAATTGCGCTGGTCGGTGAAGGTGATCTCTTCCGGCGAATCACCGCCCACTCCATGTTCAGGGGGGCTCTGGCAGCTTCATGCAGCTCTGTAGAACCTGATGATGAACTGCTCTCTCTGCTATCGGAGGGTCGTATCCGTCATCTTCTTTTTGTGCCGGAGCCCGGTGAGGATATCGGCCTGCGCACCCTGAATCTCCTTCAAAAGCTTATGGCTCACCTGCGCCACCCCCTGCACCTTGTTGCAGCAGGAGAGGGTGCCTTTGCGCCCGACAGCAAACATGACTCTCCCCATCCCCGGCCGGATACAGCACTTATGGCAGGTCTCGTGATGGTTGCGGGATATGAAGAGCCGATGCTCTTGACTCGGTACGTCGAAGTTGACAAAGGAGCGCCGCTTGAGCTTCTTTTCCGGGAGTTTGAAGCTTTCGAACCGGGAGAGCATTCGCCAATTCTTCTCGACAACTCAGGAAGAAGGCTGAAAAGGTGTTTTGAACCTCTTGGGGAAGATTACGCTGCCGCAGAAACACTCCTCTGGCCTGCTTCCGGATGCTGTGTTGTCAGCGGCGGGACGGGAGGCCTTGCGCTGCTTCTTGCTGCGGAGTTCGCAGGCAAGGGAGCTGTTTCGCTTGCACTGCTCTCCCGCCGTGAGCTTGAGGCGGGTGAAGAGCACGAGACGATGCAACGTTTTGAACTGCTGGAGGCTCTTGCGGCCAGGGGCATTACCGTTCGTCACTGGAAGGTAGACGTAAGCAATTGTGAAGAGCTCTCCCGTGTGCTTGATGAGGTGCGCTCAACACTGGGACCCATATCGGCAGTTGTGCATTTCGCCGGTCTTGTTGACAGCCATCTTCTGGTCAATGAAACTCCCGAATCTTTTGCGAGGGCAACCGCACCCAAGGTTGAGGGGGCTCGCAATCTTGATCTTCTGACACGCCATGACCCGATAGAGTCATTTGTTCTCTCCGGTTCCCTGACAGCCCTTGAGAGCAGGGCCGGGTCGGGAGCCTATACAGCAGCCAATCTCTATCTTGATGCTTTCGCAAGATGGCGCCGGAGCGAGGGACGACCGGCACTCACCATCGACTGGTGTCAGGTCGGAGAAGTTGGAATGGCTGCACGCCTGCTTGACGGCAAACTGGGAGAGTACAGTCTCTCCCCTGATGAGGTTATCCGTTACTGGCGGATGGCTCTCGGTGCCGGAACTCCACAGGTTAGTTTGCTCTACGGGAAAACCCCCGGTGAGAAGGCCAAAGAACCTCCGGTTTTGCCTGAAGAACCGAAAATGCTTGAAAAGGCTTTAGCTCAGATATGGGCGGAGATATTGGGATATGAGAGCGTGGATTCCGATGATGATTTCTACTCGCTTGGAGGGGATTCGATGTCCGGCATTGATATTGTTGACCGCATTGTCAAAGAGCTCGGTCACCCTCTTTCATACACTGATCTTGTTGAGTCAGCCACGGTCGGCAGGCTTGCAGAGAAGCTGCGAAGCCAGGCCGAGGCCGCAACTGCCGGTGAAGAGGGCATGCAGAGCAGCCAGAGGCTTACTCCGGCTCCAGCTGAAAACCGTTATCCGGTCAGCCGCGAGCAACTCGCGCTTATCCAGGCCCAGCTGGCGGCAGAGAGGAGTATAGCCTATAACCTTCCCAACATCATCTCCCTCCCCTCCGACTGCGACAGGGAACGACTGGAAAGCGCACTTCGAGCACTCATCAGCCGTCACGAAATTCTCCGCACCCGTTTCTGTTTCGATGGCAGTGAGCCCGAAATGGAGATAGTTCCGGAAGTGGCATTGCAGCTGAACTGCATTCGCCCTCGAGAGGAGGTGACACCACGGTTCTGGCAGAGCAGGGTTCGCCCTTTTGACCTTGAGTCAGAACCACCGGTACGTTTTGAACTGATTGAAAGCGCTGAGGGTAATCCGCAATCCCTCTTCATGGATATCCATCACGCCCTCGCTGATGGTTTGAGTCTTGAACTGCTGACCGGTGATCTTGCGCAGCTTTATGCAGGAAAAACGCTTCCATCGCCCTCCCTGCACTTCAAGGATTACGCATGGTGGAGCCGGAGGGGTGCGGGAGTTGAGGCTTTTGAGTCGGCCAAAGAGTACTGGCTGCAGCGCTATCATACGCTGCCACTGCCCGTTCTTGACCTCCCTTCCGACCGGCCGCGACCGGCATATCATACCTGGGAGTGCGGTAGCGTTGCGTTCACTCTGCCGCAAAAGAGTGTCGAGGCTTTGCGGCGATTCGCATCAACACACGCCACAACTCCCTTTACCGTCGTGCTCTCAGCATGGGCCGCTCTCCTTGCCCGCTACAGCTGCAGTGATGATCTGGTCATTTCAGTTCCCGTCGATGCAAGAGAGCGTGTCGGAGCTTCCTCAATACCGGGTATGATGGTATCGCTTATTCCTCTGCGTATTGCATTCATTGAGGATGAATCGGTCGAAGGTTTCATCAGCCGTCTCCACAGTGAGGTTTCAGAAGCAATGCGCAACCGGGCATGTCCGCTCGGGATGCTGCTTGAAGCGATTGCACCGCCCCCTGCACCTGAACGGACTCTGCTCTCTGAAGTGACGCTCTCCTACATGAACTTCAGCGAAAGCAAGGGATATGAGTCTGAGGGTGAGGGCAGGGATGCCTTTCGACTTTTCGGTGTTGAGCGCAGTGACGGAAAGAATGACCTCTCAATCTTCATCCGGGACCTTCCTGCAGAGATAAGCGTTACCTGTGAATACTACAGCGCCATATTTGATCGTGACCGGATCGAGCGCATGGGAGAGCATTTTACCACGCTGCTTGATGCTCTTGTCATCTCTGAAGATGAAACGAAACTGGCTACACTTCCCCTGATTGCAGAGTGGGAGAGAGAGTGGCTGTTGAAGGTCGGACGCGGCAGCAATACCCCGCAACCGGAACCCCTGAATCTCTATGCCTGTTTTGCAGCAATGGCAAAAAAGCGCGGCAGCGCCATAGCCATCAGCGATAAAACCGAACGGCTCAGCTACACAGAACTGCTCTGCCGTGCCGAAGGTATTGCTCAATACCTTGCCCTTGAAGGCGTTCGTGAAGGCGAGATTGTCGCAATGCATCTCGAACGGAGTTGTACCGGTGTTGCCATCATTCTGGCAATCAATGCTCTCGGCGCCTGCTATCTGCCGCTTGACACTTCATTTCCAGCGCTGCGTATTGCCCTGATTCTTGCCGATGCAGCTTGCCGGGTGGTGATTGCAGACGCTTCCGGACGTAAAGTCATTGAAGAGGCCGATCATGCCGGGATGGAGAAGCGTGAGCGCAATGAGGATGAACAGGTGCCGATGGAGCGCCTGATAATGGAGGGCGAAAAACTGGCTCTCATGAGCTCCTCTTCTGCTGCTTTGCCCGAACGCAGAGAGGATGTGCTTGCCTATCTCATGTACACCTCCGGTTCTACAGGTCAGCCCAAAGGTGTAAGGGTTTTAGAGCGAGGCATCATCCGCCTTACGGTTAACCAGGATTATATAGAGATTGGTCATGACGACCGGGTGATGCTGGTTTCATCCCTCGCTTTTGATATCTCGACGTTTGATCTGTGGGGAGCGCTGTTGAATGGTGCCGAGCTTTGCGTGATCGATCGCAACGTTCTGCTTGACCCCGCAGCGTTTGCTGCTGAAATAGCGTGCCGTAATATCACCATTATGGCCATGGCAACCGGCTTGTTTCACCGCCAGGCCGAGACGATGCCGGAGAGCTTCTCCACGGTGCATAAAGTGCTTGCCGGAGGAGAGTTAATGAACCCCGAGCTACTGAAGCGGGCTGCGGAAGCCGCTCCTCAAACCGGGTTTTACAATGTATACGGTCCTACTGAAAACACAACCTTTACGACCACTCATCTTGTAACTCCAGGGGATCTGAATGGTCAGGCAATACCGATCGGCAAGCCAATCCCGCTTACGACAGTCATGGTTTATGACAAAAGAGACCAGGTTGTTCCGATTGGTATCTGGGGTGAAATCATAAACGGAGGCGAAGGGGTTGCCGATGGCTACCAGAATCGGCCGGAGCTGACCGCCGCCGGTTTTTTCAAAACTCCTGAAGGCGAGTACTGCTATCGGACCGGTGACATCGGACGGTGGAGGGTGGATGGCGTGCTTGAGATCGGGGGTCGCAGGGACACCCAGATCAAACACCGGGGTTTCCGTATTGAACTCGGCGAGATTGAAGATGCGCTCTGTCGTCACCCTTTAGTGGCGGGTGCAGCCGTGCTTTTCAGGAAAGATGCCGGGGAGCTTCTGGCCTGCCTGGTAATCAGGGGAGATGAGGTGCCGGAGCCGATTGAACTCCGCTCGTGGCTCATGCAGCGCATTCCATCATACATGGTTCCGGCCCGCTTCATCAGGGTCGCCCGCATGCCGATCAACTCCAATGGCAAGCTTGACCGGAAAAGACTTGACCTGGAAGCCGAAGATGGAGAGTTACTCAGAGATGGCAGCTCTGCATCATCAGGATTGCCAACGGGCGATACTGAAAAGATGGTAGCTGAAGTTTTTTCAGAGATATTCAATCGTCCTGTCGAAGAGCGCAATATCAGCTTTCTTGTTCTTGGCGGTCACAGTCTCATCATCATGCGTGCAATCAACCGGATCGCACAGCGTTCAGGAGTGAAGCTCTCGATAAGCGATTTTTTTGCAACGCCCACCATTGCCGGGCTGGCCTCCCGCATTGATGCCGAAAAAGGAAGAGATGATGCGGGATGCAGCATTCCGGTTGCCGACAGTGCAGCATTTCCCTTTGCCAGTCATGCCGAAGAGCGGCTCTATATGGTTAACTCCATGGACGCCACTTCGGCAGCCTACAATATGACCTTCTTTTTCCGGACCGGAGGGGAATTTGTTCCCGAAGCGCTCCATAAGGCAATTGTTGAGCTTGTCAGGCGGCACGAAGCCCTTCGCACCGGTTTTGAAGAGTGCGATGGCATGATCATGCGCCGGATTGCAGAGCCTCATGAGATAACGCTCGAATGGCGGGAAGATGATCTCAGCTCTGCTTCCGACCCCTCATCCGAAGCTCTTCTCCTGACCCGGGTCGAGGTTGCAAGGCCGTTCGATCTCTCCCGGCCGCCACTTTTGAGGATCAGAATAATCCGTCTCGGCAGAGAGCAGACGCTCATCCTCATCATGACCCACCACATTGTGCATGACGGCTGGTCATCCCGTATTTTTCTGCGGGAGCTGAAGATTGCATACGAGGCGGCTCTTCATGGTACGATTGCAGCTTTTCCGGAGCTCCCGGTATCGATTCGCGATTATGCGGTCTGGCAGCGCACCCGTGACTGGTCAGAGAGTGCCGCATGGTGGCTCAACATCCTGAAAGGAGCGCCGGAACGGATTGAACTCCCCTGCGATCGCCCGCTTCCGGAAATTCCCGCAAACAGAGGAGCCACCATCAAAAAGGAGCTTCCTCCGGAAATCGCCAGGGCTCTGCAGCTGTTTGCCCGTCAGAGCGGAGTGAGTATGGCCTCAGTCGGGCTGACTCTTTTTGCAACCCTGCTCTATCGACTCACCCGCCAGAGCGAACTGGTCATCGGTATGGGTGTTGCCGGACGCGATCATGCCGAACTGGAAGGGCTGATCGGATTTTTTGTCAATGTTCTGCCGATACGTATCCGCCTTGACCGGGAGAGCGAGTTCAGCACACTGCTTGGAGAGGTGCACGACATGCTTATGGGTGCGCTGGCACATCGCGAATACCCCTTTGACTCGCTGGTTCGGGACCTTGCACCCAAACGATCCGGAAACCGCCAGCCGCTTATCAATGTGGTATTCGAGTATCAGCGATTTGATCCGGTAGATCCCGAACTGCTCTTTCCTGCTGCAGCTGAAATCAGTGACTCCTTTGCCCGTTCACTCGATGAAGTCATCTTCACCCGTACGGCCAAGCACGACCTGCTCCTCTTCTATGTAGAGCAGGAGGAGAGAACAGTGCTGCTGGTCGAATACGATACGGATATTCTTGATTCCGGTACCGTTGAACGGTGGATCTCCTATTTCATTCAGCTGTCAGGTCATCTGTGTGCCGAAAGCCTGAAAACAACAGAATCCGGGAGAGCAGAGCCATGACGACAACTTACGGCAACCCCCTTTATTACCCGCTCTCCTCGGTTCAGCGTGAACTCTGGTTCGACCAGGCGCTTTTTCCGGATACTCCGATTTACAACGTAGGGGGTTACAGCTTTCTTAAGGGAGAGCTCGACCTCTGCCTCTTCCGGAAGGCGATCACTATGGTTGCAGAGGAGAACGACGCGCTGCGCATGGTTCTGACCGAGAGGGATGGCACTCCTTTCCAGTCCTTTCCCGATATGGGAGAAGCCGCTCTCACCATTGTTGACGTTTCGGATGCAAATGACCCGGAAAAGCGTGCTCTGAACCATATCCGGAAGGAGCACAACAGAGCGTTCCGGATCTTAGGGGAGCCCTTTTTTCGCCATACCATCTATAAACTTGCCGACAAGAGCTTTATCTGGCAGTATCTCTTCTACCATCTCGCGGTTGATGGCCATGCCATGAGTCTGGTTCTCCATCGGATTGCCGCCCATTACAATGCCCTGCTGCAGGGACACGCACTTCCCTTAAGACAGGAATATGCATACCGGGAGTTTCTCCTTTACGACGCACTCCCCCCGGAGCCTGAACGGCTTGAAGGCCACCGGCAATACTGGAGGGAGAAATTCACCCCGCTGCCCGAACCGCTCTTTTCCCCTGCAAGCCGGGAGGGCAGTACCGGAGAGGTGATCCCCGGATCGGTTCATACCGGATACCTCCCGCGCCGGCAATATGAGAGAGCCGAAGCGTTTGCCCGAATGCATTCGGTATCGCTTTTCCATTTTCTGATCGGAATTCTCTATCTCTATTTCACCCGCGTAGAGGATCAGGATGAGTGTGTCATGGGCGTTCCGATGGCAAACCGGAATACACCCCTCTTCAGGGAAACCATAGGCCACTTTGTCGCAGTTATTCCGGAACGATTCAGCTATGGCCGTGATATCAGCTTTACCGAACTCATCAAGGCTGTCTCCGGAACACTGCGCAGGAGCTATCGTCATCAGGGTCTCCCCTTAAGCGAAATCGTCCGTCAGTCAGGAGCGATGCAGCGAGGCAGAAAACGGCTCTACGATCTTGCATTCTCCTGGGAAAAACAGAATTACTCCTTCAGGTTCGGACCGGCTTGTGCCACAGAGAGCGCTTCGCTCGTTCACGATTTCGAACAGATTCCGCTTGCGATATTTGTGCTTGATTTTAGCGAAAACAGGGATGTTCTGATGCAGTTCGCCTACAACCATGCCTATTTTGATGCACCGGAAATCGAGCTGCTTGAGGCCCGGTTGCTCCACCTGATTGACGAGGTTCTCGCCAATCCCGACATGAAGATCTCTGCTCTTGATATCCTGCCGCAGGATGAGAGAGAACAGTTGCTTGTCGGGTGGAATGCTACGGATGCTCCCCTGCCGGAAAAATTCCTTCATCAGATGTTTGAAGCGCATGCGGCTGAACATCCCGATTCCACAGCGCTATGCTTTCAAAACAGTCGCATTGGTTACGCCGAACTCAATGCGGGATCCAATCAGCTCGCTCACGCCCTGATTGCGCTCGGTATCCAAAGAGATGCGCCGGTAGCCATTGCGCTTGAGCGTACACCGGAGATGATTGTAGCAATGATGGCCGTCCTCAAGGCCGGAGGGTGTTACTTGCCCCTCGACCCATCCTGGCCTCCGGAACGCCTTGCATTCATGCTTGAAGATTCCGGAACAGAGCTGCTTCTCACCAGCGAACTGCTGCGGGGGCGCCTGTCGCTTAAGGCAGTGCAAACGCTCTGCCCCGGTGCCGGTAACCCGTTTGTCTCTTCGCAACCGTCAGGAAATCCCGATCTGGCAATCTCCCCGGAGCAGCTTGCCTACATCATCTACACCTCCGGCTCTACCGGAACTCCGAAGGGTGTAGCTGTTTCGCATCGTGGAGTGGGCAATATGGTGTTGGCCCAGATCAGCGCCTTCGGAGTGATGGCCAAGAGCCGTGTGCTTCTGTTTGCCTCTTTCAGTTTTGACGCATCGGTATCGGAAATAGCAACAGCGCTTTGTTCCGGAGCCGAACTTCACCTTCCTGATGAAGAACAACGTATTCCGGGACTCGCTCTGCGGCACTATCTTGAAGATTCGGCCATTACCCATATCACCCTGCCCCCGACAGCCCTTGCCCTGCTGCCGAAGGCCGGGTTGCCTCTCCTTGAATCGCTGGTCGTTGCCGGTGAACCCTGTCCCCCGGCCCTTGCCGCTTTCTGGTCAAAAGGTCGGCGATTTTTCAACGGATACGGACCGACCGAGGCAACCGTATGCACAACAATTGCAGAGTGCAGGCATGAAGATATCTCACCGGACAGGCCGCTCCCTATCGGCCGGCCGATAGCCAATACACGCCTCTATCTGCTTGATCGGAACAGGCAACCGGTTCCGACAGGTATCGCCGGAGAGCTCTATATCGGCGGTGTCGGCCTGGCTTCCGGTTACCTCAACAGGCCCGAACTTACGGCTGAGAAGTTCATTCCTGATCCATTCTCCTCCCGGCCCGGTGAGCGTCTTTATAAAACCGGTGACCTTGTCCGCTACCGCACGGACGGAAATCTTGAGTTTCTCGGCAGGCTTGATCACCAGCTTAAAATTCGCGGGTTTCGCATAGAAGCCGGAGAGATCGAATCAGCACTTACCGCTATTCCGTCAATACGCTCTGCATTGGTCGATGCCCGCAACGATCCCTACGGTCAGCCGGCACTTGCCGCCTGGCTCGTTGCCGCCGGCTCTCCCCCTTCAATCGCCGGTCTGAGAGCAGATCTCGGGCGAACGCTTCCTGATTACATGATTCCGACATCGTTTCTCTTTCTTGATGCCATGCCGCTGACGGTAAACGGCAAGATTGACCGAAAGTCGCTTCCTGATCCGGAACACTCTGTTTCTGAAAATTCAGCAGCCCCTCCTCGTGATCCGGTTGAAGAACTTCTGGTCGAACTCTGGGCCAGGGCGCTATCGCAAAGGAGCTGCAGCATTCATGATAACTTTTTTGATCTCGGTGGAGAGTCGCTCATTGCAGCAAGACTTACGGTGCTCCTCCATGATGCGGGCGGTATTTCGATACCTGTTCGCTGGATATTCGAGGCTCCCACACCCGCACTGCTTGCCGGGCGGATACGGGAGTCCGGCACTCAGCGTGAGCCCTCTCAGCCTGTTCCGGAGAACCCTCTTCTTGCGGGCACGAAATGCATTACGCCCGACCTCCTGCCGTTGGTTGATCTCTCCCGGGAGGAGATTGATCACCTTGTCACTGCAGTAGAGGGCGGGGCCGGTAACATTCAGGATATCTATCCGCTTACGCCGCTCCAGGAAGGGATCTATTTTCACTCACAACTGCAGCGGGATGGTGACACCTGGCAGAGTTGCCATCTCTTCTCCTTTGACTCGCTTGAGCGAGCAGAAGCATTCACCGGCGCAATGCAGGCGGTTGTTGACCGTCATGACATGCTCCGTACCGCATTTGTATGGGGCGCACTTCACGAACCGGTTCAGGTTGTCATGCGTCACGCTGCAGTTCCGTTTACGCTTCTTCATCCAGACAGAGAGGAAGGTCCAATTGCCGATCAGCTGATGCATCTCTTTTCTCCCCGCAGCAACCGGCTCAATCTGGCAGCTGCTCCCCTTATCAGGACAGCCGTTGCAGAGGATGGAGATCGCTGGCTGATGCTTTTTTCTGCACACCATCTGATTATGGATTATACGACCATGAAGGTGGTGTTTGATGAGATTACTGCTCATCTTGAAGGTGATGCAGGGCGGCTCTCTCCTCCGGTCCCCTTCCGCAATTTTATTCCCCGGCTTTGCGGAGCCCATGCACCGGGTATCAGTGAGCCTTTTTTTCGGGATATGCTTGGAGATATCAGCATCCCGACCGCTCCATTCGGCCTGCTCAACGTAAACGGTGACGGCTCGGCAATCGCTGAAGCAAAGAAGGAGCTGCAAGCTGATCTGGCTCTCCGGCTCCGTTCCGTAGCTCGCCTTTTCAGTGCAACACCGGCCGCTGTTTGCCATCTGGCCTGGGCTCTCCTTCTCTCGCGTATATGCGGTCAGGAGGCTGTGGTATTCGGCACCGTTCTTACCGGGCGAATGCAGGGCGGAGAGGGTGTTGAACGGGTCGTCGGTCTCTTCATCAATACGCTTCCGATTCGCCTGACCTGTGACGCACGACCTGTTTCTGAAGCAGTTCGTCAAGCACGCCATCGCCTGCTTGCTCTCATGCGTCATGAATCGGCTTCACTCAGCATGGCCCAGCAATGCAGTTCCGTGCCGTTGCCGATGCCGCTCTTCACTTCACTGCTGAACTATCGACATACACGTCATAGGGAGCAGGGCCTCTTTCGACATGAAGGCATAGAGATGATCATGCATACTGAAGGTGCAACCAACTATCCGTTCGGGCTCTCCATCGATGATTATGATGAAGGGTTCAGCCTCACGGCACAGATGGACTCATCGATTGATCCCGACTGGATCTGCACGCTCTATCTTTCAGCCCTTGGACTTCTGGTCAGGGCGCTTGAAGAGGCTCCCGATACCCCGATTGCTGAACTGGAGCTTTTCTCACCGGAAGAGAGAGGAAAAATCGCCTCCATGCTGCCCCAAAAGCAGAGAGCGCAGGGTCTGCCGCGCTCCCGCCAGAGCGGGACGTTGTAAGGGGGAAAATCATATGCGATGGATCAGTCAGGAGAGAAAGCGCTCCATGACCGCACAGGATGAGTCAAAATCACTCTCTGAAAAGATCTCCATGGTGAAGACCCGTCCGGGATCAGGATATCGGTAAAGGTGCGACATCACCAGATCAAGAGCTTCCGGTTTCATGCATGCAAGCGAGTTGTGATCCTTCCCGTCAAGAGTGCCGTGCATGTGCAGCACTTTTGCTCTGGAGAGATAGCGTTCGAGGTACGCACCGGTCGGAAAGCCGTAAAACTCAAGATGGCCGACATCCAGCGTAACAGAGAGCGCGAACTCTTCGATCACCGGCCAGACCAGCTCAAAGGGGTAGTTGAGGTTTTCTGCACAGAATGTCGACGCCGGTTCCCCGCACCCGTCAAGAAGCATCCGGAGCGATTCGCGAAGGCCTTCGGTAAAATCCCTCTTTTGACTCGCTGAAAAACCGTTGATATCCTCACCAGGCCCGGATTCAAAGTGCAGAACAAAAGCCGATTTCGGCAGCGTACGGGTCAGCTCGATAATACGAAGGCACTTGCCGACCGATTGCTTTCGTACTGCTCTGTCGGGACTACCGAGATAGCTGTCGAGCGGAAGATGAACCGAGTAGGTAAGCGCGGACTCCCCGGCGAGCTCTGCAAGCCTCTGCATGTCTTCAGGAGATGGAAGGTTGCTGAACTCATCGGATTCAAAGAGAACCAGTTCGATATCGTCCACCCTCTCCCTGAGGTATTCAACATTGGGAATGATATCAGCCGGGATGATATAGGAACTTGTTCCGAAACGGAAGGGAAATCGCTGTTTACAACTCATGGGTTGAAGGTGTGGTGTTGCTGGAGCATGCTCATCAGCTCCGGAATAGTTTGCCAGTTGACAGCACCTGCGCTCAACATACTTTTCGATAGAGCAAGTGCCGCTTTACCTTCGGTATAGTCACGCCCGGCAATGTCCGCAGCAAGAAGAACAGTTTTGCCGCTTTTGAGCGCACCTTCGGCAAGCCGGAGGTTGACAAGATTACCTGAACCGAAGGGAACACTGCTCAGAATTACATAATCGGCCGCATCAATCATTGTTGATGCCTCATTGATAGCATCGCTGCCAACAGGAGAGAAGGGCTGTTCAAGCACCGCCCTTATGTTGAGCGCCCTTGCCGCTTCAGCATCGGAGTCGAGGCGGTTGAGTACGCCGGTAGTCACCTCGTACCCTTCAATAAGAAGCCTGCGGTAGAGTTCAAGTCCGCTCCCTCCTCCGGCAATGACATGAACCGTTTTGCCAAGTTTTCGACGTCGTCGCAGCGTATCCTGCGCACCCGATACCTGGAGATATCCGGTATAGGGATCCTGCAGTACACGCAATTCGCAGTTATAGACCCGGCTGAGCAGTTCCGCCTGGAGCACCTCCGCCGGTGTCCCTGCTTTTACCAGAGCACCCTTGTCCATAAGCAGAAAACGGTCCGAAATTCCGGCCGAGAGCGTCAGATCATGGCTGACGAGCAGGATGGTCATCCGTTTTTGACGGTTGAGGTTCATGAGAATCTGGAGCACCTCCTGACGGTGGTTGATATCAAGATGGGCGATGGATTCGTCAAGCATGATGATTTTGGGCTCCTGGGCAAGCACCATGGCAAGGGCAACGCGCTGCTGTTCCCCTCCGCTCAGCTCGGTAAAAAACCGGTCACGAAGTTCCGAAACATCGGTATAGATCATGGATCGCTCAACGATGTCGTGGTCGAGCGGAGAGGGTGAGCCCCATGGCCCGATGGAACTGATTCTTCCGTTCATGACAATCTGGCTCACCGTAAACGCCATGGGTGAGTCGATTTTCTGGGGCACAACGCCAAGAAGCGAAGCCCGCACGGCAGGCTTGAGGTGCCGGACATCCTGACCGAAGAGCGTCACACTGCCCGACAACGGTTTGAGCAGCGCGGCAGCAGTTTTCAGGAGTGTACTCTTGCCGCAACCGTTCGGGCCGATAAGGGAGACAAACTCCCCCTCCGCGATGGCAAATGAGACCCCGTCGAGTACCACTCTCTCCTTGTATCCGGCCGATACATTATCAAATGTCAGTGCGTTTTCACTCATACAAGGGCACCCATTAAGCTATCCATGCCTGCTTCATCCTCCGTTGCAGAATAATCAGAAAGAAAGGCCCCCCCGCAAGAGCGGTCACGACCCCCACAGGAATCTCTACCGGAGCCATAAGGGTTCTGGCGACCGCATCGCAGAGCACCAGAAAGGTTCCCCCTCCGAGAGCGGAAAGGGGCACGAGCCGGCGGTTGTCCGGCCCGAAAAGCGCACGCATGACATGGGGTACAATAAGACCTACGAAGCCGATCATGCCGGAGAGCGAGACCGCTGTGGCGGCAAGCAGTGTCGCACAAAGGAGACCCGAAACAATGATAAGATCTGCATGTACTCCCTGATAGTGGGCCATCTCCCTCCCGAGTGCAAGGGCGTTGAGCCGGGGGGAGAGGAGCCATATTCCGAAAAGGGCCGAAACGATAAGACCGAGAGAGAGGAGCTGCTGGCCGGTGGAGACGGGCTGCAGGCTGCCGAGCATCCACCAGATGACGTTATGCAACCCCTCTACGCTTGCCGTAGAGACCATGAACATGATAATGCTTGAGCAGATCGAACTGACAATAACACCGCTGAGAATAAGAGAGTAAACCGAGGGTTGACCGCTTGACCCCTGCCGGGCAATGCCGTAGACAACCATCAAGGTCAGAACTGCTGAAACAAAGGCGACAACCGGAAGGCTTAATGAGAGAATAACACTCGAACCCGCAAGGATGCTTATGGTTGCGCCGAGCCCTGCGCCGCCGCTGACCCCGAGAACATAAGGTTCGGCAAGAGGGTTGCGCAAGAGAGCCTGAAAAACCACGCCGGAAGCCGAGAGCGCGGCTCCCGTCATCATCCCCATCAACAGTCGACTGTACCGCAGTGAGAGAATTGCGCCTCCTGCCGGAGAGTTCATATCGGGCAGCCCTATACCGGATGGCCCGAAGAGCAGTGACAGCGCGAGAAGCAGTGGAATTGCCAGAAGAAACAGCACAATGCGGAGCCGCGCTTTTTGAGGCTGATTGCTGGTAAAGCTGTTGTCCCGACAGACCCTGGGAGTGCTGCTCTGCTTCATGGCTTCAGTTTTCTACGCCTGCAGAGGCGGCAATACCCTGCTGGAAAGCATGTTTGAGGAGGGTCATCTCCGTAACGGTATCAGCGGCGGCAACAAGCGACGCCGGAGCATTGCGTCCGGTAAGCACAACAATTTTCCCCTCCCTTACACTCCTGAGCGCTTCAAGCAGCGGTTCAATGTCAAAGAGCTGCTCGCCAAGGGCATAACAGACCTCGTCAAGCAGGACTAAGTCATAATCGGGTGAAGCAAGCGCTGCGAGGGCAGCATCAAGCCCTTCACGGGCGGCACGACGATGACTCTCCATTTCAGCGCTTTCGCGATCCCTCGGCAGAAACCCGAGACCGAACTGCTCCCACTCCACCTCCTGAAACCGGCTGAAAAATTTCTGCTCACCAACCGAGCTGTCAGATTTCACAAACTGTATCACCCTTGCCCGCATACCATGACCCAGTGCCCTTGCGAGCATCCCGAATGCCGCTGTGCTTTTGCCCTTGCCATTACCGGTAAAGAGAAGGATTCTTGTTCGTTTCATTGTATCCATATTTCGATTGGTGTTGTGTGGGTCAACAATATCCTGATTCCGATCCCGCACAAAAGAAAGATAATCGCGGTTGTGCGCATCAGGGTTATGCTTTGGCGGATTGTCCGGGGGGTGCACTCCCCCGTTTTAACTCCGAGAATCGGCGCATGGTGCAGCTCTCCACCGTAAGACCTTGGACCTCCGAACTGAACACCAAGCGCTCCGGCAAAGGCTGCTTCAGGATAACCGGCGTTCGGACTTGCGTGCAGTTTAGCGCTTTTCCGGACAGCAGGAAAGATATCAAAAACCCTGAGTTTATTGAAAGCTGCCCCGAACATGATGAAGAGTACCGTTACTCTTGCCGGAAGCCAGTTGGCAAGGTCATCGAGCTTTGCCGATGCCCATCCGAACGCAAGATAGCGCTCGTTTTTATAGCCGAAAGTGGAGTCGAGGGTGTTGACTGCCTTGTAGGCGATTGCCCCGACCGGGCCGAGGAGCAGCGCATAGAAGAGCGGCGCGGTCACGCCGTCAACACTGTTCTCCGCCACACTCTCCGTAGCTGCAAGAGCAATCCCGCCTGCGTTCATCTCCTGCGTATCGCGTCCGACTATACAGGATACCTTTCGGCGTGCTTCGTTAATATCACCGGCTATAAGCGCCCGCTCTACCGCGGCGGCATGATCGCCAAGATCGCGAACGGCAAATGAGGTGTAGAGCAGGTAGATGCTCATGGCAGCTCCACCGAGAGGATGCAGTTTTACAGCACAAGTGATCAGGAGCCAAGCTGTTCCGGCAGAGGCTCCGACAACAGCAATTACGGTTGTTATACCGGTAACCCGTAACGGGAGGGGTGAGCGACGCATCAGGGATTCAAGGCGGAGCGCAAACCAGCCTATCCCCCTCACCGGATGCGGCATCCATCGCGGGTCACCCAGTGAGAGGTCAAGCAGGAATGCTGAAGCTACAAGGGCTTCCGGAAGTGCGTCAGTCAACTCAGTTCTCCCTGTTTAATCCGGCGGCACCCCGTACAGCTGCCAGAAGACGGTTATTCTCTTCCGGCAACATAATGGCAAAACGGAAATAGTTAACCTCAAGCCCGGCAAAATTCCGGCAGTCCCTGACATGAATCCCGACCGAGCGAAGATACTCCAGCAGTTCGTCCAGCGAAACACCTCTCTGCCACTGGGCAAGAAAGAAGTTGGCCCTGCCGCCATAGAGATGCAGCCCTTCGATTTCAGAGAGAGCGGCAGCAACTCTTGTTCTCTCCCTGAAAATCAGCTCACGAAGCTCCCGGTCAAATCCGTTGCACTCCAAAAGTTTTACTGCGACCGATTCAGCAGCTGAATTGACCGTCCAGGGCTCCTTGTAGTCGAGCAGATGGCAAATGATTTCCGGATGTGCAACAACCGCCCCAAGCCTCAAACCGGGCAGGGCATAGAATTTTGTGAGCGAGTGAATGACAATAACATTTTTCAGTGCATGCACCTTCCCCATGAGGGAGTTATCCGGAAAGGCAGCAGTAAACTGGATAAATGCCTCATCGACAATAAACCATTTATCAGGAAAACGGCTTGCAAGGGCCATTATAATTTCCGGGGGGAGTTTGGTTCCGGTTGGATTATTGGGATTTGCCGCAAAAAAAGCATCGGCCTCTGCAAGCGCAGCGGCAAGTTCTTCAATGCCCGGCAAACGAAATCGGTTCTCTCTCTCCAGATGAATATAGCTGATCTCGGCACCGGCAACTCTTCCTGCCCGCTCATAGTCATAAAAAGAGGGCGAGAGCAGGAGAAGACGACGGATGCAAAGTGCACGCGGAACGAGGTAGATCCCTTCAATGGCACCGTTCAGCGGAAGGACCGAAGCCGGGTTAAGTTCGAATTTATCCGCATAAAAACGCCGTACACCGCGACCATCAATTGAGGGGTAGTGTCGGGGCTGCATATCATCAAACGAAAGTTCTCCGATTGGCGGAACGAGCGGACTGATATTGACACTGAAGTCAAGCACCTCGCGACCCTCGGCTCTCTCTTTGCCTGCCCGTGCACCACCGTGCTCGTGATGAAAGAGTGTTTTCATGGTTGTGACCGATCAATAATGCTGAAAACCTTGTCAAGATCAAGATGCAGGGTGAAGTGTCCGGCAAGACGCTCATAACTCTCCACACTCACATCACTCTCCTGCCCTTGCGGCTGGCAGGAGGGCTGAGAGCGGAGAAGAAACCACTCCTTTACCCCTCTTTCACTGAAAATACCATGAAAATAGGTTCCAAACACCTTTCCATCACAACTTACTGCCCCGTCAAGATCATTTTCCGGATTATTGTTCCGCTCCGAGAGCCGGATAAACGGTCTGCATGCACCCGAAACGGTGCTTCTTCCCATATGGATTTCGTATCCTGAAGCCGGGATATTGCCGTCGACAATGGTTCCTTTTGCGTTTGCAAGGCATTTATCCTTCTCAAGCACGGTTTCAACATCAAGATAGCCGAGAGCCCGTGCCGTTCCGGGAGTGCCTTCAACACCATGAGGGTCGGCAATCGAGTTTCCAAGCATCTGGTAGCCGCCGCAGATACCCATGATGACTCCCCCCTCCTCCCTGAATTTCCGGATTTCACTCTCCCATCCCAGAGAGAGGAGCCAGCCAAGATCGCCACGCACATTTTTCGAACCGGGAAGAATGAGCGCCTTGTACCCCTTCAGGGATCTCGGGTAGTGGAGGTAGTGCAGCTCAACCCTCGAATCATGCTCCAGCGGCGACAGATCGGTAAAATTGGAGATGTGCGGAAAATAGATTGCGGCAACGCCGATCTTATCAGGGGAAGGAGCTCCCGCCGGATCAACTTTGGAGGAGAGGGGTACGGCATCTTCGGCATCAATGCTGAACCCCCTGAAGTAAGGAATAACACCGAGAACCGGAACGCCGGTCATAGCTTCAAGCATGGCAACGCCATCGCGGAAGAGGGAGATATCTCCCCGAAAGCGGTTAATGATAACCCCTTTTACCAGAGCCCGGTCTTCTGGCGGAATAATGGCGAGTGTTCCGGCAACCTGCGCAAAGACGCCTCCCCTGTCAATATCGGCAACAAGAATGACCGATGCTTTTGCCCTTCGTGCAGTTTTGAAATTAACAAAATCCCTTTCGTAGAGATTCATCTCCGCACAGGATCCGGCTCCTTCGATCACGACCAGCTCATGCTTCATCATCAACCGCTCAAGACTCTCAAATGCAGCTTCAGACCACCGTTTGGTGTCGCCGAAATACTCTCTGGCCGTCCGGTCGGTGCACACCTTCCCCTGAAGCACAACCTGGGCCCCGGTATCGGAGTTGGGTTTCAGCAGTACCGGATTCATATCGGCGGAGGGGGCAACACGTGCGGCTTCAGCCTGGGCTATCTGGGCGCGTCCGATTTCGAAGCCGTCATGGGTAACGCCGGAGTTATTCGACATGTTCTGCGCCTTGAACGGGGCGACATCAATACCGGCATTGCTGAATATCCGGCAGAGGGCGGTTGCTACAATGCTTTTGCCGACATCTGAAGCTGTGCCAAAAATTGCAAGGGCACTTGATTTGTTTTCAGCTTTTACCATGTTTCGTAATGAACCAGTGAGTCAAGCTCCATTCTCGGCAGCCAGCCAGCCTGCTCAAGTTCCGGTGTTTCATGAAAAAAGCTTACATAGCCGACACAGAGCCAGGCAACCGGGACAATATGCTCCGGAATACCGAGTACTTCACGGATATGGTCGTTATGTATGATACTGACCCAGCCGACACCGAGGTTTTCCGCCCTTGCCGCAAGCCAGAGGTTCTGCACGGCACAGACCGAGCTGTAGAGATCCATCTCCGGGTTTGCTGTGCGGCCGATCACCACCTCCCCGCTGCGCGTTCGGTCGCAGGTGATGCAGATGCCAAGAGGGGATTCCATAATCCCCTCCAGCTTGAACGAGCGATACTGCTCCTGCTTCTCTTCGCTGAACATTGCCGCAGCTTCGGCGTGAGCAACCTCAAAACCATCCCTGACTTTGCGGCGAACAGCACGATCCTTGACAACAATAAAATCCCAGGGCTGCATAAATCCGACACTCGGCGCATGGTGAGCCGCGTCAAGAAGCCGCGAGATTACCTCTTCCGGTACAGGGTTTGCAAGAAACTGCCCCCGCACGTCCCTCCGGTTGTAGATGACCTTGTAGAGTGCCTCCCTTTCCTGTTCGCTAATGGTCATATTCATAACTATACATTGGTTATTGATTTAATCCTGTTTTTCCCTGCATTAGCGCATTAGAGCTCCTCTATAAATCGTCGTGAGCGGTTTGAGTGCGAGGCGGACGGAGCGCAGAAACCGGAATGTACAAGGAGTACTTGAGGATTTCGAGCACCGACCAACGAAGCAATCGGATCGCGTAACAGATTTATAGAGGTGCTCATTAAAAGGCAATCTTGACTCCTGCATAGGCCGACCTTCCCGGAGTTGCGTAACCCCAGGCCTCTTCGTACCAGGTATTGAATACATTGTCGATGCGTCCGTATAATTCGACCTTTTCGGACAGATTGTATGATCCGTTCAGGTTCAGGAGGAAATAGTCCGGAAGCTTGCCGACAGCTGTTCCGCTGCTATCCTTTGCTGATGCAACCTCTTTTCGTTCATCGACCCACTGCATGCCGGCACCAAATGCGGCTGATTTGCCGATGCGGTATCTGCCGGAGATGCCAACCTTGTTTTCAGGACGACGCACCAGCTGTACACCCAGAGGGTCTTCGGTTTTGTTATGGGTATAATTCATGGCGAGCTGAAGGGCCTGAAGCGGCTGCCATTCAATAAAACTCTCAATGCCCCGTGATTTGGATGTTCCGGCAACCTGGGCATATTTCCATGTTACCATATCAAAATCAATTCTGTCGTCATAGACCGATCGGAACCAGGTAATCCCGGCCCGGAGGTTATCACGAAAGCGATGTTCGACTCCGGCATCAATGCCGGTGCTTGTTTCAGGTTTGAGGGTTTCCGAGCCGTAATCCGAATAGAGCTGATAGAGCGAGGGGGCAAGAAAACCGGTACCGTAACTTGCCTTCAGAACGGTTTCGCCGATTCTGTATGACGGCGCTACCCTTGCCGTAACCTTACTGCCGAAAATCTCATTATCCTCATACCGGACTCCCGCTACCAGTTTCAGATTATCAACACTCCATTGATCCTGCAGCCAGATATTTCCCGAAAGTACCGACCTGTCGATCAGGGGTGCTCCCCAGACAAAGTCATGATAGTTCATACTCTCATTTTTGCCGGATAAACCAATTGTCAGCATATTGGCGTCAGTAACCTGCATATCGCCCTGCCAGCCGATCTCCTGCATCTTGCCGGTGAAGGTGTTTGTTTTTACGCCGTCGTTATCGAAATCGGTTCTCTCCTCATTGGTGAACTGCACGAATAGCGTGTTTCCGATTACCTTGCCGCAATTTTTATAGGCAACCCTTCCGACATACTGACGGCTGTCATTATGCTGCTCCTTCAGACCGGCGGGATTTGCTACATAGGATGGCCACACATAGGTAAACCGGTCACCGGTATAGCCGTTGGCCGACTCATCATACCGTACCGAAGCGTCAGTATAGCGAAAGGTGGTTTCAAGAACCGATGAGGCTGCCAGCTCATAGGAGTAGGATCCGGAGAGTGTCGTGTTTTCATAGCCGTCATGTTCACTGGTATTGCCGCTGTGCGGAATACGCGGATTGCGGTCGTCGGCAAAGGAAAATCCGTCTGACTTCAGTCGGGCAAGTGAGAGCGCATATGCCGATTTACCGGTTTTTCCGCTCACGCCCCCGTTGATTTTATACGTCCCGTATGCTCCCCCTTCGATACCGGCATAGGATTTCATGGGGCCATCGCCTTTTTTGGTCAGGATATTGATAACTCCGGCAGTGGCATTGCTTCCGTAGAGCACACTGAGCGAGCCTCGGACAACCTCAATCTTTTCAACATTGTCGAGTGTAAGGTTGGAGAGGCTTGCCGTACGGTTTGTCGTAGCCGGATCGTTGACCGGAACTCCGTCAATCAGTACAAGCGTGTTTTTGGCATCACCCCCGCGAATAAAGAGCGATGTCATGGAGCCTGGTCCACCGTTAGCGGAAACATCAATACCCGCTACACCTTTGAGCAGATCTTCTACCGTGTGCTTTCCGGAAGCCCGGATCTCAGCCGAAGTAATGACCGTTACCGATGCACCTCCGGCGTTACTGATTGAGTTGATGGTTTTTGTGGCCGTAACAACCGTCTCCTCACCGGTAAAGTGTTTTGGCTGTTCATCAGCAAGCAGACCTTTGCTGCTCAAAAGAGCGGCCATCACCACGAGAAATACTTTTTTGTTCATTGAAGGTGTAAACCTGTTTTCAGTTTTATAGAAGTAAACTGACAGGGGTCTTTCAAAGGCGGCATGTAACCGAAATCGACACTGTCTGCTCAAGATTTCCGCAACAGGTTTTTTGACTTCAAGAGAGTGACAACCGTTCAATGATGCTTAACGGTTCGGGAATATCAAAAAATGCTGTGCAAAAAGATCAAGCGGTGAGCAATGCAAAAGAAGTACAGCTTTGCCCCGACTATAACCCGTAGTCCGATCTTGTAATGCAAATAATAACTGGCAGGTCTCCTGACTATCACGGTCTCAATCTGCTCCGGCCTTCCCGCCGTTCCCCCTGGAGGAGAACATGCAGTGACCTGAAACTGCCACAAAGAGCGTGAGCATGTGGCCATGCCTCGCTTGTTGCGGTTACCGTTGTACAGTTGCGGGTACAGTTTACGATTTTCACGTAATTCCCTATTCTCCGGCTTTTAAGCCGGCACCAGCTACGACGAAAGAACAGTTGTAATGCCACATAGATAAGAAATTCCCGACAAAGAAACAAACTTCATCAATCCGGAATATTCGGTTTCATGTATCATTTACGCAATATCACAGCGTAATTGTGCGGCATCATCGGTAATGTTTTACGCTGCTTATAATCGTCCTAAAATCTCCTCAATCCGCTCTCTTCTGTACCTGAACACCTCCTCAAGTCGCCGGGAAACAATCAGCGTGTTGACGAACTCACCAAACAATCCCATCGGCAGGGCGTACTCAAGAGAGTCCACCATCTCAACACCGCCGGGAACCTCTCTGAAAGCGTGACGATGATGCCAGTACTCATATGGGCCGGAATTCTGGACATCTTCAAAAAAATAGGGTTTCGATACCATGGTGATCTCTGTTTCCCACTGGACGGGAATCATCATGAAGGGATAGAGGGTGTAGGTAATGATCATGCCCTCATATATGCGATTTTCACCCGTTCCGCTGGTTATGGTGACCATCATTTCAGGAGGAGTGATTTTTGACAGATTAGCTGGATTGGAGAAAAAAGCCCAGGCCTCCTCAATGGAGACCGGAATGCGCTGGAGGTATGTAAGGGAATTGATTCCCATGATGATTTTAAACGGATGATTTCATCTATACCAGTAATAACGCTTCAGATAATCAAATAGTAGCAGCACAAATTATAAGGAGAGATTGTCCTGACATATTTACTTTACAAGCATAAGAGGTGTTGGCTCCAGCTCCATGAGTGAGTTGCTCCGGTACCAGGGTCGCCCATCGGGTTCTGTAGAATAAAAAAAGCTGCCTCATTTTGCCTGAGAGGCAGCTTTTCGCAAGAATTTTTATGCACCTACTCTTTTCCGGTTGCGCCTTAACCGCACTCTTTCAGCATCGGTGTTATTTGCCCGGAAGAAAAGCGGGATCAACCAGATCGTCAATCACCTTGTTGGCTACACTGCTGTCACTGACCATCTTCTCCTTCACCAGAACGGGTACGGCTTCCCTCAGATGGATGATGTCTTCCATTGCCGGAACCGGACGGGAAAGATCAACCTTGCTGAGGGTCACCTTCGCAATCGGCAGGGAGATTCCGGATTCATCAGAGTAGATCACCGCCAGATCATCAGGATGGGTTACCGCCCACTTGCGTACTCTTTCATATATTCTGATGACCCGTGAGACCACGTCCGGGTATCTGACTGCAAATGGCTCTGTTATGGTCAAAAAACCATTACTGTTGAATGCCTCGTTACGGTAGATCACACGACTTCCGCTCTCCAGTTGACTTGAAATGCCGTAAGGATCAATGCCGGCCCATGCATCAACTTTATTTGTTTCAAGTGCAATACGCCCCTGCTTATGATTCAGGGGAAGAATTATTACATCACTTTTCTGTAAACCAACCTCATGCAACGCCCGGAGCAGAAAAAAATAGGGTTCAGTAACAGGCGTTGCTGCAATCTTTTTACCCTTTAGGCCACGGACCGATTTAATGGGAGAATCACGATTAACTACCAGTGAAATCCAGTCAGGATGCGAAAAGATATAGACCGCCTTGATCGGACTTCCTTTTGCTTTTGAGATCAGACTGGGCAGCGCTGACGTGGAGGCAAAATCTACACTGCCGTTTGTCAGAAAATCAAGCCCCTGATTACTCCCTTCGCTGAATATCCACCGGACAGCAACATGGTCTGCTTCAAACTCCTTTTCCAGCCAACCGAATTTTTTCAGGACGTAACTGAGCGGATTGTAATCGGCATAATCAATCCTCAATTCCGAGGGCATCGGTGCCGCCCGAAGTTCTGAAGGCATAAGCAACAGTGCCAACAAGCCTATGCATCTGATCATGGTGCGGAGTACGCTATGCTTTCTGATGGATAGAGTAGTCATCTTTCTGTTCCTCTGTTGACCTGCTTGATTGAAAAATCACTACACATAAATTGTTCAGGTGATTCATGACAACTCCCTTTTATGAGCTGCCCTTTACCGCATCGCGGTTTTAAAAAACATCAGCTTGCTGAAATTGTTATAGAATTGCTGGGCAAGATCCTGATTCAGCTCTTTCAGACGGGAATAGACCTCCATACCTTTTTGGCGATTACCGTGTTCAAGATAGTTCTGGCCAAGATTGAAGAGTACCGCATTGTGATTCGGATCAATAAGAAGGGCTTTCAGATAAGCGTCACGCTCCTGAATTTCCATCTTTGATTTATTATAGGCAACCCCCAGATAGAGCCATGCATCAACATAAGCCGGATTGACGACCAGGGCTTTTCTGTAGGCTTCGAGCTGCTTGACATCCTGACCGGCCATGCCATAAGCCTGACCAAGTTTTATCAAATATTGTGCATTGCCGGGAGAGAGCGTTGCCGCTTTCCGGTAAGCCTCGACAGCTTTAATGAATTGGCCGGCATCGCGATAGGCATGACCCATATTATACCAGGACGAAGCGTCCCCTGGTGTGATCCGTAACACCTCCAGGTAAGCAAGGATGGCTTGTTCATACTCCCCGTTCTGAACACAGGCATTGGCAAGGTTGATCCAGCCGAGAGCATAATCATTGTTGAGCCTCACCGCTTTTTTGTAAGCCTCTATTTTTTTGAGCTTTTGCCCCTCCCTGCCATAGGCGGCACCAAGATCTGCCCAGTATTGAGAATATTCAGGACGAATAAGAACCGCAGCCTGATACGCTTCAATTGCAAGGGTCAGATCACCTTTCTGAAGATAGGCGACACCTAAATACCCCCATGCGTTGCTGCTTGATGGAAGCTGTTTTGTCCATCTCTGGCAGAGCTGGACCATCCCTCCCCAATCCTGTTTTTCCTCAAGGGCGGTAACCTGATAGGTCCAATCAATATCGTTGGCATTTACCTTTGACTCTACAGACTGACGATTAGGAAGATCGATAACCCACTCCACAGGAAGGGCGAAATTCAACTGTTGACCCTGTTTGAAAAAATAGGTGGGCAGACCAATCAACCTGGCATTCTCATCAAACAGACCACCCCCGCTTGAGCCGAGTGATATTGGTGCAGTAGACTGAATATAGTGTCCTTTATCGACCGTTCGCAGGCCGGAGATGATACCGTCGGAAAAAGTCAGCTCAAGTCCCTGGGGTGCACCTATGGCATAGACTTTGGATCCTACCTTGAGTTGATTGGTGTCTCCAAGGATGAGTTGCGAGGCTTGCAGGCCGGAGACTGTAAGGGAGCAGACATCCCTGAAACGGTCGGTATAGCGGGCTTTGGCCGGATACTCTTTTTTCTGGTAGATAATCGCCAGTCGTCCGGCTTTTTCAATCACATGACAGTTTGTTGCCACGTTTCCGGAAGGCAGAATAATGCCGCTCCCCATGCTTTGCAGCTTGTTGTTGCTGTCATAGTTCTGTACGACTACCACGCTTCCGGAAATATCCTGGAAAACCTCGGCTGCGGTTTTTGCTTCAACCAGATGCGAATTTGCGGCTGAAAGCAGCAACAGGCAGATCAATGAACGGGCGGTTCCATACAGAAAATGATTGAACCCTGAGGGTTCGGGAGGTGATGCAGGTTGAAGTTCCCGCTTCCGGAGTGCGTTGATCTTCTTTTTCATCTGAGCAACAGGTTGATAATGCGGTTACCCTGGATTTCCCATCTCTGTCAATTGTATTGTACCCGGACCATCATTCAGCGGGTTTACTCCGGCTGTTCATCTCCCCGGCTGATCCCTGAATGCTCTGCGGTTTGTTTACCGGTTTGCCTTCCCATGACTTGGCGATGGTTTTGCCAAACTCAAGGATCGCTGAAAAGGGCTCTATCTTGTAGTAGGTGCCAATTCCGAAGAAGAGCGAGAGCGCCATAATGAAAACAAGCTCTCCGGGACTTTTGATCCCGGCAACGGCTTTTGACTTCACGTAGGAGAAAAAGGCCTTCCAGTTAATCACAAGCAGATGGAAGAGTGAAAGCAGGGAAAAGGCAAACCCGAAAATAATGTGCTGGTTCTGCCACTCCCCTTTAGTGAGGCCGATCATACGCCATGCCGCAGCAGCGGGTGCTCTGCCTGAAGGCCCGATATAGAGAATCACACCCGAAACAAGAATCATCAGAAAGGCGATGAAGAGCCCGAAGCTGATGAACACTCTCCAGGTAAACGATTTATGCAATGCATCAGCCATGATCTACTCTGGTTATTTCATTAATAAAATTCCGCCAATCCACATCATGTGTATTCATCCTGACGTCGTATAGCCATCGGGATCAGCGGAAACTTGGAACTCCATTTTTGAGCAATGGAGCGGATAGTGGATACCGGTTTATTTTTTTCTCCTGCAGGCTATAGTAGAGATCTTCATAGTTCCCCACCATTTCCGAGAGCGAAAAACGCCGTTCAAACTCATTCCGGCAGGTTTTTCGTGACAGGCGATCCACATGATGAATAGCATCAATAAACTCCTGCTTGCTGTTACAGATAAATCCCGTTTTGCCATGCGTGATCACTTCCGGAGCAGAGCCACAACCTCTCACAATCACCGGTGTACCGCAGGCAAGAGCTTCAATCATCACCAGGCCGAAGGGTTCAGGCCAGTCAATGGTGTTGAGCAGCGCTTTGGCATTTTTCAGCAGCCCTACCTTCTGGCGGTCATCCACCTCGCCTACATAGTCTATGAGCGGGTGATCAAGCAGAGGCCTGATTTTTTTGTCAAAATAGTTCTGATCGGCCGGATCAATTTTAGCGGCAATTTTCAACGGGATATTGCACGCTCTGGCAAGCATGATTGCCTGCTCGGGTCTTTTTTCCTCTGAAAAACGGCCGAGGTAGAGGAAATAGTCATCAGGGTGCTCATTAAACTCAAAACAGGATGCGGGATATCCATGATATATGGTTTTAGCCCAGTTGATATCCGGCACCGGAGCACGTTGTGAATCGCTGATGGAAACATAGGCCATTTCAGGATAGAGTCGCAGCACATCCCGGTAGTTGCCAAGATCAAGCCGGCCGTGCATCGTCAGGACGGTTGGCACCTGCGCCTTGTATGCATAGGGGAGGGTGAGGTATTCAAGATGGGAATGGACGATGTCGAACTCCCTGAACATCTTCTCATAGACACGGCTTAACATCATCATGTTGACGATGATCGGCGAGTAACTTTTTCTTCCAAGACGGAGAGCCTCTTTAATCGGGGCAACCAGCCTGGCACTTGTCAGGGAGTCTCCTGAAGCAAAGAGGGTGACATCATGGCCCTTCTCGACAAGCCCCTCTGTCAGATGATAGACAACCCGCTCTGTACCCCCGTACTTTTTTGGAGGTACGCGCTCCACCAGGGGTGCGATTTGAGCTATGCGAAGTTTTTTTTTCATTGCAGTGCTCCGGCAATCGGCAGACACATCTCTATCGGAGGTATTAGCCGTTGTGTGTTGACAAGAGATTTTCGCCCAAGCGACAACCACCATCGAACTGTTAACAGGGGTTTGCCGATTATCTTTGATATATCCCTGTGCCTTATTCCGGGTATCTCTGATAGCAACACCGAGAGTTTTATGTCGGCAAACCGCTGACGCAGTGACTCTTCACTGCTGACGCCAATCAGAGTGGAGACATCAGCAGCAAGCTGCCCTTCGGGCTCAATACTGGTGAAATAGCATGATCTGAAAGTTCTGAATATCTCCTTGTCGGTCATATCCTGATCGATCCTGCTATAGGTTTTGTTGACAAGCTCATTACTCTCTGTTTCTGATCCGGTCATCCAGTATGCAAGAGTGTAGATATTGTTCATTAAATCGAGTGACGTTCGTTTACTCTTGTTCATTGCTCTCTCCATTGTGGTTAACGATTGTCTCATTAACCGTTTTCAGCGCATGTCCCAATCTTTCGTAACACTCATATCCACTTACGGGGCCGAAGCCCTCTCGTCAATGTTTTATTTTGTCTGCAATATCCCGGATAGATGCACTCACCGAGCGCAGAGCACTCTCCACACCATCCTTGAGTTTCTCCCACGCCTCCTCTCCTGCATCACCGAGCTCTTTCAGTTTTCCCTTTGCAACGCCGACTCCATTATCAAGCTCTTCAATCTGTTTTGCATAGTTGACCTGTAAGTCTGCTGACGCACTTTTTGCTTTGGCTTTAAACTCGGCCAATCTTGCCTGAGCGAGTTCAAGCTCTGCAGCGGCTTTCTTTTTATATGCTTCTTTCATGCTCATGAGAGATCTCCCTGTTTTTCATCGTTTCCGTTATTTGAAATCCTTTTCTTCACTACCCATCTGAAATCGAGCACTCCCGGCTCATGAAACAGAATGCATGAGCCGTGAATCACTCTTCATGTTACAACCTGTTCATCAGTTGCGTTGCTGATCGTTGCGCTGCTGCTGGAGCATTCTTCTGTTGTTTTCATCGCTGCGCTGCTGTTCAAGGATTCTTCTGTTGTTTTCATCGCTGCGCTGCTGATCGAGTGTTCTCTGGGTATTTTCGTCGCTGCGTTTCTGCTCAAGAACTCTCCGGTTGTTCTCATCAGTCTGCTGCTGTCGGAGCGTTCGCCTTTGTGAATATTCGCGGCGCCGGTTCTCGGTGTCACGAAATCTCCTTATGTCGTCAATGCTGTAACGGCGGATCTGGTAAGGCAGATTGCTTGAGCGGATGTAGCTCCAGGGCCCGCGATAGCTTGAAGAGCGGTACCAGGTGCCATTCTGGTTAATGTAGTAGCGCTGGCCATAGAAAATGATGTCATAGGGACTTCCGAGGGATACCGATAGCCCCCTGTTTCTCAGAGTGATAAAATTCGGCCGGGAATCAATCACAATAGAAAGCTGCGGATGCACGGCGGCCTGTACCGCTGTTGATGGATTGCCGAGCAGCATGCCGGTAATACCGGCTGCCAGCCAGATTGTTTTTTTCATCGTTTATCTCCTGTTAACATGTTATGCATTGTGATGATACTACCTGCCTTCGGCTGACCATTCAGTTCAAGACCAGTTGCACACCGTTGTTCCGGCTTTTCCGGTATAAAAATCCAGCTCTTCAATCCGCATCATAGTTCAGACTTTTCCTCTCCCCTCAGATACGTCGGCCCTGAATTACTCGAATGAGAATGACTACAATTGCGATGACAAGCAGTGCATGAATAAGTCCTCCCATGGTGTACGAGGTAACCAGACCAAGTATCCAGAGGATCACCAGGATAATTGCGATTGTTTCGAGCATGTTGCCTCTCCTTTTGATTTGTTGTGATGATTCGTCTTTTTTTTTTAATCAGGAATATCAGATATAAAAAGTCCATTTTATTCCATAACTGCACGAGCATGAATAAAGCGTTAATAAATAAAGCTATACTAATGAGTATTGAATACTAAGTACTGAAAAAAGCAATTGCATCGAAATGACTGCCTTTTACACACTACAGCTGTTGAAGAAACAGCTTCTGAACAGGAAAGGATGAAGATGATGGTTTTGCTCTATCCTGTGATTCATTATACACTATAATCTTGCTCTTTCATAGAGCGCTTTACTATTTAAAGCGATAATAATAAAACAAATACACACCGGAATAAATTCCATAGAAACGAAAAAATATATGATATGAATATATTTTGTTTCATTATATGTAGATACAGTCTTTTTAAACCTCAGCGGGCTGTTTTGTCAGGCCTCTCGTCAAGCGAGCATACCGATAGAACCAAGCAGAATGATATGGGGGCGAAGAAGTGTGGTACGGGCATTTGGTGACCTTATGGAGAATGATTTGTTCCATAAGGTATAGAGAAGAGAAGAAGGATGGATCACGAAGCTTTTTTTTATATCGTAACCACCGGATTATGTACCGTACAGACCGGTTATACTCTCCTTGTAACGGACAAAGGCATCATGACCCTTCTGGGTGATGCTGTAGATGGTTTGAGGCTTACGGGCCTGAAGGTCCTTGTCGCAGCTTATATATTCGGCGGATTCAAGCATCCGCAAGTGAACACTTAAATTACCGTCTGAAGTGTGGACCTTCTTTTTTATCTCTACAAAGCAGGCCTGATCAACGGAGAAAAGATAGGAAAGCGCGGCAAACCTGATTCTTGCGTGAATCACCTTATCAATCAGCTGGTGGTTAAAGTCGGGAGCCGTGTCGTTGTTCTTGTTTGACACGCCACTGCCGGGGGTATGAATCACTGTTTTCTTCCTGGCGCTCTGCTCACGTTCAGCCAGTTTTTGCATACTTATATCGGATACTACCGCCCGGCACTCCTTACCGTCAGGGCTCTGGATGGCATCAATACGGATTATGTGGTGATCAGGCACAATTGACTCGTCAGGAGATGCAAAAGAGTTCCGGGAAATGACGGTATTGCCGGCATCAATGCCGAGCCTTACTTCACAGGAACAACTCTTGTGCTGACTGAATACCGTTGCCAGGAAATCATTAAAAACAGGCAGATCGTCTGGAGCAATAAATCGCCCGAACCGGTCTCCAATAAGTTTGGAGCGGTCGATACCAAGAAGTTTTGTTCCGGTCAGGTTGACCTGACGAATTTTGCCGTTTGCAGAGAGCGTCAAATAGGCAAGCGGCGCAAAGTCAAAAAGTTCAGTATAGCACTCCAGACTCTCTTCCAGATCGGTCCTTGTTTGCAGCAACTCATCCTGCTGCATCTCAAGTTCAATCTGGTGAACAGCAAGTTCATGGACAACACGCTGCATCTCCTCATGTGAGTGGGAAAAATCAGGATATTTCCTGGCTCCTGTGTTCAGCAGAGCTTCGGCCTGCTTTCGTAATTCCGAGAAATGGGCCGAATGTGCGTTTCCTTTTTTCATATACTTCTTTTTCGGTTTATTCCTGCTTTCGATGCAGGTCCGGAGCAATTGATTTCAGACAACCGCTCTTAAGAAGGATTACCATGAGCAGTGAGCTGAATGATAATTTCAGGAGAAATTAGGCCAAGCGCGTAAATTATACGTCAAATATTCTTTTCTTGATACATTCTGAAGCCAAAACTGCGATTTAATTGAAATTTATTTATCAGTTTACGAAAAATATTTCAAAACAAATCCACCCCCCATAAAAAAGCAATGCAAGGCTGCAGTGATTAAACAGATGCAGCCTTGCATGCCAACCTGACGAAGAAAGAACAACACACACACACACAAGAACAATGTTCTCTGCCCTCAATTCAGGCAAACAGGTCAGGTAAATGGTTATTCAGAAACAAAGTGTGCTCTTCTGTTCTGAGCCCATGCCTCTTCATTGCTGCCCGCAGCAAATGGCTTCTCCTCACCGTAACTGACCGTCTTGAGTCGAGCAGCATCAACGCCGAGATTAACGATGTAATCCTTGGCCGCATTTGCCCGTCTTTCACCAAGAGCCAGGTTATACTCATTGGTTCCTCTCTCGTCGCAATGGCCTTCAACAACAACGCTTTTAGCTGAATTGGTCTTCATCCAATTGGCATTGGTATCAAGCTGGGCGACAGCATCCGAACGGAGTGCTGACTTGTCAAAATCATAAAAAACATCACCAAGCCCTGGTATAACAACTGCTACAGGTGCCGGAGGAGGTGGTGGCGGTGGTTCAGGAGCAACAACAACATCCTTCTCACAGCAGCAGGCACCGAGAAAGAGCATTCCCGGAATAAAGAGGGCTCTCAGGAGCGGATTAAATGGTTTCATTTTTTTACTATTTAGTTTTTCAGAGACAGGTACAGGTTATTAAAACAAAAAGCCGCGAATCATTATGGGTGTTTTTTTTTATCTGTGTATAGCTAACAAAAAGAAATCCCGCATAACTTGGATGAATATCCTGCTTATAGAGTATAGCTTTATTTGTCAGAGCAACGTCATAAAAAAACAGGTAAAAGCACATTAACCTATTCCTTTATTCTCTATATCAATAAAAGTAAGCAATTAAAAGTTCAATTATTGCTAATGCGTACTGTTTTATTTGTCACTGAGGATGGCCGGGGTTTGCCAAAAGCAGGATGATCTGGTGAAAAATGCAGGGGAGGCGATCATCAGGCCAATCAGTTTTCGAGCACATCGAAAGCTGTTCACTTCCCTTTCTTCTCCCATTGCCATCTGATTTTTATGTAAATTGCATATTTGATGATTGGCATCACTATTCATGCAGGAGCCGTTCTCATTCAATGATTGACAGAGAGATTCGTGATATGCTCACTATTCGACTTAACGCCTTTTTGATGCTTTTTTTTCTCATGCTTCTCACGCTTGAGTCCGGTTGCAGTCAAAAACAGGAGGCACAAACCGCTCTTCCGGACGTAAAGCCGAGAATTGTCAGCCTTGCACCGAGTGTCACGGAGATGATCTATGCCATTGGAGCCGGTGATCAGCTTGTTGGGCGCACCAGTGCCTGCGACTGGCCTCCGGCTGCGTCAAAAGTTCCGGTTATAGGCGCATTCGGCCGCCCTTCCCTTGAACTCCTTGCATCAATTCATCCTGATATGGTTATTGATGTTGATCTGGCCGAAGAGGAGTCCGGTAAAAAGATATCTGCTCTCGGTATTCAACGATCAACCATTTCCTGCAAAAACCCGGATGATATCCCGTTCGCCCTCCGGAAACTGGGCAGACTGACCGGCCATATTCAGGAGGCGGACTCTCTTGCCAGGGTCATCACCGATGGACTGGCGCAGTTCCGGAAAAAGGCAGACAGCGCAAAGCATAAAAACTCGCTCTATCTTGAAATCTGGGATGATCCGCTCTGGACGGGAGGTAAAGGGAGCTATATCTCATCCCTCATCGCCTATGCCGGGGGAAGAAATATAGGCGACGCCGTTGAGAAGGAGTATTTTGAGATCTCCCAGGAGTGGGTTATCGAACAAAATCCGGATGTGATTGCCTGCATGTATATGTCAAAGAGCTCTTCCGCAGCCGGAGCAGTCATGAATCGTCCCGGCTGGCAGCATATTGCAGCAGTGAAAAACCGGCGGGTCTATGAACGGTTTGACAATAATATATTTCTTCGTCCCGGTCCGAGAGTCGTTGAGGGCATCACGAAGCTTTATACAATAATTAATCAGAACGAAGCGTCATCCCGTTGATTTTTTGGTTCTCACTGCCAGAAACCACGGTTAATTTTTTATCTTTGTGGCTTTAGCGGAACAAAACAGCACGCATGCATGAAGCGCTCCCCACTGGTCATCTTACTTCTTACTGTTCTTCTGGATCTGATCGGGTTCGGGATTGTACTGCCGCTGCTGCCTACCTATTCCAAGGATCTCGGTGCTAATCCGTTTATGATCGGATTGATTGCCGCGATTTTCTCCATTATGCAGTTTATATTTTCTCCCCTCTGGGGCAAGCTGAGTGACAAAATCGGCCGACGCCCTGTGATGCTTGTCAGCATTTTCATCACTGCGCTCTCCTATCTTGTTTTTTCCCAGGCAGACACGATTGCGCTGCTCATATTTGCCAGAGGACTCTCCGGAATCGGATCGGCTAACATAGCTGCGGCACAGGCCTACATAACTGACGTGACCGACAGCAAAAGCCGTTCGGGAGCAATGGGGATGATTGGAGCTGCTTTCGGCATAGGATTTATCATTGGACCACTTATCGGAGGTGTTCTCAAGCACAACTACGGCATTCAAATGGTCGGATATGTCTCGGCCGCACTTATCGCCTTTGATTTTATCCTTGCTGTGTTTCTGCTTCCCGAGTCCAATGCCAATGCAAAGAAACTGAATTTCAGTTTTTTGAAAAAGGATAGTGATGAAACAGCATCCCGACAATCAGCGGGTCATTTCCTTGGAGAAAAATTCAGGGAGTATGGAGAGGGACTAAAGCTGGTTTTCCGATCCCGTCCCCTTGCACTGCTCATGACAGCCAACTATGTCTACACCTTTGCCATTGTAAACATGCAGGTTGCCTCAATTCTGCTCTGGAAGGAGTATTTCAGGGCCACTGATGAGCAGATAGGTTACATTTTTGCCTACGTAGGGATCTGGTCGGTAGTCGTCCAGGGCGGTCTTATAGGAAAGCTGATTAAAAAACTCGGGGAGCACAAACTCTTTTTGTGGGGCCACCTCTTTACCTTTGTCGGTGTCTTTTTCGTACCGTTCGCTCCCCGTGATTCACTTTTTTCACTTGGACTCATTATCCTCTTCTTTTTTGCTATAGGCACCTCACTTGTATCGCCTATTAACTTCTCCATGATCTCTCTCTACAGCTACAAAGAGAAGCAGGGGCAGATTCTTGGTCTTTCACAATCGGTAAACTCTTTTGCCCGTATCATGGGTCCGTTCAGCGGCAGTATTCTCTATGGCATGAATTTCCATGCACCCTATATTGTTGCAGGAGTTCTGACTCTTCTGGGTACAGTCATTGCAATCGACCTGTTCAAGTACAAAATCGAAGCGCTTGAACCCTCTGCCGAATCCTGAAATTCCTGAAAAAACTTGTTTGACCACCATATTCAGAGAGGAGCATAACAGATGCAGATAGGTGTTATCGGTGTTGGCAAGCTGGGAGAGTTTCACACAAAACTGCTCACTGAAATCGCCCGTGAGCTGCCGGATGTAACGTGTGCCGGTATCTTTGATCTCGACCGGAACCGTGCTGATGAAATGGCTGCAAGGTACCATGTTCCCCGCTTCAGCTCTCTTGAGGAGCTTGCCATAAGATGCGACGCCGCCGTCATAGCGACAACGACAAGCTCACATTTCACGATTGCCACCGCACTTCTTAAACAGGGTCTACATCTTTTTATAGAAAAGCCGGTAACCACAACCGTTGAAGAGGCTGATGAGCTTATCCGGCTTGAAAAAGAGAACGGTGTTCGCATACAGGTCGGCCACATTGAACGTTTCAACCCCGCCCTGCGTGCTGTAGAGTCCTATATCGGTCGCCCCATGTATATCCAGGCTGAAAGACTAAGCGGATTTTCCCGGCGTGTTACCGATGTTTCCGTTGTGCTTGACCTCATGATTCATGACATTGATCTGGTACTCTCCCTTATCCCCTCGGATATCAGGCACATTTCAGCATCGGGAGTACGGGTGTTTTCCAATGAACTCGACATGGCGACAGCCCGGATAGATTTTCTCAATGGAGCAACAGCCAATGTCACGGCAAGTCGGCTCAGCCGAAGCAGAATGCGAAAGCTCCGTTTTTTTGGTACCAATCCGAAAAGTTATGCTTCACTTGATCTTACAACCGGAAAGTCTGAAGTATTCCGGCTTGTAAAACCTGAAGAGGCTACATCAAAAAATCCGCTTAAATCATTTGCAGCAAGGAAGATTCTTGAGCAGTTCGGTGAAATTCAGGACGCAATGCAGGGGATGGTACTGGATTATATCCATCCCGAAATTCCAAAAATAAATGCACTGCGTGATGAACTTGAACACTTCATCAATGCCATTAAAAACAATACCCCTATTGCCGTAAGCTCATCCGATGGCAGAAGGGCGATCATGGTGGCCGGCAAAATTACGGCCGAGATAGCTGCCAACGCTGCCTCCTTTGAATGACAGACCATTTTTGCACAGCAGACCAGTAATGACAACACGCGCTCAATTCACACTACCCGAAATACTTTACCGTATCGGCGACCTCGCTGACAGCAGCAGACTGAACTGCTACCTTGTCGGCGGGTATGTCCGGGACCTCCTTATGCAGCGGCCATGCAGCGATATCGATATTATGGTGACCGGTGATCCGGTTCCTTTTGCCAGAATGGTACAAAGTGAACTGCATGGCCGGAATTTTGTTCTGTTCGAACGGTTTCGTACAGCGCAACTTGAACTCTCTGATACGCTGCATGGCCCGTTCAAGGTTGAGCTGGTCGGAGCACGCAAAGAGTCATACAATCCGGATTCACGAAAACCGGTAACGCTGATCGGAACACTCGATGATGACCTATCCCGTCGTGATTTCACCATTAACGCGCTTGCGATGGTGCTCAACCGGGATGGCCGAAACGATATTATCGATCATTTCAACGGACTTGATGATCTCCATTCGGGCATTCTGAAAACACCGCTCGATCCCGAGCAGACCTTTTCCGACGATCCGCTGCGCATGATGCGGGCTGCCCGATTTGCCGCACAGCTCGATTTCAGGCTTCTTCCTGACGTTTTAGCCGCCATGAAAAGCATGCATGAGAGGATTCGGATCGTGTCAATCGAGCGGGTCAGCCATGAGTTTTTCAAAATCATGCAGGCTTCCCGTCCATCGGTCGGACTGATCATTCTTTACGAAACAGGGCTGCTGCATGAAATACTTCCTGATGTTGCAGCGATGGCGGGTATTGAGCAGGTGGATGGAATGGGCCACAAGGATACGCTCTTTCACACCTTCCAGGTGATAGACAATCTTGCGGCACACAGTGATAACCTCTGGCTCAGAGTTGCGGCACTGCTTCACGATATAGCCAAGCCTGCAACCAAACGCTTCAGCAAATCTGCAGGATGGAGCTTTCACGGTCATGATGCCGTGGGTGTCAGGGTTGTCGGCAAAATATTCCGTCAAATGCGATGGCCTCTTGATCCGCTTGACTATGTACAGAAAATGGTGCGCCTGCACCACCGTCCTATTCCGCTCTCAAAAGAGGAGATAAGCGACTCGGCCATACGACGGCTTATGTTTGATGCCGGTGAGGATCTGCAGGATCTCATGAATCTCTGCCGGGCTGATGTGACCAGCAAAAATCCGAGAAAGGTTATTCAGATCATGAGCAACTTCAATAATGTGGAGAAGAAAATTGCTGAAGTTGGTGAGAAGGATCTGCTTGCCCGATGGCGTCCACCCATCAGCGGAGAGGATATTATGGAGACACTCGGTCTTGGAGAAGGCAGGGTTGTCGGGATGATCAAAAAAAAGATGGAAAATGCCGTTATAGACGGTCTTATTCCCTACGACCGTGAGGCTGCGCTTGCCTACATAAAAGAGATTTTCAGGGCGCTTTCAGATACAGATAACACTTCCGGACGCAAATAACAGCTCTTGTTCCGGAGTGTGGTTTTTCTCTGATGAGCTCATTATATTGCTCGCATTATCGCCATCCGGTAAGAACAGAACGCAGTTCCTGTCTGATAAGGCAAACAGTTTTAATTACTCCTAACACACTAAACACATCAAACCTTGATACCACGTTATTCACCAAAAGAGATCTCGGCAATCTGGACAGAAGAGGCGAAATTTCAGCGCTGGCTGCAGCTTGAAATCGCGGCAGTAGAGGCCCGGATGGAAGCCGGACTTGTGCCTGTTGAGGCCCTTGCGGTCATCCGCGAAAAGGCAACCTTCAACGTTGAGGAGATCCTTGAGATCGAAAAGGAGACCAAGCACGATGTTATTGCCTTTCTGACCAACGTTGCCGGATATGTCGGCCCTCACTCCCGATATATTCATGAGGGGCTCACCTCCTCTGACGTTGTTGATACCTGCCTCGCCATGCAGATGCGCGATGCCGGTAAAATCCTTATTGCTGATATCAAGAGTCTTGTTGAAGTCCTTGCAAAACGGGCGCAGGAGTTCAAATACACCCTTGAGATGGGCCGCACCCATGGTATCCATGCTGAACCGACCACCTTCGGCCTGAAACTGCTGCTCTGGCACCAGGAGATGCTCCGGAACCTTGAAAGGATGGAGAAAGCGGTTGCAACCATCTCTGTCGGCAAGATTTCGGGTGCTGTCGGCACCTATCAGCATCTCTCCCCTGATATTGAAGCGGCAGTATGCCGTAAACTCGGGCTCGAACCCTCTTCGATCTCGACACAGATCCTTCAGCGTGACCGCCACGCCGAGTATGCTACAACCATGGCGATCATAGCCTCTTCCATTGAAAAATTCTCTGTTGAGCTGCGTCACCTTCAGCGAACGGAAGTGCGTGAAGCCGAAGAGTTTTTCAGCAAAGGCCAGAAAGGCAGTTCCGCGATGCCGCACAAGCGAAATCCGATCACCTTTGAACGCCTTACCGGTATGGCCCGTGTTGTGCGTTCCAACTCCATTGCAGCAATGGAGAACGTTGCACTCTGGCACGAACGGGATATCTCCCACTCCTCGGTTGAGCGCATCATCATGCCGGACTCTACGACCGCACTCTGCTACATGCTTCGCACCTTCAGCGAGGCACTCACTACCCTGCTGGTCTATCCGGAGAGAATGGAGGAGAACTTCAACTCCTCTTACGGTCTGACTACCTCCCAGACACTCCTGCTGGCTCTTACCGCCAAGGGTCTGACCCGTGAAGATGCCTACAGAATGGTTCAGCGCAATGCCATGGAGAGCTGGTCAACCAAAGTTCACCTGCGTGAGCTGGTTCTCGGGGATGAGGAGCTGATGAAAAACTTCACCCCGGAAGAGATAGCAGAACTCTTCAGCGCGGATCACATTCTCGGGAAACTGAAAACCAGCGTCGATACCATTTTCAAACGCAACGGTTTCTGATTCTGCGCTCTCAGTTTGTATCACTACCAACAAAGCCGCAATGAACCCCGTTGCGGCTTTGTATGGTATAACGATTCCCCTCTCTTCTATTTCTTTGTGAAATCGGCAGGGCGGGCTTCACAAGAAGGTGGTCAGGCATTGAAAAACAGCAGCCAGAGAAGGATAAAAAACGGCAAAAGTATCGGCAGCGAGTATTTGTAGATGTACTCCAGAAAATCCGGAACCTCAACATCGGCCTGTGCTGCAATATTTTTCACCATGAAGTTCGGAGCATTGCCAATGTAGGTCATGGCGCCGAAAAAGACCGAAGCAACCGAGATAGCCATAAGATAGATATCCGACGTGAGATCTCCCGAAACCGGAGAGGCCACGCCGTTGGCAAAGAGTTTAACATCAGAGGAGAGTCCGATATCAAGGCCGAACTTCCCCAATGAACCGGCAAAGAAATTAAGGTAGGTGGGGGCATTATCAAGAACACCCGAAAGCGCGCCGGTCATCCAGTAGAAACGGGATACCGAGAGCTCACTGGCATGTGTTTTTGCAAAATCACCAATAAGAGCCAGCGCAGGAATCATGGTGGCGAAAATACCTATAAAAAGAAATGCAACCTCTTTTATGGGCTCAAAGTTGAACTCATTGCCCTTGAATGCGTCTTGATTCGAGAATTTATAGGCAAGAAGAGCAATCATAAACATGAGCACTTCCCTGATGCCGAACGGCAGATGAAAAAGCTCCTGAAGACTGGGAAACCCCGCGATCACGGCCGGGTCAAGAAAGACCGCACAGATAATACCGGCGAGTAAAATCAGGTTTCGCTTTCCTGTAATACGCACTCCTCCTCCTTCGATTGATTCGACACCTCTCAGATCACCAACTCCTGCCTTTGCATCAAGAATGATAAAAATGATGAGCAGTGCTGAGACCGTAATGACCCACGGTAACAATACTTTGGATAGAACCCAGAAAAACGGCACACCCTTTAAAAATCCGAGAAAGAGTGGTGGATCACCTATCGGAGTTAGTGCCCCACCGATATTGCTGACAATAAAGATGAAAAACACAATATGAAACGCCTTCAATCGGCCGTCATTGATGCGCATATAGGGACGTATGAGCAGCATGGATGCACCGGTTGTTCCAACGAGATTTGCAATCACCGCTCCGGTAAAGAGCAGCAAGGCATTAATAAGAGGAGTTCCTCTCCGCTCAATCCTGATCAATATTCCCCCGGATACCACAAAGAGGGATGAGATCAGGGCTATAAACGAGATGTACTCTTCAAGGGTATGCTCCAGAACGGAGAGCCCGTTCTTTACGAGAAAACCATAGTAACCCGCCACAAGAAGAGCCAGACCTGTCGAAACAACCGGATAGTTCCGCTCCCAGAAGCGATGGAAGAGGAGAGGTCCTGTCGCTATCATGAACAAAAGCGCTGCAAACGGGGTGACAAGCCAGAGTGGAGGCAGTTGGTTTGATGGCTGAACAGCTAAAAGTGTTGCACTCTTTACCCCCTCTATACTTTCAGCAGCTTGAAGGGGCAGACCTGTTGATGTACAGAAAATAACGGTAAGCCCTAATACGATCAAGTGTAAATACCCAGTTGATTGCTTCATAAAAAGTATCTGTTAAAAAAGTCAGATGAATTAAATAAGTGGGAAATCATGATCTCTGACTTTCATACTGGTCAGACCCGTAAAGATTGAGCTGCTTCCGATAAAAGGCAAAAGCCTCTTCCTGGCGGACCACTCCAAGCAGTTTGCCGTTGTTTGTATCAAGAACCGGCAGCATATCATAATCAGAGATTTCAAAAAGCTTCAGTGCTTCATCAAGTTTTGAGGTTTCATAAAGGACAGGCACATCCTTCTTGACAATATCTTCAGCAATGAGTCCTACCAATAAATCCTCTCTCAGCAGTGCTCTCATCTCATCAAGGCTGATGATTCCTGAAAACATACCTTGATTATCTGTAACCAGGAAGCTTGATTCCGGTGTATTAAAAAAAACATCGATCATATTTGCAGCGCTCTCTGAATCGCTGAATGTCACGTAGTCTGTTTTCATGACTTCAGCAATACTGATATGTTCTGCAACTGATAGAGCAATGCCAAACCCTACTCGAACACCCTCCTTTTCAAGTACATAGCTCTCCATACTATGACGATAGGCAAGCCGGGCAATCAGCGATGAGGTAACAGCAGCAAACATGATTGGCAGCACAATCTCGTATTGACCGGTCACTTCAAAAAGAATAAGTATAACGGTCAACGGCGCCCTCATAATACCAGCCGTTAATGCACCCATACCGACAAGAGCATAAGCGCCTGATGTGGCTGTTATTGCAGGGAAATACATATGAACAATATTGCCGAACATTCCACCAAGCATTGCACCCATTTTCATGGCTGGAGCAAACATCCCGCCTGATCCTCCGGAACCGATACTGAGACCGGCAACAACAGGTTTGAAGAGATAAATACCGATCATGTTATTCCAGCTTTCACTCCCATGAACTGCATTATTTATTGCTTCATAGGTAAATCCATAGAGCCCCGGAAACCAGATACAGATAACCCCACTCATTAGGCCGCCGATTGCAGGCATCGCCCATACAGGTATCTTCCATCTCTTTTCGACTCTCTGAAACCACTCCTCGATAGCGTAGTAAATTTTAATGAACATCACGGCTGAAAGGCCGGCAAGTATACCGAGCAGACAATAAAACAGCAGTTCGGTATTCGACACCAGAGCGTATTCGGGAACCTGAAAAGTCGGAGAGTTACCAAGAAAACTTCTCGAAAGTACGGTACCAATGACAGCCGCAATAACAATGGGGCTGAAGGTTTTGACGCTGAAATCTCCCAGCAGCACTTCAACAGCAAACATTACACCGCCAATGGGTGCATTGAATACAGCAGCCAGCCCTGCTGCTGCTCCGCAACCAAGGAGTGTACGGGTCTTGTTAGGCGAAAACCGGAGCAACTGGGCTACTGTTGAACCGATTGCAGCGCCAACCTGGACAATTGGAGCTTCACGACCGCCACCACCTCCTGAACCGATACTCACAACCGATGTAATACTTTTATGAAACCAGAGTTTGCGGTCAATAATACCATCATTTTGTGCCACAGCCTTGATGACCGATGCAAGTCCATGCCCGGGCCTTGCTTTTACTATAAATGCGTTGTAGAGCCCTACAATCAGTCCCCCAAAGGCAGGGATGAAGGGCAGCAGAACCTTCCAGTAGTCGTCGATGAAGGTATGTTTGCCGAATGATCGAAGACCGGTAAAGCTTAAGGTGCTTATCGTCACAATGGCATCATGAAAAACCACAGCAACATAACCGGTCAGAAGGCCGACGATGACAGCAACAAATAAAAACGGGATGTCCTGATTAAGATTGAGCTGAACAAGAAGATAATCGAGAGTAAGCTTGAAAAACTGCCGGGAAGTTCCATTAAAGTAACGGGTTCGTCGGATGATGCCATAGAAAAAAGCTAACAGCTTTCTGCTGATACGTCCATGTATATAAGATGATAGTTTCATTACTTCAATGTGCTAAAAATCGATGCATAAATAAAATGCAACGCTTCTCCAAACATTGTTTTACGGCATTGTTTCTTCATCGGAACGCTCCGCCCTTCCGTTTTTGCGACGTGCATTTATCTTTAAAAAAGCAATTATCACCTCAAAATATAAGGAGAATTAACACCAGGAGCACCGGATCTTCATGAGAAACGTGAAAAATCTTAACATTATTTACATAATTGTATTTTATTATTAATAAATTTCAGTTATTATTGAGCTGATCCTAAAATATTAACAATAACATCCGCTTTCCCTAAAAAAAGGAGGTAATGAGCTGATAAAGGGCAAAAGACAGATAAAAATAATGCTGTAATCTCCTGCTTGATCTCCCGCGATCATCAATATCAGCTTCAGCGGGGCAAAACAGAGGGATTGATTCAAGAAAAAGAAAAGTAACCAACTACATCATGAAAAAAATCGAAGCTATCATACGATCAAGCCAGTATGAAGAGGTCAAAAAAGCTTTGCATGACATCGACATTGATTTCTTCACCTGGTGGGATGTCACGGGCCAGGGCAATGACACAAAGCACAAGACTGAAATATACCGGGGAACAGTCAGGGATACATCATTCATATCCCGGAGATATCTCTCCCTTGTTGTTCGCGATGTCAATCTGCAGAAAACTATCGACTGTCTGCTTAAGACCGCCTATACCGGTGAGGTTGGCGACGGGAAGATATTCGTTTCCGAAATCGTTCAGTCCTACAGAATCAGGACTGGAGAGAGCGGTGATGAATCACTTTTCAACAAGGACTGAATAAAAGAGAGATCATCCTGGTATTAAACGTTTTACAATTTCAACAAACAGGCCAATGTCAAAGAAACTACTTATTATTCTGTCAGGTGTATTCCTGACTCTCTGCATCGTGGTGGGAGGCGATGCATATGCACTGAAGTCCCTGGATCCAAGTGGAGCAACAACCGGCCTTACCGTTGATGTTACTGCAGCAACTGCCGGTTCACCTACAGCAACTGAAATAACTGACCAGATCGGAAAAAACAAGGTCTCCATCAACATGATGTGGGTCCTGATAACCGGTTTTCTTGTCATGTTCATGCAGGCAGGTTTTGCCATGGTCGAAGCCGGCCTGACAAGGGCAAAAAATGCGGCACACACCATGTCGATGAACATGATGATCTATCCTATAGGAATGCTCGCATTTTTTATATGCGGATTCGGAATCATGTTTGGCGGAGTCGGACCGCTTGCAACGCTTGGAGGCTATGACGGCCTGAACCAGGAGTTTGCAATAAGCCTCTTCGGACACACTTTCGGACTCTTTGGCACAAAGGGGTTCTTCCTCAGTGGAGTCTATGATGTCAGTGTTTTTGCGCTCTTCCTCTTCCAGATGGTTTTCATGGATACCACGGCAACCATACCGACCGGCTCGATGGCAGAACGCTGGAAGTTCTCATCCTTCGTTGCCTACGGTTTTTTTGTAGGCACGATACTCTATCCGGTTTACGGTAACTGGGTATGGGGCGGCGGATGGCTCTCCCAGCTTGGCAACCAGTTTGGCCTCGGCAATGGACATGTTGATTTCGCTGGTTCATCGGTGGTTCACCTTACCGGTGGTGTACTTGCTCTGGTCGGCGCGATTGTTATCGGACCTCGAATCGGCAAGTTCAATAAAGATGGTTCACCTAATGCCATTCCGGGTCACAACATCCCTATGGCTATTGTTGGTACCTTTATCCTTGCTTTTGGTTGGTTCGGTTTCAACCCCGGCTCAACCCTTGCAGGAACAGATCTTCGCATGAGTATCGTTGCTGTTAACACTATGATTGCTTCGGCAACCGGTGCTATTGGCGCAATGCTCTACATGTGGTGGTTCAAGACCAAAAAGCCTGATCCAACCATGATGATCAACGGACTTCTGGCCGGTCTTGTGGCGATTACAGCTCCCTGTGCGTTTGTCACTGTTCAGGTGGCGGCATTGATCGGACTGATTGCCGGTATTCTGGTTATTGAAGCTGCATTTTTCATTGAGAAAGTGCTCAAAATTGATGATCCGGTTGGTGCAGTTGCAGTTCACGGTGTCAATGGCGCATGGGGGTGTATTGCTCTTGGTCTCTTTGCTGACGGCACCTATGGCGCAGGCCTGAACGGTGTAGCCGGTCCGGTTACCGGACTCTTTTACGGCAACCCCGGTCAGCTTTATGCTGAACTCATAGGAATCTCGGCCAATATCATCTACATCGGTGCATTAGGATGGGTGGTCTTCAAGTTGATTGATCTTGTTATTGGCAACAGGGTCAAGCCTGAAGATGAACTTGACGGTCTTGATATTCCTGAAATGGGAGTTGAAGGCTATTGCGGTATCAGACTTGACAAAAACTCTGAGACGCCGCTCTCCAAGTAATACGCAAGGAACTCTACCCTACAAAGAAAAGCCGCCTTTCTGCAGGGCGGCTTTTCTTGTTATCACGCAAAAGTCAATGAAGTGAGAGCTATGGACTTGCCTTTTGCCGTGTAAAGAGCTGCCAATCTGAAAGTAACAACAGAACTATTGCGTAATTAGCAAACATTCAAAAATCAATACCATGAATTCAGGAACTATCAATCTCGAAAGGGGGCAGTATTTCGCCCGGATCAGGGAGAATCTGGTAAAACAGAAAAACTGGAAACTCGGGGCTACCATCTTTGCCGGCAAGATGATCGGGCTTCTTGTTGTCCTCTTGTCCATGAACATGTTGACGGGAGTTATCGGTGTTCCGGCAATGGCCGCAGATGCCTACTCCCCGGCTGAAACCAATATCATCAACGCAATTAACACGGTCTGGACGTTGGTCGCCGCGGCACTCGTTTTCGGCATGCAGGCCGGCTTTGTCATGCTTGAAGCCGGTTTCGCCAGAAAGCGTGAAACGGTGAACGTGCTTATTGAGTGCGTGCTTGATACGGCAATCTGCGGTATCTCATTCTGGGCTATCGGCTACGCATTCATGTTCAGTACCGGCAATGGCTTTATCGGCCAGGAGTGGTTTTTTCTGCAGGGTACACCGGCAACCTATGGATCAACCGGTGTAGCATTGCTTGCTCACTGGGTCTTCCAGTTTGCATTTGCCGATACCGCATCAACCATCACCTCTGGTGCTATGATCGGACGTACCAGCTTCCGTGGAGATATTCTCTACAGTATTTGTGTGACGGCATTTATCTATCCAATCATCGGTCACTGGGCATGGGGTCCGGACGGTTTTCTTGTAACCATGGGTACTCCCGGAAACTTCCTGCCTGAACTTGGTAACCCTTTCCGTGACTTTGCCGGTTCAACAGTTGTGCATACCATCGGCGGTGTAGTATCCCTTGCCGGAGCTATTGTTTTAGGGCCACGTATCGGTCGTGTATTCCTTCGTGACGACAAAGCGAGAGGTGGACTGCCAGCAGCACACAACCTGCCGGTTGCCGTTACAGGTGCTTTCCTCTTGTGGTTCGGATGGTACGGATTCAACCCCGGAAGCACGCTATCGGCTATGGATGCAGTTGGTATTGGCCGCGTGGCAGCAAATACGACACTCGCGGCATGTGCCGGAGCACTCAGCGCCATATTTTTAGCCTTCTATTTCGGCTCATTCAAAGGGAAGTTTGACGTCGGCTTTACGGTGAACGGTCTGCTTGGCGGTCTGGTCGCAATCACCGCTCCCTGCTACTGGGTCTCTCCGTTTGGTTCGATCATCATCGGCCTTATTGCAGGTGCGATTGTGTTTGGTGGTATCTACCTTCTGGAGTATCTCCGTATTGATGATCCGGTCGGAGCTGTTCCGGTTCACGGAATGAATGGTATTTTCGGCACTCTTTCTATCGGATTGTTTGCCAGTGGAGAGTACGGTTTTGCAACACCTCTCGGTCCTGATAACGCGGCTCCTGTAGCCGGTCTCTTCTACGGTGGCGGATGGAATGTATTCCTTGCGCAGCTCACCGGAAGCGCAATCATTACTCTTACAACCTTTGCTGTTGCCATGATTCTGATGTTCGTCATCAATACATTACCCTATCCATTCAAACTTCGTGTCGAGCCTGAAGCTGAAACCGGAATTGGAGGACTGGATGTGTTCGAGCATGGTGCAGAAGCCTACTCCAACTGAGTGAGTTACAACAGAATGAAAACAGGAAAAGAGTATTCTCCTGTTTCATTCGTTGAGATGCTGTAAAAAGGTGATGTTTTGATTCTTATACACGAATATCGTGATTATTGCAGGCTCTCATGAGATGGCGCATTAATTACTAAAAATTTATCGATTATGAAAAAAATTGAAGCCGTTATACGGCGCTCCAAATTTGAAGAGGTAAAAGCCGCACTGCATGCCATTGATATTGACTTTTTCTCCTATACCGAAACATACGGAGTGGGTAATGAGAGAAAAAAGAAGGATGTCTTCCGCGGCTCTGCCGATACCGACTACATATCACGACTGACGCTCTCTATTGTTGTTCGCGATATCAATCTTCGGAAAACTGTTGACTGTCTTTTGAAATCAGCCTATACCGGCGAAATCGGTGACGGCAAGATTTTCGTCTGGACTATTGAGGAGTCCTACCGTATCCGTACCGGCGAGAGTGGTGACGACTCCATGTACAACAAAGATTAGTTCTTCTTTTACATCGAAAAATAGACACAGAAAAGCCGCCCTCAAAAAGGCGGCTTTTCTGTGTACAGGATGAAAAACAAATGCAGGTTATTATTTCCTCCTCGCCTCCCGATAGGCATTGATCAGCGCATTGGTTGAACAGTCATGAGCGGTAACCGTTTGCGTTCCCTGAATTTCCGGATAGATCGCTTTTGCAAGCTGTTTGCCGAGCTCAACACCCCATTGATCAAAGGAGTTGATATCCCAGATCACACCCTGAACAAAGACCTTGTGCTCATACATGGCGATGAGCTTGCCAAGATTGAATGGCGTGAGTTCATTGAGGAGAATGGTGTTGGTCGGCCTGTTACCCTGAAAAACCTTGTGCGGAAGCAGCGCTTCAAGAGCGGAAGGCTCCATTCCCGCAGCCTCAAGCTCAAGACGGACCTCCTCGGCGGTTTTACCTTTCATAAGCGCTTCGGTCTGGGCAAAGCAGTTGGAGAGCAGAATATCATGATGCTCCCCTGCCGGATTCTGACTTGTAAGCGGCACAATAAAATCTGCAGGAATAAATCCGGTTCCCTGGTGCAGAAGCTGGAAAAAAGCGTGCTGGGAGTTGGTACCGGGCTCACCCCAGATCACCGGTCCGGTCGCATAATCTACGGTGTTACCATCCCTGTTGACCCTCTTGCCGTTACTCTCCATATCAAGCTGCTGGAGATAGGCCGGAAAGCGGTGAAGATACTGGTCATAGGGAATGACTGCGTGTGAGGAGACACCGAAAAAGTTATTGTACCAGATGCCGAGCAGTGCGAGCAGAACAGGGATATTATGCTCAAGCGGTTCGTTCTGAAAATGCTCATCCATCGCCCAGGCTCCCTGAAGGAGCTCTTCAAATCGCTCAAAACCGAGATAGAGCGCAATAGAGAGGCCGATGGAAGACCAGAGGGAGTAGCGCCCCCCTACCCAGTCCCAGAATCTGAACATGTTGGCCTCATCAATTCCAAACTCGATAACCTTTGCCCTGTTGGTCGATACGGCGGCAAAATGCCTTGCAATATGCGATTCACTGACGGCACACCTTAAAAACCACTCACGGGCACTCAGGGCATTGGTAAGTGTCTCCTGTGTTGTAAAGGTTTTGGAGGCAATAATAAACAGGGTTGTTTCCGGATCGAGTTTTTTCAGGGTTTCGGTGATATGGGTGCCATCAATGTTGGAAACAAAATGCACCTGAAGTCCTCCATGAGCAAAGGGGCGAAGTGCCTCTGTGACCATACAGGGACCGAGATCGGAGCCTCCGATACCGATATTGACCACATCGGTCAGTACTTTACCGGTATAACCCTTCCAGGTTCCTGATATAATCCGCTCACAGAACCCTTTCATCTGCAAAAGGACATCGGCAATCTCATCTGACAGATTGAGACCCTCAACTTCAAGTGCATATCCTGAAGGCCTGCGAAGAGCCGTATGGAGCACCGCACGATTTTCGGTTGAGTTAATAGCCTTGCCTTCAAACATCGCGCGCCGTTTTGCTTCCACTCCTGCATGGCGAGCAAGTTCAACCAGCAGCTCCATGGTGCGCGGGGTTATCCGGTTCTTTGAATAGTCAAGAAGCAGTTCCCCGCAACTGAGAGAAAATCGTTCAAACCGCTGAGAGTCGTTCCGGAACAACTCCCTCATGTGCATTCTTTCTGTTTCATGCTGGTGTGAGGCGAGGGCACTCCATGCAGCGCTTCGTGACAGGTCCATGACAGGTAGTTTATTTGTTATAGAATAAAGGCTTGAAAAGAAGGGCCAGTTACAGAATCAATAGGGAATATAACGCAACATCAGGGTTGATCCATCCCGGCTGCGCTCGAGATTGATGCTTTCTGCAATACTTTTGATAATATATACCCCCCGACCGGAGAGTTGAAAGCGATTATGAGGATCGAGAGGATCCGGAAGTTCTTCAGGATTGAATCCCTCTCCGCAATCCTTTATGGTTGCAAGAAGCATATCCCCTTCGGTGCGGAGTGAACATGATACGGAAAGTTCATCACGCTCCAGATTTCCATGTTTGACAGCATTGATAAACGCCTCTTTCAGAGAGAGCTGCAGGTCGTCCGAAAATTGAGCACTATACCCTTTTGATGCGGCAAAAGATGCTATGAAATCGTGAAGAGCACTGTATTGGCTATCTCTTCCGGTGAGCACTATCTCATGTCGGTAAACAGGCATGATTAATTCAGGAGAGCGTGTGAAACGGCGTCAGGTGCGACATGAACACCATAAAAACGGGAACAAAGAGCCATAAACGTAATATTCTTAGTCATGTGCAGTGTATTAGTTAATAATTTATTACTAATTTGTAATATTTAGTTAAATTATTATATTTAATTAATGCGGATGAACAAGAGCAGGTGCCTTTTTATTTCAAGAGTCGAAAATAAGAATTGATTCCGCAAACAACACACAAAAACATAACAAGGAGTTCATCAATGAAAAAAACAGCAAAATTATTAACGCTCGCTGTTGCAATTTTTGCAGGCTCGGTCGGAACAGCCCAGGCTGAAGGGTTTAAAGTAGGCGCTGATGTCGTGAGCAGCTATGTATGGAGAGGCGGAGAGCTTGGTAACTCACCTGCTATCCAGCCGGCACTCTCCTACACACTTCCCGGAAGCGGTATTGTAGTAGGTGGATGGGGATCATATGCCATTTCACAGGATGCTGGAACCCGATACAAGGAAGTTGACCTTTTTGCTACCATTCCGGTCGGACCGCTCAGCTTTACGGTAACCGATTACTATACATCAACGGCCACCAGCAGGTCATTTGACTTCACCAATGACGGTCCGAATATTGTTGAGCTCAGCGTTGCCTATGCAAAAGAGAATGTCTCCCTTCTTGCCGCAATCAACGTAGCAGGCAACAATACCGGAGCCAACAAAAACGCCAAATACTGTGAAGCCGGCTACAAGTTCTATGACAAGGATGGCTACACAGCCAAAGGTGTTGTAGGTCTTGGCGATGAGGATGTGTATGGTGACAAGCAGGGCGACAAAATCGCTGTTGTCAACACCGGCGTATCGGTTTCCAAAGACCGCTACACCGCATCTTACATCTACAATCCTGATACGGAAGCTTCACACCTTGTCTTTATGGCATCGTTCTGAAGATGATTACTGTCTGAGTTTTGTGCTCTCAGGCAATACAAACGAAAAGAGACCGTCAAAAGCGGTCTCTTTTCGTTTGTATACAATTAAAAGGCGATGATCAAATATCGGCTTCGTAGATGATATACTCCTTGTAGGGTTTGCCTCCGATCACCTTGGCCAGTTTGCTCATGGCTTCATTGCACTTGAGAACCCAGCTCATTTCACTGGCAAAGACACCATGTTTGCCTCCGTAATCGGCAATATGAGTGTTCAGGATGCTGTCTACACCTTTTTTTCGATATTCAGGCAGCACACCCATGGTTATGGTACGGACCATGGTGATTTTACGGCTGTACCAGAGATATTTAAGAAGGCCGAAGGGAGAGAATGGGTTTCCGTTGACATGCCTGAGCGCCTGGTTGACATCCGGAAGAGAGAGGGAAAAGCCGACCGTGCGTTTGTTTCGATCTTCGACAAAGTAGATATAGTGAGGATTCGCAAGCGGTTTCAGACTTTTTGCGAGGCAATCGAACTCTTTTGTGGTCATGGGCACAAAGCCCCAGTTACTCTCCCAGGCTCGGTTGTAGATCTCTCTGATTCGTTCAATCTCGCCATCAAAATCCTTCATATTCAAAATCCGTATCGAGAGCCCCTCCTTTTTCATGACATGCTCCGAGATGCGGCGAAGACGTTCAATATCAATTATTTTCTGGTCGATATACCAGGCAAGAAGCTCCTGGCCGACACGGTGACCATAGTTTTTGGTCAGCTCATTGTAGTAGGGTGGATTGTAGAGCATGAGAAAAACCGGCGGACTGTCGTAACCTTTTGTCAGCATGCCGCACTGGTCGTTCATGGAGGGACTGACAGGTCCGCGCATCGCATTGAGACCTTTCTTCTTCAGCCATGCCGCAGCAGCATCAAAAAGGGCATCGGCAACCTTCTGGTCATTGACCGATTCAAAAAAACCCCAGAACCCGACCTTGTCGCCGTGAAACTCGTTATGCCGGCGGTTTTCAACTGCCGCAATTGTACCAGCCATAACGCCATCCCTCCATGCCGTAAACATGGCAAGATCGGCATGTTCATAGAGGGGGAACTTCCCGGTATCGAGCGTTTTCATATAATCGTCAATGACCGGGGGAACCCAGTATTTATTGAGTTCAGGATCATTCCGATAGATCTGCCAAGCAAATTTGATGAACTCCTTGCGCTCTCTTTTGTTGCTGACCTGTCGAATCTCAATAGCCATAAACCCTCTCGTTATGAATTAATGCTTCCCGGCAAGCGTGCGCATAACCGCAGCACCCTCCCGGAGCATCCGTTCGGTCTCTTCCCATGAAATACACTCATCGGTAATGGAGACTCCGTAGCGGAGTTTTCCCGGCTCTTCAGGAAACGGCTGGTTACCCGCACAGATGTTGCTCTCGATCATAACACCGATAATACTCCTGTTCCCTTCGCTTTTCTGCTTGAGAACATCCTCCCAGACCTTAAGCTGCTGTTCATGTTTTTTGCCTGAATTGGCATGGCTGCAGTCCACCAGCAGTGACTGTTCAAGGCCTGCCTTTGCAATCCAGGACTCGGCAAGAGCAATGCTTTTTGCATCATAATTGGGTTTGTCGCCCCCCCGAAGCACAAGATGACCGAAAGGATTTCCCTTAGTCGTTATAACACTGCTGTATCCGTCAGGGTCAATGCCAAGAAAACTGTGCGGGTGCATTGCTGAACGGATCGCATCAACAGCCACATTGATACGGCCATCAGTAGAGTTTTTGAAGCCGACAGGCATTGAGAGCCCACTGGCCATCTGCCGGTGGGTCTGCGACTCGATAGTTCTTGCTCCGATGGCTGCCCAGCTTACAACATCGGCAACATACTGGGGCGATATGGGATCAAGAAACTCCGTCGCTGCCGGAAGACCCATCTGATTGATTTCAAGCAGGAGTTTGCGGGCGTAAAAAAGACCGTGTTCAATATCGTAGGTATCATCAAGATGAGGATCGTTGATAAACCCTTTCCACCCGACTGTGGTGCGCGGCTTTTCAAAGTAAACCCGCATCAGGATACAGAGATCATCCTTGAGTTCGATCCTCAAAGCAGCAAGTTTGCGGGCATACTCAAGAGCAGAGTCCATATCATGTATGGAACAGGGCCCGACAATAATGAGCATCCGTCTGTCCTTGCCGGTCAATATATTTTCAACTTCACGGCGACCGTTAACGATAGTTCCGGCGGCCTTCTCATCAACAGGTAACTTCTCCTTGAACTCCCTCGGTGAAGAGAGGCGAATAATTCGTGAAACCCTTAAATCATGTAACTGTTCCATCAGCTTTACAACAATAGTATCGTCATTAAAATTCACTGGATGCAAGATAAAAAAAACCTTTATATATAATCAGTATCGAATCCTATAAATTCCGGACAAGAGCGCTGCAAGTTGAAGAGGGTAATTGAATGCAACCGTGATATACGGAAAAGAGAGACAATATTTCCTGATTCTTATCGTCCTAAAAAAATATATTATACTCGTAAAGAGATGCGGGAGTAAAATCTGAATGCAACGCCTGCACTCATAACATAACGGGCAATCCTAATCATTCAAGAACATGAAAGTACTGATCACTGACGGTATTGATTCTCAATGCGCTCAAATCCTTAAACAGAACGGTTTTGACGTTACCGAAAAACCAAAAATAAGCAAAGAGGAGCTCAAGGAGATCATCGGCGACTTTGACAAGCTGATCGTCAGAAGTGCAACAAAGGTAACAAGCGAAATTATCGAGGCGGGAAAAAAACTGCAACTTATCGGCAGGGCCGGAGCAGGTGTTGACAATATTGATATTGAGGCCGCCACCCGGAACGGCATCATTGTTATGAACACTCCGGGAGGCAATACGATTTCCGCTGCTGAACATACATGTGCCATGATGCTTTCTGCTGCACGCCTTATTCCCCAGGCTACAGCTGACCTGAAACTGGGCAACTGGAACAAAACCAAATTCACAGGGGTGGAACTTGAGGGAAAAACCCTCTCGATTATCGGCCTCGGCAAAATTGGCCGCGAAGTTGCCAGCCGTATGCAGGCGTTCGGCATGAAAACGATTGCCTATGATCCGATGATCCCCGATGAATTTGCCGCACATCTTAACATAGAGCTCCTGCCGCTCCACGAAAATTTTATTCGGGCTGATTTTATCACTATCCACTCCTCACTCAACGAGTCCACCCGCAATCTCATTTCTGAAGGGACCTTTGAGCTCATGAAACAGGGTGTGATTATTGTCAACTGTGCCAGAGGCGGAATAATCAATGAAGCTGATCTGGCTGAAGCCATAGAGTCCGGAAAGGTGGGAGCCGCCGCGCTTGATGTCTTTGAAACCGAACCGGTAAGAGCTGATAATCCCCTTCTGAAGCTTGAGCGCGTTATTGCCACTCCCCACATTGCAGCATCCACCAATGAAGCGCAGGAAAAAGTTGCTGTACAGATAGCCGAACAGATTGTTGAATGGAAACGACGAGGCAAACTTGAAGGAGCAGTCAATGCTTCCGCCGTAGAACTTGCCCAGGCTCCCGGTGTTAGTGCATATCTGGCTCTCGCCGAAAAACTTGGCGCCACACTTGCCCAGCTTGCTCCGTCACAAGCCAATAAAATGACGGTATTTACTTCCGGCGAGTTTCTGCATAAATTCAATGAAGTCATTACAGCGGCTGCATTGAAAGGATTTCTTGATGTCCGTCAGTCAAAAGACACCAACTATATCAATGCATTCACGATGGCCAAAGAGTGCGGTATAGGACTGGAGCAGAAGTTTGAAAAGGAAAACCCTGATTATACCAACCTTATCCGCATAGAACTTGAAAACGGAAGTGAAAAACGCATGATTGGCGGTACCGTTTTTGGCGACAAGGAGATCCGGATTGTCATGATTGATCAGTTTCTTGTCGAGTTCAAGCCGGAAGGCCACATTATCATCTACAATAATATCGACAAACCCGGCGTTATCGCCCATGTTACCCAGCTTCTGCTTCAGCATAACCTGAATGTCGCCTATGTAGCACTATCAAGGGACGAGGAGAAAAAGGTTGCCATGACGGCAATTGTTGTTGATGGCGAGGTATCTGATTCGCTACTCGAAGCCGTAAGCAGTGTCAACGGCGTATCAAGCGCTAATCTTGTTTTACTCTGAAGTGATCAGCTTATTAACGGTCAACAAAAAACCTGCCGGCTGGCAGGTTTTTTGTTTTTTTCAAACGTGCAGATCAGTTATTACCTGAGGGAGCAATTCAGCCCTTTGTGAAATCAATACTGAGCCACTTGTCTTCGTATGATGCTCCGGTTGACTCCATGCCGGCAAGGAAGATAGGCAGTGCAACAATCTTCTGGTAATCGCCGATGCGGATAGTCAAATCATCGCCGAGTTTGAGGATTTTCGGTTCAAGACCCATGTTCTCCATAAACGGCAGTCTGACACGAACCTTGTAGTGGCCGTCCGAAACCTTTTTGATATCAATCGGGTTCTCGGTGAAAAACACATCCAGCGGATTCTGGTCGGCATAGACCTTTTCGCCTACCCTGCGGAGCATTGCCAGACCGACAACCTCATCATCAAACAAGGGTACTTCAGCAATAGGAATCGGAGCAAATGCTTCGGTGATCTGCTCAATATATTTCTGCTGAATACCGCGCCATTTCTGGAAGTATGGATCAGGGCTCTGATCCGGCATAACACGGTTGATGGTGATGCGGTCAACCGTAATACCGTAAAGGTTAAGATAGGTAAGCGCACGCATCGACTCCTTGATAACCATCTTCTCGGGGTTCATGACAAGACGCATGGTTGTTTTGGTGCCATCAGCAAGCAGGTCAATAATACCTTCCGTTGAAGAGAAGAGATTGTCGACCTTGTCATAAACCTCTTCGGGAGCCACAAAGTCATCAATTTTCTTGATCTTCTTTGAAAGAGGACGAAGCACCGGTTTGACCATGAATTTCTCGACGTTGCGAATCATCTTGATAAACCAGCCGAATGTTTCAGGCAGGGAGAGAAGTCGCAGCGTCTCTCCGGTAGGGGCACAGTCAACAACAAGAAGATCGTACTCATTCTGTTCATTATAACGCTTGATATAGGAGAGTGAAAAGAGCTCTTCCATACCTGGCAGCACGCCCATCTCTTCTGCATAGACGCCTTCAATTCCACGGGCTTCCATCAGATGAGCAAAGTGCTCTCTGACTACATCCCAGTTCAGATTGAGATCACCAAAAACACTGACCTCCTGACCCCAAAGATTCTCGGCAATTTTAACAGGTGAAGGTCCAAGCTGTACATCGAGCGAGTCACCAAGACTGTGAGCCGGATCGGTAGACATGATCAGGGTTTTGTACCCCATGTCTGCGGCTCTAAGAGCTGTTGCTGCAGCAATCGAGGTTTTTCCAACACCACCCTTTCCGGTAAAAATGATATTACGCATACGTTTTAATGATTCTCATTAAAGAATTATTGAATAAAGCAGTTTCTGCCAAACATTATTCTCCCTCAGTCGAGCAATCCGAAAAGGCTAAAGATAAAAAAATCTTATGTAATCGCACAGGTTTAAAGCCCATAATTATCGATGCAATAAAATAAATAACACAATTTCAGAAGCTGCACTCAACGCTTTTTCCTGCGTTTGGAAGAGGCTTTTTTTACCGCTTTCGACTTTTTGCTTTTTTGGACTTTCTCAATCCTTGTTCGCCTGGAGCTATGGCGGGCCGGATTTGAAACTACCGCCTGAGCCTCCCTCTCAACCTTTATCTGTTGGCCTGGAGTAATACGGCCACCTTTCAATCTGTTCAATTCACTGATTCGCTCAACAGTTATTCCATACTTTCTGGAAATAGAAGAGAGCGTCTCCCCTTTTTTGACCTTGTGACGCAACGTTATTTTCTTTTGCGTTGAGGTCTTTACTGAAGAGCTCCCGGAATTGTCATTCACGGATACCGTGCTGTTGTCATTACCTCCGAAAACGACAAGCTTCTGGCCGGGAGTAACATCAGCATCTTTCAGACTGTTCCATACGATAAGCTGACTGATATAGGTCCGGTAGAGTCTTGCTATTGATCCGAGGCTTTCGCCCTGCTGAACAATATGAGTCTTCTCTGTCTTTCCGGTTGTGCTGTTACGGGAATTGATACCTGCATTAAGACTTTCAACCCTGGCAAGCAGTTGTTCGCGCTCAATTGTTTTCGGCGACTTGTAGGCATAGATCTCCTGCTCCCTGCGCTGAAACTGGGAAATATATTTTCTCGGAAGACGGAGCACATTGCCGGTACCGTCAGAGGGGATGATACCAAGCTTGTACTGTGGATTAAGAAACTGGAGATCGCGCATCGGAACCCCTATGGTCTCATTGATCTGATCAAAGGAGAGCATGCGTGAAGTTCTGAGGGTATCAATATCCTTATAGAGAAAACCCGGCTCGACAGGGCGGATATTGTGCTCATTGTAATAACTCATGATGTAGTTCACCGCAATAAATGCCGGAACATACCCTCTGGTTTCAGCCGGCAGATAATCCCATATAGCCCAGTAGTTCTTGACGCCACCAGCCCGTCTGATAGCCTTGTTGACATTTCCGGGGCCGGAATTATAGGCCGCAAGCGCAAGGAACCAGTCTCCATAGATGTTATGCAGATCCCGGAGATGACGGCATGCAGCAATGGTGGCTTTTTCAGGGTCATACCGGTCTTCGATAAATGAGGATGACTGCAGGCCGTACATTCTTCCAGTACCGTACATAAACTGCCACAACCCTTTCGCTCCGGCTGAAGAGACCGCGGTCGGATTAAGAGCGGACTCGACAATGGCGAGATACTTCATCTCAAGCGGAACATTGTAGGCATCAAGTTTTTCCTCAAAGAGAGGGAAGTAGATCTTGGTCAGACCAAGAATTTTTCCGGTCATGTTACGGCGGTCAACGGCATAGATTCTTATAAAGCCGCGTACATGTTCATTATAGACAAGATTAAAAGGGGTTTTACGGGCAAGGGCCGAAATTCTGGCGGCATAGACGGAGTCGCTGTACTGGGGCACAAAATTGGCAGGAAAAGCGAATTTTTCCGTCTCCCTGGTTGAGCGGGAAAAGTACTCATCCTTGAAGTAGGTTGCCGTAACAAGACTGTCAAGAATATCCGAAACAGATGACTTTCTGAACACGGCCCGGTCGCTCGAGAGAGGATCAACAGCAAAAACCGGAAGAACCGGCAACTGCAAAACCAGTACAGTCAGTAACACCTTGAAGATCTTGTAATAGAAGCTGATTTTCACAAGCGGTACGTTCTTTAGAGGGGGGAATACTAAAAGATCAATACTTGTTAGGCAAAAATCTTTCTTGAAAAGATAACATAAAAACAGTTCAGGACTAATACAAGGGAGCGCCGTTAATTGTCAACCAGAGAGAGCACTCTGTCCTCTTTTGTCATCCCGAACTGAAAGGAGTAATCTGATTTTTGTAAAAAGAGATGTCTCACGTTGTTCGACATGACAGAATAAAAAGATTGTCCACGAAATGGTGCAGGGGCAAACCTGCGTGTTTGCCCTGCTGAATAGCGGGTAAAGGTTGCCAATACTCTTCGTCATTGCTGTCCCTGACGTCATTCAGGTCCTTTTTCATTTTAAAAGAGAGATAGCTCACTTCGTTCGAGCTTCAGTAGGTTACTCTCCAGAGAAAGAGTCCCGAGGGAGAAGCAGGATTAAGCTGTGTCGTCATAACCCCTGTTTCAAGCATCCTTTTGAACTCCTCGGCGCTGAGTGTTCCTTTTCCGGCCCGGAGCATCCCGTCAACAAGATATCGAACCATACTGCGCAGAAACCGGTTGGCTGAAATACTCAGGACAAGGAAGTGCTGATATCGATACCACTGACAGGCAGTAACCGTACAGAGTCGTCCGGGACTATCCCGGTCCTCCCTCGAAAATGCTGAAAAATCGTGAACACCCAGAACCGAGCGTGCAACCTGCTGCATCACGGCAAGATCAGGTGTCCCGAACGAACAACCGGAAAATCTGCCGTATATCGCCGATGGCTCTGCTATCAGAAAATATCGGTAGTGACGCACCCTGGCGCTGTGGCGGGCATGAAATTCCTGCGGCATCTCAAGAGGATCACTGATCCGGATGGTATCGGGCAACAGTGCATTGAGCGAGTGGACCATTCTTGAGATATCCATCGGTGATGCGGTCGAAAAGTTTGCAATCTGTGCTCTGGCATGCACACCCTTGTCTGTTCTTCCGGCAGCGGCCAGAGAGATCTTCTCCTGCAGAATCATCCTGAGTGCCGACTCTATCTCACCCTGAACGGTTACACACCCCTTGCGGTTCTGTCGCTGCCACCCGGAGTAGGGTGTGCCATCATACTCAACGGTGATCCTTATGTTCTTCATATCTGGGATGTGCAGCCGGGGCAGCGGGTCGCCTTAAGGGAGACGCTGCTCAGGCAGTATGGACACTCTTTTGTGGAGGGTGCAGGAGGAGGAGCCGCCGCCGGCGTTTTCTCCATCCGTCGAAGGGTGTTGATGGCCTTGACAAGCAGAAAGACGGCAAATGCCATAATCAGAAAACTTATCACCGAATTCAGGAACACGCCGTAGTTGATGGTGACGGCTCCGGCCGCTTTTGCATCAAGCAGGGCTGAATAGGGGCCCGCCTTGGCACCCTCTTTCAGGACGATGTAGAGGTTTGAAAAGTCCACGCCGCCAAGCAGCAGGCCGAGAGGAGGCATCAGAACCTCGGATACGAGGGTTGTAACAATTGAGCCGAAGGCGCCGCCGACAATGATGCCGACCGCCATATCAACAACATTTCCCTTTACAGCAAACTCTTTAAATTCTTTCAGCATAATATGCAATCCGGTAGAAGTTTGATTGATGTCGTGATTCCGGTCTCCGTTTCCGGATAAAATAACATTCTTTACAACCCGCCGAAAGAACAAACCCTCTTAAATCCATAGACCCTGAAACCCTGAAGCGAGCGGCACCTCTGCTGTTATGCAGGGATGATTATCTTTAGTACATTCCTCTTCATAAACCGTTAATTTCTCCTTTTTCCTGCTTAAAATATAATACGTTGCAAACAACTTACCTTTCACTGCTTTTTCAGGCACTGGAAAACCTGCCTGATCCGTTACCCGGAACCACCTACAGGGTTCCAGCCATCTGGACCGGAGATGAAACCGGAACACAGCAGGTCAATCCCGCTAGATACTTCGCCAGCATAATCAATGAGATTCTGAAAAACCACGACCATGCCGGGTACGATCACGCCGGGAGTTCGTGGCGGTCGGAAGCTGTAGTCTATAACCTTTTTGTCCGCCTTGCGGCCGCATTTGATCATAACGGCGATGGCCGGATAGAAGCCGATGCTCTTGATTGCGGTTTCCGGGAGACCGGAACCCTTCTTAAAGCTATTGCTCTCCTCCCCTATATCAAAAAGCTTGGCGCCAATACGGTCTATCTTCTCCCGCTGACTGAAATAGGATCAGCCTGCAAAAAAGGGTCGCTTGGATCGCCTTATGCCATAAAAAATCCGCGCAAGCTCGACTCCCTGCTCACCGAGCCTGCACTCGGCCTCTCAGCGGAAGTGCTGCTCAAGGCTTTTGTAGAAGCAGCTCATCTGCTTGATATACGGGTTGTTCTCGAATTCGTTTTCAGAACAACATCAGTTGACAGCAGCTGGATTCAGAAGCATCCGGAGTGGTTCTACTGGCTTCGTGATGATGAAAGCACCGCTCACTACGGGCCTCCTGGTTTTGATCCTGATACACTCGGAAAAATTTACAGTCAGATAGAGCGCCATGATATGCAAAACCTCCCCGCTCCATCCTCTGAGTATCGTGACAAGTTCGTTTCCCAGCCGGTTACCGTTACCAGAAATGATGGCGGACTTCACGGAAGCACTGCGGATGGTTCGCCATGCAAAGTGGCTACGGCTTTCTCCGACTGGCCCCCTGACGACAAGCAACCGCCATGGAGTGATGTCACCTATCTGAAAATGCACACCCACGAAGCCTTCAACTACATCGCCTATAACACTATAAGGATGTACGACAGTGCACTCGACAATCCGGAAACCTTCAATACCGCGCTGTGGGATGAGATAGCTGATATTATTCCATCCTTCCAGGAGAGCTACAATATCGACGGTGCCATGATCGATATGGGTCATGCCCTGCCATCGCTCCTGAAAAGGACCATTGTCAGAAAAGCCCGTGAAAAAAGAGCGGATTTTGCATTCTGGGATGAGAATTTTGATCCATCGCCCTCAATACGGGAAGAGGGATTCGATGCGGTCTTCGGTTCACTTCCGTTTGTGATCCATGATATTGTCTTTATCCGGGGACTTTTAAACTACCTGAACAAAACCGGAGTGGCACTCCCCTTTTTCGGCACCGGAGAGAATCACAACACCCCGCGTGTCTGCTTCCGTTATCCCCGTCAGGAGGCCGGACGAAACTTTTCGATGTTTATCTTTACGCTCACGGCGGTTCTGCCGGCCATACCATTTCTGCAGTCAGGTATGGAACTGTGCGAATGGTATCCGGTAAATCTCGGCCTTAATTTCACCGACGAAGACCGCGAGCTCTATCCGCCGGAAAAACTCCCCCTTTTCAGTCCCTTCAGCTATGACTGGGAAGGCGGCAACGGCCTTAAGCCCCTCAACAGCTATATCGCAAAGATTCTCTCCATCCGCAGCCGATTTCTTGATCTTGTACTCTCGGGAGAACCGGGGTCAATGACCATCCCCTATGTCAGTGAACCGGAGCTTTTTGCCGTCATGAGAAGTTCAGGTGCTCAATCGCTGCTCTTTGTCGGCAACAGCAATCTTTACGAAGAGCGAAGAGGCACCCTTGAGTTCAGCATGCAAAACAGCACCCTGACAGAGCTGATCGGAGGCGAGACGCATTCGATATGCGAGCACAAACTTGAGATCAGCTGTAAACCGGGAGCGTGTATGCTTTTTGAACTTCCTGATACGCAATGAGTTACAGAAAAGTTGCAAAAATAGTATCTTGCGTCATTTTCCATAAACCAAACTCTCTTTAAACTATGTCTATTCTCATTGTCGGTTCTCTTGCCTTTGATGACATCGAAACCCCCTTCGGGCGTTCGGACAACACCCTTGGCGGATCATCAACCTATATTGCCCTGTCGGCAAGCTACTTTACCGACAAGGTAGAGATGGTCGGTGTTGTCGGCTCCGACTTTGAACAGAAGCATTTTGATCTCCTCCATTCAAAAAACATCGACACCAAAGGAGTCCAGAAGGTCGAAAACGGAAAGACCTTCCGCTGGGCCGGACGTTACCATTACGATATGAACACCCGCGATACGCTCGACACCCAGTTGAATGTCTTTGCGGATTTTGATCCCGTGGTTCCCCTTCAGTATCAGAATGCCGATTTTGTCTGTCTCGGCAACATCGATCCGGAGCTGCAGCTCAAGGTTCTTGACCAGATAAGCAAGCCGAAGCTTGTCATCCTTGATACCATGAACTTCTGGATTGAGGGAAAACCTGCCGAACTTAAAAAAACGCTTGAACGTGTCGATATCTTCATCCTCAACGACAGTGAAGCCCGACTCCTGAGCGGTGACCCGAATCTGGTAAGATCAGCAAGAATCATTCGCAACATGGGCCCCAAAACCCTGATCATCAAAAAAGGTGAACATGGTGCACTGCTCTTTACCGACAGCGGGATTTTTGCAGCACCGGCATTCCCTCTTGAGTCCATTTTTGACCCTACCGGTGCCGGAGATACCTTTGCGGGCGGCTTTATCGGCCACCTGGCACGCTGCGAAACAATCAATGATCTGGAGATGCGCAAGGCGGTGCTTTACGGCAGTTCAATGGCAAGCTTCTGTGTTGAAAAATTCGGTACCGAAAAAATTGCAGCGCTTGATCTGCTTGAAATCGAGGATCGCTATCAGAGCTTCCTTGAACTTTCAAGGACCGACAACTGACGGTGAGCGGGAAATATTCATCACGGTGACGACAAGACAGGCAGGAGAACAAAGGGCGCCTCTGAATCATAAGAGGTGCCCTTTGATTGTCAAGGAAGGCCTCCCCCGAAAACAGTTTAATAGTACCTGAACTATGGAACAGCTCAATCTGCTCGATTATGGGTTTATCCTCGGATACCTTCTCCTGACCCTTGTTATCGGTCTCTGGTTCTCGAAACGGGCCTCGGAGAATGTTGACGAGTTTTTTCTTTCCGGACGCCAGCTCCCCTGGTGGATCGCCGGTACCGGTATGGTTGCGACCACCTTTGCGGCTGACACCCCGCTTGCTGTTGCCGGATTTGTTGCAAAAAACGGCATTGCCGGCAACTGGGTCTGGTGGACCTTTGTTTCCGGAGGAATGCTGACGGTCTTCTTTTTTGCCCGGCTCTGGCGACGAGCAGAGATCCTGACCGACCTTGAGTTCATCGAGCTTCGCTACAGCGGCAGAGCTGCACGCTTTCTTCGTGGATTCAAGGCGGTCTATTTCGGCCTCTTTATCAATGCGGTTATCATCGGCTGGGTGAACCTGGCCATGTTCAAGATCATCCGGATCATGCTCCCCGAGCTTAATCCGGAGTGGGCAATTGTGGCCCTTGTTGTACTGACCACCTTCTATTCAGGACTTTCCGGGCTATGGGGTGTATCCATTACCGATGCCGTGCAGTTTGTAATCGCCATGGCAGGCTGTATTATTCTTGCGGTTCTTGCCGTCAACTCCCCGGCTGTTGTCTCGGCCGGAGGCCTGACCAAAGCTCTGCCTTCGTGGATGTTTGACTTTTTCCCCTCATTCAGTCCGGCAGGTACCGATCGGTCGGTAACCGGAGCTGCCGCCCTCACCTTCGCCTCTTTTGCCGCCATGGCATTTGTGCAGTGGTGGTCATCCTGGTACCCGGGGGCTGAGCCCGGCGGCGGCGGTTACATTGCCCAGCGCATGATGAGCGCCAAAAACGAGAAACATTCGCTGCTTGCCACGCTCTGGTTTACCGTAGCCCACTACTGCCTGCGGCCATGGCCCTGGATTATTGTCGGTCTGGCAAGTCTGGTGATGTTTCCGGATCTCCCCATGAACCAGAAGGAGGATGGATTTGTCTATGTGATGAAAGCTGTTCTTCCTCCCGGACTGAAAGGGCTCCTGATTGCGGCCTTTCTTGCTGCCTACATGTCTACACTCTCGACCCATCTGAACTGGGGCACGAGCTATCTCATCAACGACTTCTACAAGCGGTTTCTTAAAACCGACGGAGATGAACGGCACTATGTCAATATTTCAAAAATAACCACCTTTCTGACGGCTGCTTTTGCCCTCTACATCACCTTCTTTGTGCTTGAAACCATTACCGGGGCCTGGGAGTTCATAATCCAGTGCGGAGCCGGAACAGGCTTTGTGCTTATTCTCCGCTGGTTCTGGTGGCGCCTCAACGCATGGTCGGAAATCACCTCTATGGTTGTTCCTTTTATCGTGTTTGGCTGCATCAATTTCTTTACCACAATCACCTTCCCCTTTTCGATTTTCATTATCGTTGCCATTACCATTGCCGCAACCCTTGTCGTAACCTATTTGACAAAACCGACAGAACAGGCACAGCTCGAAACATTCTACAGAACCACAAGGGTCGGCGGTCTGCTCTGGAAAAAGGTTTCCGTTAACCTTCCTGATGTCGAGTCCGATAAAGGGTTTGTCATGCTCTTTGCCGACTGGGCTCTCGGCATTATTATGATCTACGCCATTCTCTTCGGCACGGGCAGAGTGATTTTCGGTGACCTCGTTCAGGGAGTGCTCTTCCTTGGCGGCGGTCTTGTTGCCGGAGCACTCATTTTTGCCGACCTGAATCGCAGGGGCTGGAACAATCTCAACTGAATACCATGTATCAACCCCGATTGATCCTTGCGTCGCAGTCTCCGCGTCGCAAGGATATACTCTCGCTGATTCAGCTTCCGTTTGAAACACTCGCGGTTGATACCGAAGAGAGTCTCGATCCCTCACTTTCGATTGAAGAGAACGTCACCTTGATAGCTCTCAGAAAAGCAGAGACCGCTGCTTGCATGATAGAGAAAACCGGGCAAAGAGCAGTGATTCTGGCGGCTGATACCGTAGTGGCCAAGGGTAACCGCATCTATGGTAAACCTGCAGATTTCGATGATGCATTCGGGATGCTTAAAACGCTCCAGAACCGTGCACACCGGGTCTATACCGGCTTCGTTCTGCTTTCGGGCGACAGATCGCACACCGAGTGCGTCACAACTACCGTTGAGTTTGAGCCGATGAGCGAGCGGGAGATCACCCGCTACCTGCTCTCTCTCCAGCCTTACGACAAGGCCGGATCCTATGGCATACAGGATCCCCTGATGGCCTGTCATATAAAACGCATTGAGGGGTGCTACTACAACGTCGTCGGTCTTCCCCTCTCAAGGGTCTTCAAGGCGCTCAAAGCGTTTTTGTAAACCTGCATAACCTCCCCCGCATTATTACCGGCCGCATGACACCATGGATTATTTCGAAAAAAAACCTTATGGTCAGAAGAGCATCAGAATGAAGGGCTGACGCCACGGTCATAAACAGTGCCTTTAGAAGAAGTGTTACATCATTATATTGGTGTTGATCAACTCCTGACTTATGCTGTCAGGAACTCACGCCTTCAAGAATAGTTATCTGCAGGATTCAGGCTACCATCATTCACGTTCAAGGTCTCTATCATGAAAAAACAGTCCTCAGCAAGGCAAAAAGAAATTAAGCACAGTGAAATAGTGCTCAAAGAGACATCACCTATACCATTTCCTGTGATCGGTCTTGGATCTTCTGCCGGAGGACTCGAAGCGCTTGAACTGTTTATGAAAAATGTTCCGGACTCTTCTGGGATGGCTTTTGTGATTGTTCAGCATCTTGACCCTACCCATAAGGGAATTATGGCGGAACTGCTGCAGCGTGTCACACCGATGCCGGTTATGCAAGTTACTGACCAACTTATAATCAAGCCTGATCACATCTATCTCATTCCCCCAAACAAGAATATGACGATATTGCACGGAGTTCTGCATCTTCTTGATATGATAAAACCAAGAGGGTTGCGACTGCCGATTGACTTTTTTTTCCGTTCCATGGCCGATGATCTGCATCAGCACTCCATCGGGGTTATCCTTTCAGGAATGGGTTCAGACGGCTCTTTCGGCCTGCGAGCAATCAAGGAGAAAGGAGGGGCTGCTTTTGTGCAGGATCCTGCATCTGCAAAGTTTGATGGAATGCCAAGAAGCGCAATCGATCAGGGACTTGCCGATGTTATTGCCCCGGCTGAAATGCTTCCGGAAAAAATCATTACCTATCTCAAACATGCACAGATAAACGTCCACCAGACAAACAGCCTTGAAGACTCTTCACTGAGTGCATTGGCAAAGGTCATTATTCTGCTTCGATCACAAACCGGGCATGATTTTTCACTCTATAAAAAAAACACCATCTATCGCCGTATTGAGAGGCGGATGAGCATTCATCAGATTGAAAAAATCTCCTCTTATGTCAAGTATCTCCAGGAGAATCCCCATGAAATCGAGCTGCTTTTCAAGGAACTTCTGATTGGCGTGACAAACTTTTTCCGCGATCCGTCAGCCTGGGAGGTCCTGGAAAAACGGGCAATTCCTTCCCTGATCGCCACCAGGCCATCAGGCGCTCTTTTACGCGCCTGGGTTGCCGGTTGTTCAACCGGTGAAGAGGCCTACACCCTTGCGATTCTCTTCCGGGAGGTTATTGATACCATAAAACCAGCCGGAAATTTCAAACTCCAGATTTTTGCTACCGACCTTGACAAGGATGCTATCGACAAGGCCAGGGCAGGAGTCTACCCGTCAAATATTGTGGCTGACCTTACAGCGGAACGCATCAAGCGCTATTTCGAAAAAGATGACCATGGTTACAAAATCAAGCGGGAGATCCGCGAAACCATTGTGTTTGCTCCCCATAACGTCATAATGGATCCGCCCTTTACCAAGATCGATATTTTTATCTGTCGCAATCTGCTGATATACCTTGAGCAGGAACTCCAGAAAAAGCTCCTGCCGCTCTTTCATTACTGCCTTAACAGTGGCGGCATCCTCTTTCTTGGCAGTGCCGAAACCATAGGGGCCAATAGCGATCTGTTTGAAACTGTTGACGGCAAGGCACGTATATTTCGCCATATTCATCAACACAGGCGAACAGTCCCGATTGATTTCCCCTCATCGTTAAGCCTCTTTCCGCCACCCGCACGCGATATTACTCCTGTGCAACATCTAACAGCAACATCCGAGCTCAATCTGAAGGCAGTAACCGATCAACTGCTCCTTGATAACTACACCCCGGCAGCAGTTCTCACCAATGAAAACGGTGACATTATCTATATCAGCGGCCATACCGGCAAGTACCTTGAACCGGCAGCAGGAAAAGCAAATCTGAATGTCTTTGCCATGGCCAGGGATGGTATCCGTTATGACCTGAATATTCTTTTCGGTCATGCGCTGCATCAAAAAGGAGAGATAACCAAAAAGGGCTTGACTGTCGGAACCAACGGAGGGACACAGATTGTTGATTTGAGTGTACAACTGCTTGAACAACCCGAAACATTGAGCGGGCTTGTCATGATTGTTTTTACCGACAGCACCAAAGCCGTTTCGGGCACAGCATCAGGTGAGGCTTTTGCGGAGTATTCCGAAGACAGCCGGATTGCACTGCTTGAAAATGAACTGCAAGAGGCAAAGGATGAGATTCTGAGCATTCGCGAACAGATGCAAACCTCACAGGAGGAGCTCAAATCAACGAATGAAGAGATGCAATCTGCCAATGAGGAGTTGCAGAGCACAAACGAGGAGCTGAATACTTCCAAGGAGGAGATGCAATCGCTCAACGAGGAGCTGCAGACAGTCAACCATGAACTGCAGTCAAAGGTAAGCGATTTTACGCAGACCAATAATGACATGAAAAACCTCCTCAACAGCACCGATATTGCGACACTCTTTCTCGATGATGAGCTCAACATTCGCCGTTTTACCAACCGTACAGCCACTATAATCAAACTGATTCCTGCTGACATCGGACGTGCCATAACCGATATAGCAACCGACCTGTATTACCCGACGCTGGAGAGCGATGCACGCGAAGTGCTTCATTCTCTTGTGATGAGCGAAAAAAATGTGCCTGCATCCAATGAGCGATGGTTTAAGGTCAAGATCATGCCTTACCGGACACTCGATAATCGCATTGACGGACTGGTGATTACCTTTAACGACATCTCCATCTCCATGAGGCTTGAAGAGCAACTGCAGGAGACAGAGTCGAGTTTTCGTTTTTTGATTGATACCATGCAGGTTGGCGCCCTGATTCATGACGCTCTCGGAACAGTTATCATGATCAATCGTGAGGCCCACCGTATTTTCGGGGTCTCCAATGAAGAGATCAAGGGTAAAGTGCTGGATCAACTGCCCCTTAAATTTGTCCGGAGTGACGGCACCGATTTCCCTCTGGATCAACGCCCGTCACATGTGGCATTGCAGACCGGCAAACCTGTCCGAGATGTTGTTGTGGGCATAATGGGACATAGCGACAACAAATTCAGATGGATCAAGGCGAGTTGCTTTCCCCGCATACGAAAAACAGGTGAAAAACCGGATATGATCTACACCACTTTTCTGGAAATCGCCGAACCGGCAAAACCTGTTACCGAATAAAATCTTCATACCGCAGGCCGTTCATGAATCAATACAAACCTGATTCTGATAATTTTTCAGAGATACGCGCCAGAGCCGAAGCCGGTGTGAAAATAAATCAGAAAAATGCGAGGGGACGTTCATGATTTACTGTACTTTATTACCCGGACGCCTGAATATCTGATTCACTGCCGATGCTGAAATTCCCAGCAGTTTTGCAGCATCGGCATAGGACATCCCCATTTCCTTTACTAACAGAACAGCAAGCTCTTTTCTCACTTGTGTAATCTTTCGCTGTTTGCTCCCCGCCTGTAAAACTTGTAATAAAATACCAGCCGCATCACATCTGTTCTGCAATAATTCCATTGCATCATCATTGCTTGATGAGACCGGCACCCGAGCTTTAATATTCTCTTCCGCCTCATCAAGTATCTCCTTTACAAACGGCCCGCGTCCAAGGATCCGCTCATCGCTGAACTGTTTTTCTCCCCGTTGTTTCAGCGAAAGCACTTCCGACCATCCGCCAACAGAGCGAACCAGACCGCCTCCCGTCAGATGAGGTTGCTTGCCCAAGCTACTTTGTTCCATGATATATTCCTGATAAGCTTGTAGAGCCAAACTTTCTTTCAGGCTGAAATATCGCAGCACCGTATCACGATCCTGCCATATATTTTTTATTCGATTCATAACAACTGCATGACCACTCCAGGGATAGCTGTTCATTTCATCGATAGAGTTAACCAAACCGGCTCTGAACGGGTTAAGATGGATATAGCTGACCAGTTTGAGAAAGTAGACCTCTTCCTCACAGATTATAGATTTATAACGGTTCTGAAATAAATATCCGTGCCTCTTATGACGACGGTTAAACCATATTGCATAACCGGTCAGAAGCTTCCTCATAAAAAATGATAACCCCGATTCACTGCTTTTCAATAAAATATGAGCATGGTTGTTCAGCAACGACCATGCATATATTTTTGTGCCTGTGGCAATGGCATGCAGGCCTATGCGTGTCACAAATTCATGACGATCATCATCATCAATCACAATCCGTTTTCTCTCAATTCCCCTTACCATTACATGATGCAGGGTGCCTGGCGCATCAAGTCTTGCTCCTCGTGGCATAATGCGAAATTAAGTTACTTTTATCAGGATTATTATACTTTATTTACACGTCTCTTCCCAAAAAAGAAGAGAGGAAATACAGAAAATCATGAACGTCCCCTCCTCTTGGTTTGAGCAGGTTTCGCATATTCGGATTATCTTCTATTTTTCCTCATCACACTGACATTACTGATCTTTTGTATCCGTCAATCATGCCTTCAGAAGCCACAGAACAATCTGTCATTGTTATTCTCGGACCAACGGCTTCCGGTAAATCCGCGCTGGCCCTTTCTGTGGCAAGGAAAATCGGTGCAGAGATCATCTCGGCTGATTCACGCCAGATCTATCGTGAACTCGATATAGGATCAGCAAAGCCTTCCCGGGATGTACTTCGGGAGGTAAAACATCATTTTATTGACGAAAAGAGTATTGGAGAGCCCTTCACTGCCGGTGATTTTGCCGCTGAAGCTGTTCAGCGTATACAGGATATTCACAAGCGAGGTAAAGAGGCGATTGTTGCCGGTGGTTCGACGCTCTATCTGGAAGGGTTGCTTGAAGGGTTTGCAGACCTCCCTGCTGCTGATCCTGTAATCAGGCAAAGACTTATGGAGGAAATGCAGAGAGAGGGCAAAGAGGCTCTTTTTGAGCGGTTGCGACAGCTTGACCCCGAACAGGCCGCAACTCTTGATGCAACCAAGAGCCAGAGGCTCATCCGCAGCCTGGAGATAATTGAAATCACAGGCAGGCCTGTTACAGCATTACAGGCGGAGAACAACAAGCGTCAACCCTCAATCAGCTATACTTCCGTCGCCCTTTCCATGCCACGGGAACGGCTCTATGAGCGAATAAACCGCCGGACTGATGAGATGATTGAAGCAGGCCTTTGCAATGAGGCTGAAATGCTCTATCATAGGTATCACGAATTGCTTGAGTGCGGCAAAACATCTGCACTGCAATCGGTGGGATATCAGGAACTTTTTCAATACTTTCAGGGGAAGATTGCATTGCCTGCCGCAATCACGCTCATAAAGCAGCACAGTCGTAATTATGCAAAACGGCAGTTGACTTTTTTTAAAAATAGGCTTAACGTTAACTGGATAACTGCTCCAGAGAGTAATGATGAGCTTGAGGTTCTTGCCAACCGGCTGTCAGGAACACTATAACCAGAAATAGTATGCCGGTTATTATCACCAACCCCTGTTCGGCGGGTTTATCACAGAGACAACGCATGCCTTTTTGACTTTGTAAATCGCCACTTCCAGCGGTTTACAAGTAAGGCCAACCGGTAGTATCGTTATGAAACACTCAATTTCAACCCGCAAAGAGTTAACTATCCTGAAAATTGAGGAAGATGTATTCGATTTTCGTCATGGCAGTGCATTCAAAGAGATCATTGACAGCCTTGTTATTCATGAGAACAGCAAAAATCTTATCATTGATTTCTCTCTTGTGAAAGCTATTGATTCATGCGGCATAAGCTCAATGCTGCTTGCCCATCAACTGGCCAATCAATCACACGGTCTGGCTATTTTCGTCTCTCTGTGTCAGCAGATCAAAGACCTCCTCAAGCTGACAAATCTCGATAAACAGCTCTATATCTTTTCATCAATCAATGAGGTAATGACCCTTATTGAACCTGCGATGAAGGGCAAGCGTGGCCCAAGGGGTAAAGCTGCAACTCCTGCCTACGAAGCAGTCGATGAACTGTGTGAAGAGCTTGATCTTATTGCTGAGCATGACCTGCATGATGATACTCTCGATGATACGCTTGTCGATCCTGACGAGATAACGGGTCAGGCTGAGCTTTCGGATCCTCCCGCTGTTAAGGATTCAGGAATAAAAAAGAGAGGCCGCCCTAAAAAATCCTGAGAAATACCGCTATATTACACAGTAGCCCAGAGAGCGACTACCACACTTCACACTAAAAGGAGAGGTTGGCACCATGGGCAGTAATTTTTTCAAACACCGTCTTTCAGATCTTCTTTCTTCGGCAGGCATTACCGTCAACGGCAGTGCCCCATGGGATATTACGGTTCATGACGACCGCTTTTATCGGCGTGTCCTCTCGGAAGCACATCTTGGAGCCGGTGAGTCCTATATGGATGGCTGGTGGGACTCTCCCGCTCTTGATGAGTTTTTTTACCGCATCCTCAGGGCCGGAGTTGAAAAACAGCTTTCCGGCCTTCCCCGTCTGCTCAATGGAGTGCTTGGCAAAGTCATCAACCTTCAGAATCCAGCAAGAGCATATACTGTCGGCGAAACCCATTACAATATCGGTAACGACCTTTATTCGATGATGCTCGACCGGCAGATGATCTACAGTTGCGCATATTGGAAAGAGGCCTTGACTCTTGACGATGCGCAGGAGAAGAAGCTGCATCTGGTTTGCGAAAAACTGATGCTGAAACCCGGAATGAAGGTGCTTGATATAGGGTGTGGATGGGGAGGGGCTGCACGCTTTGCTGCGGAAAACTATGGAGTTACGGTAACCGGCATTACCATTTCAAGCGAGCAGGCTAAACTGGCAAGGGAGCTCTGCCGGGGAGTCCCTGTTGAGATAAAGCTCTCTGATTACCGGGATATCAGCGGAAGCTATGACCGGATCTACTCCATCGGCATGTTTGAGCATGTCGGTCACAAGAATTACCGCAACTACTTTCAGATTGTCCGCAACCATCTTGCTCATGACGGACTCTTTCTCCTGCACACCATCGGAAGCAACCGTTCAGGAACAAATACCGATCCATGGACCAGTAAATACATTTTCCCCAACTCCATGCTCCCTTCAGCCAGCCATTTGACCGCTGCAGCCGAAGGAGCGCTTATAGTTGAAGATTGGCACTCTTTCGGCCATGACTACTATCGCACCCTCAAGGCCTGGCACTCGAATATTGAAGATAACTGGGCAGCGCTTTCACTTGGGTATGATGAGCGTTTCCATCGCATGTGGCGCTACTATCTGCTCAGTGCCGCAGGCTCCTTCAGGGCACGCCATGTACAGTTGTGGCAACTGCTCTATTCAAAGAACGGAATTGAAGAGGAGTTCCGGGTTCCGAGATAGCTTCCGGATGATGCTAAACTGTCGAAGAGTATGGTTGACACCTTCTTCAAAAGAGAGCTTGAACGGCTGTTCGGCTCTGCCGATATCCTCATCGGGGGTAATCGGCCCTGGGATGTTCAGATACATAACGCGAGTGTCTACCGTCGGGTCATCACCGAAGGAAGCCTGGGGCTTGGCGAGTCCTATATGGATGGTCAGTGGGAGTGCGATGACCTCGAAGCGTTTTTTTTCAGGCTGCTCTCTTCGAGAGTGGATGAAAAAGTGGTTACCGTGGCTGACAAGATCAATAAATATATCGGTAAAATCCTCAACCTCCAGTGTCCTTCCCGGGCATTTGCTGTGGGTGAGACCCATTACAATACCGGTAACGACCTGTTTAAGGCCATGCTCGATAATCGGATGATTTACAGTTGCGGTTACTGGAAAGAGACCACCAGCCTTGACGAGGCTCAAAAAAACAAACTCCGTCTGGTGTTCGACAAACTGCAACTTCAGCCCGGTATGAAACTGCTTGATATCGGGTGCGGTTGGGGTGGTGCTGCCCGCTATGCTGCAGAGCACTACGATGTATCCGTAACGGCGCTGACTGTTTCAAGCGAACAGGCTAAAATCGCCAGGGAACAATGTGCCGGAATGCCGGTCAACATAGAGCTGATGGACTATCGTGATCTTCATGGTTCTTTTGACCGGGTATACTCTATCGGCATGTTTGAGCATGTGGGGTATAAAAACTATCGCCACTATTTCGAAATCGTCAACCGGTGCCTGAAACGGGACGGTTTGACCCTGCTGCACACCATCGGCAGCAATCAGCCATGCACCAATGGTGATCCATGGAGCTGCAAGTATATTTTTCCGAACTCCATGCTCCCTTCTGCAAGCCAGATCTCGGAAAGCTATGAAGGGCTTTTCATGCTCGAAGACTGGCATGTTTTTACCCATGATTACGCGCTGACGCTCAAGGCCTGGTATGAAAAGTTTGAACAGTCATGGCCTGAACTGCAATCAGGATACAGTGAACGGTTTCACCGCATGTGGCGCTACTACCTTCTGAGTTTTGCCGGAGCCTTCCGGGCCCGTTCCATTCAGCTCTGGCAGGTACTGCTCTCCAAACAGGGACTGCAGGGACGGACAGCCATTCCGAGATAGATCAGCGATAAAGATATGATGGTGCGGGGGTGGTCCGGTTGAACTGTTCGATCTGCCGAGAGCTCTCTTCCATGATTTTTTCAAGCGGCATCTGCCTTGTGATCATCTCCCTGAAACGGGGCGTACCGGCAAGCAGGTCAAAAAATCTGCCCTCCTTGACAACCCTTCCGGGATAGAGACGCTCAAGCTCAAGCAGAAGAGCGGCGGCGGTTCTGAATGGACGAAAGCGTTTCCTGTCGGTAAGGGAGAGTTTCAATCCATGGCAAAGCTCTCCCTGATACTTGTTTGAGCGGGGAGTGAACGTGACAGGATGAACAGTAACCCCGGCCAACCGGTATGCATTGAGAGCCAGAGCCAGCTCACTGCTGTTGATAAAGGGGGCTCCGAACTGCAAAAAAGGCGCATCGGTTCCGCGTCCCTCGCTTATTGTTGTTGCTTCAAGAAAGACTGTTGCAGGATAGAGCAGTGCCGTGTTGACGTTTCGGATATTTGGTGAAGGCGTTACAAATCTGAATCCCTGATACTCATCACCAAACCGATCCCGGCTATACCCCTGCATCGTGATCACCCGCAGGTCAAGTTTTTTAAACCGCTGCTCCTTCAGCAAAAGGGCAATCTCTCCGACCGTCATGGCGTGAATAAAGGGAATATTGACGGCACCGACAAAGGAGTCATACCCTTTTTCCACCATAAATCCCTCCTGATGAAGAGGGATAACCGGATTGGGGCGATCAAGTACCATGAACGCTATACCGGCCTCCTCACACGCCTCCATGGCACTCTTCATGGTTGAGATATAGGTATAACAGCGCGAGCCGACATCCTGAAGATCAAAAACAAGAATATCCAACTCCTTCAACTGTGACGGATCAGGTTTTTTTGTGGCACCGTAAAGCGAATAGACCGGAAGTGCATTGGCTACAACGGTATTTGCTATCATCCGGCCTGCTTCGATATCGGCTGAAAAACCGTGCTCAGGGGCCATAAGAAACTTCAGGTTGACGCCACTGCGGAGCATGAGAAGGTAGTCAGCCTCCCCGTTGCGGTTCACACCTGCCACGTTGGTAATAAGAGCAACCCTCATACCTGAAAGCTCCTTGAATGCTGATGCTTCAAGCCGGTCAATGCCGCAGCGCAGGATCTCTGCACGGAGTGAAAGCGGCAAAAAAAGGAAGAGGAGCGCAAACGTACAGAGCGAGATGAGCCGCAGAACCTTTTGTGCACAATAGCTGCAAGCCGCAGGATGAAGAGTCTCTTCAGTCATAACAACATAGCTCGTCACGGAGAGTCCCGTGCAGTTGTGAGGAAATGAGCAGGTATCAACACCAAGGTAACCGGATTTTCCGACTATACCCAATGATCAACCTGAAGCGGTTGAGGAGGCACTCCGGACTCCGAAGAGGTGAAAACAAAAAAGCCACCATGTTGCAGGCGGCTTTCTTTACTGGTGGTGGGGACAGGACTTGAACCTGCAACCTTCGGGTTATGAGCCCGACGAGCTACCAATTGCTCCACCCCACGATGTTGTGCTTACAATGTACGCAAATTAACTTCAGTTGCAAACATTTATTGTATTTGCCGGCCATTTATTTCCTCTCCGGCAGGTTCCACAACGAAAAGCTTTCCGTCCGGGCCTTCAACGGCCAGAATCATCCCTTCGGAGTGTTCATCACGGATGGTACGATCAGCAAGATTGGCGACAAGAACAACATTTTTACCCACCATCTCTTCGGGAGAGTAATTTTTTGCTATACCCGCAAGCACCTGCTTTGTCACTGAGCCCACCTGGAGCTGGAGTTTCAGCAGCTTCCCTGCTTTTTTAACTTTTTCGGCTGCGATAACACGGGCAACCCGCAAATCAACTTTGAGAAAATCATCAAATGAGATGACCGGTTTGAACTCCATCTTCTGCTGCTGAGCGCCTGATTCGCGTTTTTCTGCTTCGGCCACCAGCAGCTCTATTTTCCGGAGTTCAGGAGCAATATCGGAATCCTCAATTTTCGTAAAGAGAATTTCAGAATCTCCACGGAGCCGGTGTCCTTTTTCAAGCATGGGGCGGAGCAGTGATTCACTGAGGGAGTGGCCATGGGTCAACAGGTCGTCAATGGTACCAGAAAAGCCGAGCATGGCATAGATACGGTTACTGGTCCCGGGGATAACCGGGTAGAGCGCAACAGCAAGCGCATGACAGAGATTGAGTGAAAGGGCCATAGTTTTGGCAGCAGCCTCCCGGTCACTCTTGATAACTTTCCATGGTTCCGCCTCTGTGAGAAAGCGGTTTGCCGCCCTTGCTATCTCCATTCCAAGAGAGAGAGCATCCCTGAAATGAAACTGTTCAAATGCCTGATCGATCTGGCTCAGAAGCTCCTGCCAGTTTATACCGAGTGTGTTCCACTCGTCGAAGGTGCAGGCATACGGAACCTCGCCATCAAAACGGGCATTGGTAAAGTCAATGGATCGTTTGATGAAGTTACCGAGGGTATCGGCCAGTTCACCGTTGGTTCGGTTCTGGAAGTCCTGCCAGCTGAAATCGGTATCCTTGTTCTCAGGATAGTTCATGGCAATGCTGTAACGGAGCGTATCGGCCGGGAACTTCTCAAGAAACTCCCCGAGATAGACCGCATAATTCCTTGATTTCGAGAACTTTCTTCCCTCGAAATTCATGAATTCCGAAGCCGGAATATTGTCAGCAAGATTGTAGCATTCGCTCTGGCGCCCTTCATTCCAGGCCATCAGAATTGCCGGAAACATCAGGGTATGGAAGACAACGTTATCCTTGCCGATAAAATGAACAAGACGGCTTTCAGGGTCCTGCCAGTACTCTTTCCAGCGGTCAGGGCTCCCCTGCTCCTGTGCCCACTCCCTGGTAAAAGAGATATAGCCGAGTACGGCATCAAACCAGACATAGAGCACCTTCCCCTGGGCTTCATCGCTGTCAAGAGGAACCGCTATTCCCCAGTTCAGGTCGCGGGTTATGGCACGGTCATTGAGCCCCTGCTTCAGCCAGGTGCGACTGTAATTGACAACATTTGAGCGCCACTCATCCTCATGGCTGTTCACATAGGCTTCAAGCTGCGGCTGAAACCTGCCGAGCGGGAAAAACCAGTGCATGGTATCGCGAAGCTCGGGAGTTTCATCTGAAAGCTTGCTCTTCGGATTGATCAGTTCAAGGGGACTCAAATGAGTGCCGCACTGTTCACACTGATCACCGTTGGCTTCCGGATTATTACAGATCGGACAGGTTCCGGTAACGTACCGGTCGGAAAGGAAGCGATCGGCTTTCCTGTCAAAAAAGAGCTTTTCCGTCTTCTTGTTGAAAATGCCTTTGTGCTCTATCTCGGTGAAAAACTCCTGGGCGGTTGCATGATGAGTGGCTGATGATGTTCTACCATAATAGTCAAAAGAGATAGCGCACTTGCGGAATGCATCAAGGTTCATGCGGTGATAGCGGTCAACAACATCCTGAGGGGAGATGCCTTCCCTTTCGGCCGTAATGGTTATCGGTACGCCATGTTCATCAGAACCGCCTATATGAAGAATATCCTCACCCTTCAGCCGTTTATAGCGGACATAGATATCCGCAGGAAGATAAACCCCCGCAAGATGACCGAGATGAACCGGTCCATTGGCATAGGGAAGAGCCGTTGTGACAAGAGTTCTTTTGAAATGAGACATGCTGGACAGATAGAGAGCGTTATGAATGGGAGCGTTGTTAAACGGCTGAATTACAGGCAGATGCCGGGCCGGAGCCCGCTGGTGCCTGCTGCATTACGCCTGTTTTTTAATGAACAGAGCATTGAATTTTTCAATCGGGTATTTGCGCTTCTGATCACTTTTTTCATAATGGAGCCATACCAGTTTTTTCTGCGGGTCAATGCTCTCAACAACTGCGGCGCCTTCGGGAGTTGAAACCCTGCTGCCCACTGCAGGCAGCTGTGACGGGGCTGATGAGTGGTGCTGACACCCTTTGTCATGTTTGGAATAACCCAGACAGCATTTAGGACGGTTACACAGCCCGGTTATATTGAACGCATGGCTCTCGTTGCCGGACGCTTCGGAATATTGTGATTTTTCAGCGAACGGATTTGCGTGTATTTTCTGCAGCCAGCTTGAGCAGCACAACAAGCAGCCGCAAGGACCAAAGGCATTTGCCCTACGGGCCTCCTCACGGGTTGTAATCTGCACCATCTGAATCCTCGCCTTGAACTCGCCTGCAAGATCCCGTACAAGAGTCCGGAAATCAACCCGGTGCGAAGAGGTATAGTAAACCGACAATTTCTGCTGATCCATTCGCAGCTCGACATCGACCAGCTTCAGGTCAAGTTCATGTTTTTTGATCTTGTTCAGACAGATATCTCGGATCTCGGCCTGCCTTGTTTTAAGATCCAGAATTGCCTGGCTGTCAAACTCATCGGCAGAGCGCACAACAGCCGAGAACTCCTGGCCGTTTTTATCCAGCCCTTTCAATCGGAGCTTCTTTCTGGCAATCTGACCTGTTGAATAGACAACTCCGAAATCATAACCCCCATCAGATTCAACTATAACCTGCTGCCCCACACTGAAGGCACTTCCGGTATTATTTAAAAAAAACTCACGTCGGCAGCCCTGGAGCTCAACTTCACAGATATCAGGATAAATCTCCTCCGGAGCATCACCGTAAAGGGACTCTACCTCACTGTGCAGCAATTGAGAAAGTCTCAGACGTACTCTGGCATTATCACCCAAAAGACAACTGCAAATAACATTACTCATAACAGATTGTTTGGAGATGCAGGAAAGAGTTCCACTGCGCATTAAACAATATTACAATAACAACTTAAATGTCTTGTGGACGTTATATAAGGTGCTTTGGTTTTAATCCCGGCAGCAAGGCAATCAATCACTGCGCTTCACTTGCCATGCATTTGATTCATGCTGCCTCCAAGGTATGCAAATTTACACTATTTTTGGAACCCTGCACCTCTTTAGATGCGGCGAATAAAACAAAAAAGCACCAGCCTATGCTCTATCCAGATGCAGCACTCTCCTGATCTTTTCAACCCTTCGATTTATTGAGGAGCCCCCTTTGAGCAGGATCTTTGCGTCATCAAGATTGCGATCGGAAATTCTCGACGTAAGCTCGTCGAGATGACTCTCGGTTATACTCTGCATGGATACGGTAAGCTCATCCGGACCCGTATAGGTTTCAGCCGTAACAAGAAGCGGCGCCATGAAAGAGAGAAAGAGTTCCGGCTTCTGCTCTTCGAGATAATCAATCCTGCTGACAACAGAAACCAGGTAAATCCGGCCTGTTTTTTCAACTACCTTTGAAAGTATTGAAGCTGTACCCTTGAAAAAGAAGAGTGGCCGTTTGTCTACATGCTCAATCTTTCCCTGGGGAAAAATCCAGAGCGCATTCTGGCGGTCAGAATCGGCAGTAAGCAGCTCAGCCGCATAACGAAGCGTAGCCGGAAGTGTTCTCGGGCGTGAACGGTCAAGAGAAAAAGCGCCAATACGGGTAAAAAACCGATGCTGGTGTAACTGCTGATACTCGATAATGATATGAAGGTTCTGATGGAAATACTCCTCGGTGCAGAGCTGTGACCAGAAGCCATCCCACCAGTAGGCATGATTGGCATAAAAAATAACCGGAGTGCCGGGATCCATATCCAGCACTCCTGACGGCATAAAGACGCGGACCGAATTAAAATACCGTCTGAACTGGCGGCGGGAGTACCACCCGAACCACAGGGTATAGAGCCTGCTGCGACGGACTTTCAGCATATACCGACTATTTGAAAGCTCTCCGGATACGATTGACCGCTTCTTCAAGCGAGGCAATAGAGGCCGCATAGGAGAGACGAAGATTGTTGGGCGCACCGAAGGCATCACCGGGAACCGTTGCAACCAGATGCTCCTTGAGCAGATATTCGGCAACATCTGCCGAATCTTTCATCACAACACCGTTGAAGGTCTGGCCAAGCACACCGCTGATATCCGGGAAAATATAAAAGGCACCCTGTGGAAGAGCCGTCCTGAATCCCGGAATACTGTTGAGGGCTGCGTACATATAGTCCCGCCGTTTTTCAAATTCAAGACGTCGTTCCTCAACAATACGCTGATCACCAATAAGTGCAGCCATAGCCGCTTTCTGTGCAATCGCGTTGGGGTTTGAGGTGGTCTGCGACTGAATCTTGTCACAGGCATCAATCAGCCATTTCGGCCCTGCAAGATAACCGATTCTCCAGCCGGTCATGGCGTAGGTTTTGGAAACCCCGTTACTTACAATGACCCAATCCTTCATGGCGGGAATCCTTGCCGGAGAGAATGGGCGGACACCGCCATAGACGATCATGTCATACATCTCGTCTGAAAGGACGAAAATCTCCCGGCCTTCAAGCACCTGCATGAGTGCCCGCACTTCAGCTTCATTATAGACCGCTCCCGTTGGATTGGAGGGTGAGTTCAGCACGACAATCTTTGTTTTCGGTGTAATCGCTTTTTCAAGCTGCAGAGGAGTAATCTTGTATTCACTCTCAATCGAGGTATGAACAATCACCGGCGAGCCTCCGGCAAGACGAACCATCTCAGGGAAACTCACCCAGAAAGGAGCCGGAACAATCACCTCATCACCCTCTTCGCAGAGCGCGAGAAAGGTGTTTGCAAGGGTCTGCTTTCCTCCGTTGCTGACAATAATCTGGTTCTCCTGAAACTCAAGCCCGTTATCACGGCGGAACTTCTCGATAATGGCTTTTTTCAGCTCAGAAATACCGGAGTTGGCGGTATAACGGGTAAAGCCGGACTTGATTGCATCAATTCCTGCCTGATTGACATGATCAGGTGTAGGAAAATCAGGTTCACCTGCTGAAAGACTTACGACGTCCTTCCCCTCTGCTTTCATTTTACCGGCAAGATTGCTGATTCTCATGGTCTGCGACTCCTGCATGCTGAGAACTCTGCGGGTCAGATATTTTTCTTCAGGATGAGATGATGTTGACATATCGACTGTTTTGTTATGATTTTTGTTCTTTTCGTTCTTCGCGTTTTAGATTGAGCATCTCCATGACACAGGGATGAACAAATTTACTGACATCACCACCCAGCATGGAAACCTCCCTGATAATCGATGAGGCAACGTAGGTATACTTGACATTCGGCATAAGAAAAACCGTTGTCACTTCAGGATAGAGATGGCGGTTCAGGAGCGACATCTGAAACTCATACTCAAAATCCTTTACCTGCCGCACACCCCGTATAATTGCCTTCGCTCCGACCTGTCGTGCATAATCGGCAAGAAGTCCCTGACGGAGCACTTCAACCCTGACGCCTGCATAATCACCGACAACTTCATTGATCATTGCCTGCCGCTCTTCAATCGTAAAGAGTGAATGCTTCTGCGTATTCTCGGCAATAACAACGATTACCTCTTCAAAAATATTCAGTGCACGTTCGAGTACATCAAGATGACCGTTTGTGAACGGATCAAATGTTCCGGGATAAATAGCATTTGTTTTCATCGCATCACTCCGTTCAGGTCTGAAAAAATGTAACTCTTGTCATGCCGTAATCCTTTTGAAAAGAGTAGTATGGAGAGTGCTTGAACTCAAGATGCGCACGGTGTTCAATAAGAAGGATTCCCTCATCAGCAAGAAGGGAGCCGCCGGCAATTTTGTCAATCAACTGCCCGTAATCCGGCCAGGAGTAAGGTGGATCACAAAAAACCAGATCAAACGGTTTTGATGGCCGGGAAAGAAATGCAGAAACATCCGCATTGACTATCTTCACCCGCTCTTCAACTCCCAGCAGAAGTGCCGTTGCTTTAATGGCTTTGAGCGAATCGGCATGCTGATCAACAAAGCATACTGATGCTGCCCCCCGGCTCACCGCTTCAAAACCAAGGGAGCCGAATCCGGCAAAGAGATCAAGTACGGTTATGCTGTCAAAATCGAGCCTTGCAGCAAGCGTGTCGAAGAGAGATTTCTTGACACGGCTGCTGCAGGGACGAATAGCATTTGTTGATGAACTCCTGATTTTCCTCCCTTTGTATGTTCCTGCAAGTATCTGCACGAAATACTAAGAACTAAAAGTCGCCATAAACAGTCTCTCCAAGGATGGCAAGTGCTTTGACTGCATCATCCTTTGATGGAGGTTTCCCGTGCCAGTTGGAATTATCCGGCATTGTCCCCTCAAAGAAATGAACACCTTTTCCCATCACCGTCGTTGCAAGAACAACGGAAGGTCTGCTCCGTTTACCCCCTGCTCTGAGCTTCTCGATGGTGGTGACAAAATCCTCGATATCGTTACCGTTGCAGTGATAAACATCCCAGCCAAACGCCCGCCACTTGTCGGCAAACGGCTCAACACTCATAACATCGGTAACTTCACCGTCAATCTGGAGATTGTTGTAGTCAACTATACCAATCAGATTACCAAGTCCGTAATGAGCAGCACTCATGGCTGCCTCCCAGATCTGTCCCTCCTGACACTCTCCGTCACCCATCAGACAGAAGACATCGCTCTTCTTGCCATCCATGCGAAGACCGAGTGCCGCGCCTACTGCAGCAGAGAGCCCCTGGCCAAGAGAGCCGGATGCGATTCTGATGCCAGGGAGCTTCGATTCGGACGTTGGATGACCCTGAAGGTAGGAGTTGACCTGACGAAGTGAATTCAGCTCACTCAGCGAGAAATAGCCTGCACGGGCAAGTACACTGTACCATACCGGTGCGATGTGACCATTTGAAAGAAAAACCATATCAAGATCATGCTTCTCCCAGAACTCATGCGGTTTATGCAGGAGAAGGCGAAAGTAGAGGGCCGTAAAAATATCGGCCATGCCGAGTGAACCGCCGGTATGGCCGGAATTGGCCATAGCGAGCATTCGGACAATATCCCGACGGACCTGTCGGGCCATCTCTTTGAGATCGTCAATCGAATCAAGCTCGAGAAGCGCGCCTTTTTTTTCGGCTGGATACAGTTTTAAGTCTTTTGCCATGGTAATTCAACAAAATTCTTGGGAATTAATGAACTATAAATTTGAATGTTACGGGTTCTGTTAAATAATAAAAAAAACTCATTCATGCTGCCGCTTTCTTTCCCTGATAAACTTCCAGACGGAAAAAAGGAGGAGTAGTACAAAAAAGATGGTGACGGGAATGCTGTAGAGTGCAACATAACCACCGATATTTTTCCAGTTACTTCCAAGAAAGTATCCTCCATAGAGCAGCAGCACATTCCAGAGCAGAGCACTTACAGCGGCTGCAAGCAGTACGAAGAGTGTTTTGAGATGCATCAGACCGGCCATGACCGAGATAACCGCTCTGGAACCAAACAGAAAACGGTTCAGAAGAACGGCAAGGTAACCATGGGTTGCAAATTTCCGGCGGAGCAGCTCCATGTCTGAAGGGGGAAAAAAACGGTGAACACGTTTTGAGAACCAGTGCTGTGCAGGAGTATCTCCACCGGAGTACAACTTCAAACCAAAATGTTTACTCAAAAGGAAAACCACCATAAATCCGGATACTGAACCCATCGAAGCCCAGAGTACAGTACCTGCAAAGGTAAGGCTGCTGCTGTAGATCAGGTACCCGATAAATGCAACAGGCACATCACCGGGTATCGGAGGGATTACGTTTTCGAGAAAAGCAATCAGAAAAAGAAAGAGATAGACCGAAAAAGGGTCAGCATGCTGCAGATAACTGATTGCAGATTCAAGCATATTTTATTTCCGGTCTTCACATCTGTTGGTTTCAGTCAAGATCAAGAACACGTCTCTGCACTTCGCTGTAGGCATCCTCAACGCCGCCAAGATCAAAACGGAAGCGGTCCTTGTCGAGCTTTTCGTTGGTTTCAAGATCCCAGAGACGGCAGGTGTCGGGGCTTATCTCGTCACCAAGCAGAATAGTGCCCTTGTTGCGGCCGAACTCAAGTTTGAAATCAACGAGCTTGAGCTTTCTGTCGGAGAAGAAGCGTCTGAGTACCAGATTGATTGCTTCCGCACGATTCTTCAGTACCGCAATCTCATCATAGGTGGCAACACCGAGAGCGACGGCATGGGCGTCATTCATCAGAGGATCATCGAGATCATCATTTTTCAGATAGAGCTCCACAATGGGTTGTTCAAGCAGTGTTCCTTCGGCAAAACCATACCGTTTTACCAGCGATCCTGCCGCGATGTTGCGAACCACAACCTCAACCTTGATGATATCGAGATAGCGGCAGAGCATCTCACGATCGGAGAGCTTTTCTACAAGATGGGTACGAATGCCGTTCTCTTCAAGCAGGGTAAACAGTTTACAGGAGATCGCATTATTGACAACACCCTTGTCGGCTATGCTCCCTTTTTTCTTGTTGTTGAAAGCGGTAGCGTCGTCCTTGAACTCCTGGATTACCAGGTCGCTGTCATCCGTTAAAAAGACCTTTTTTGCCTTGCCTTCATAAAGTTGTGTCGTCTTGTTCATCATTCCACTTTTAAATATTGATTGACTCCGGCCGGCAACAGCCGTTACTCTCTTTAAAAATAAGCTCGATCACTCGCCCTGCTGATCCGAAGCCGCCTGCTGCACGGCACCGGTCAGAACAATGGTAATCTGATCGTCAGTGAGACCCTTCTCTTTCAGAAAATTCATAAATCTGAATACGCCAAGATCTGAAAGCATGGCTTTCGGCTGGTCCTGGGGAGAGAGTCCCCTTGTACCACTGTACTCCTTGGAGGTCTTGATCCAGTCTTCGATGAACTGTTCTGATTTACCGTTTTCCAGAAAATATCCGGTAACGATCGTTTCAACCTCCTCTGTTACCGGGTCCGGGTGGGCCTGGAACAAAAGCTGCATCTCTTCGGAAATTCTCGTCAATACAATAACCGCTTCCCTGTTAAGGGTCTCCTCGAGGATATCTTTTGCCTGTTCCTTGACATCGCTCTTCTGGGTCATAAGGCTTTCCGGATCATTGGATAATAAAATATTGACATCTGAAAATTCCCGATTAAGTTACATAATGATTATGGTAAAGAAAAAAAATTACACAGAAAGGGGTTATGCGCCGACTGCTCTGCTGTTTTTTTCTTGTTTATCTGGCCCTGTCGTGGTTTCAATATCAGGCTGACGGTGCTCCATCAGGCAGAAAAGAGATCGTGCTGTTGTGGTGGAACATTGAAAACCTTTTTGATACACTTGACGACCCTGTGACCGATGACGACGAGTTCACCCCCCAGGGAAGCAGGAACTGGACGGCAAAAAAACTCATGCTCAAGGAGATGCGTATCCGCCACACCCTCATGGCTGTTGATGCACATCCGGACTACAGGAAATTTCCTGATATCGTGGCATTTGCCGAAGTTGAAAACCGGCAGGTTTTTCAACAGACACTCTCAGGAATTCCGGGCATCACCTACAAAACGGTCTATTACGACTCTCCGGACCCGAGAGGTATCGATATCGGTCTTGCCTATAACCCGAAGGGTGTCACCTTGAAAGCATCCCGAGCCTACAGTGTCACCCTTGATGAAAAACCAACGCGAAAGATCATTATTGCCGAATTTTCAGATTCCGGAAACTCATTTCACCTGATTTTGAATCACTGGCCATCAAGAGCATTCGATACCGGGTGGAGTGAACCGAAACGTCTTGCTGCGGCAAAGGTCACCCGGCATATTCTTGACAGCCTCCGCTCAGCCAGCCCGACAGCCGATATCATCACCATGGGCGATTTTAACGATGAACCCGCTAATCGCTCACTTTCAGAGGGGCTTGGTTCATCATTTGATGCAGCACAAGTGCGCCGAAACAGCAGAACACTGCTCTACAACTGCTGGAGTGGCTATCAGGGAGTCGGAAGCTACTACTATCATCGAAAATGGGAGCGTATTGACCACATTCTGCTCTCTGCAGGCATGCTTGATAAAGAGGGTTTTTCTGTTTCCGGTGATCCATTCCGTTGCTTTACGTTCTCCCGGATGCTTCTCTACCCTGACAATAAGCCCTGGCCTACCTATGAAAAAAGGGAGTACCGCGGGGGCTACTCCGACCATCTGCCGCTGCTGCTGAAAATTCATTGAAACAGCACACACCTCCATCTGTTCGTTTGCATGCAACGCTCTGTTGATCAGACGGTTTCGCCCTTTTCCTGATACCATCTCTGCATTTTAAGCATCTTTTAAGCACCCGCTTACTCTTCTTTAAGGTTGCAACCGGTATGTTTGAACTGTATTGAAAGAGCTCTCTCCAGCTGTCTTCATTACCGCTTCGGAGTAAACCAAACACAAAACAGAAGGAATACCATGAAATGCCCAGCATGCAATACCGTCAATCTTCTGATCTCTGAACGTCAGGGAATCGAACTTGATTATTGTCCGGAATGCCGCGGTGTATGGCTCGACAGGGGCGAGCTGGACAAGATTATTGAGCGCTCAGCAACTGAATTCAGCCCGGTACGTCAGGAGCATCATAAGGAGGAGTCACGTCACCGTTATCATGAAGAGGATCACGACTACTACACCGACCCGAAAACCGGCAGAAGAAAACGAAAAGGCGGGCCGCTCGGCTTTCTTGGGGAGTTGTTTGACTAAAGCTGTAATGCCCTGCAATCGTCACAGAATCTTTATCAGCTAAAAATCAAAATATCAGATGAAAAATAATTTTCTCTCTCTTTCATGCCTACTGGTGCCGTTGATGCTGATCTCATTATCGGGTTGCAACAATATGACATCTGAAATGAATAATTTTTCGATGAATTCCGAATCGGGAAGCAGCGGTAAAGTAAAGGGAGAGGTGATAGGGTTCAGACGCGCACTTGCCGTTGACACAACGTCAGCCAATGTGTTCATCGGGAGCGCTATCCTTAAAATCGATTCCGGCGACTGCGAAGGGGCAATAACCGACCTTACCAGGGCAATAAAACTCAACCCGGAATCCGTATTGGCCTACTCGGGAAGAGCAACCGCAAGATTTGCCGAAGAGGATCTGCAGGGGGCTTTGGCTGATCTTGTCATGGCCGAAAAACTTAAGCTGACGGAATCCCTCGGATTGAGAGTGCTCTGAGAGCAAAGAGAGCCGACCACCACCTTGCCGGAGCATACCCCTTTACTTCAAGGGCATGCGCCGGCGGGCATTATCATGAAGTCAGAGCCAGTTTCTGCTTTTAAAGAACATCACTCCGGAAGTTGAGAGCAGAAAAGAGAAGAGCAGAATAAACCAGAACCCGAACGGTGAATTTTCAAAGGTATTGGGCACGTTCATCCCGTACAGGCTTGCGATAAGGGTCGGTATCATCAAAATGATCGATATCGACGTAAGCCGCTTCATCACCACATTCAGGTTATTGGATATTACCGAGGCATAGGCATCCATCATACCGCTGAGAATATCACTGTAAATGTTCGTAATCTCCTGTGCCTGTTTCAGCTCGACCTCGACATCCTCTATCAGATCAAGATCATAAGCGTCTCTTTTTGATTTGATATTCTTTATGCGGTGAAGCAGAATATCATTGCCCTTGAGAGAGGTTAAAAAATAGACAAGACATTTCTCGATCTGGAGCAGTCTCTGAAGATCCTCGTTTTTAATGGACTTGTCGAGCTTGCTTTCAGCATTTTTTATCTGCTGGTTAATCTGTTTCAGATACTTGAGAAACCAGATACTTGAAGAGAGGAGGAGCTTGAGAAGCAGATCAAAATTGTTTTCGACCGTGATGTTTTTGCGTTTCGTATGCTCGATAAAGTCCTGTATCAGTTCAGTTTCAAAAAAACAGACCGACAGGATAATATCCTCATTGAAAATAACACCGAGCGGGATGGTCGTGAACGGAAGATCATCGTCATTGGTTTTATAGGGTATTCTCAACAGAATAAAGTACCATCCATCCTCAACCTCAATTCGCGGCCTCTCATCGATATCCTCAATATCGTTATAAAACGACAAGGGGACTTTAAGCTCATTGATTACATAATCCCGGTCATCATCATTGGGACATTCAATGTTAATCCAGCAGTGCTTCTGCCACGTTTCAATGGGCTCCAGTCCGTTTCCGTTTTTAAGAAATACCCGCATGATGATGACCTGTTAAGTAATGATATAAACTCAGTCCTTCCTTTACTACCGCAACTTCAGGGAACCGCAAAAGAAGCATTCGAATCGCGGAACAGGGTAATGGCGGTGGTCATCAGAAGGTCGCGTTACGCTGCCCGATGCTTCTGATTACTTGATATATTGTTAACCGTCCACCCAACTTTCTCCCGGAATGGCGCTTTTCGAGCGGAACAACCCTCTTTCCGGCAAATTTCACAGGAGTAGTCAAGGCATCCATCGGTATGCACAAAGAGCTCGATAGATTCACCGAACTCTTTGCTGACCAGTTGATTGAGGCGGTCAATTTCGTCGTGAGCCTCATGAACATTGAGATACCACGGAACAGTCAGATGGCAGTCGAGATGCAGGGTACTGCCATACTTGATAATGCGCAAGTTATGAAGATCTACCCAGTTTTCCCCCCTGTTTATCTGTAATATTTGAACCATTTTTTCCAGTAACGCTTCATCCGCCTCATCCATAATTCCCCGGAGTGAATCACGGATGATTTTGTAACCGGTATAGACGATCAATAATGCAAAAACAAGGGCAACCGCGCTGTCGAGCCAGGCGATTTTGGTAAAATAAAGGAGAATCAGTCCGACAATGATGCCGATCGTTGAATAGGTATCAGACTGGAGGTGTTTGCCGCTTGCTACAAGTGCCAGTGAGTTGTTCTTCAGTCCTTTCTTTACCGCAACGGCACCGACAAGGTAGTTAATGATTGCGGTTGCGGTTATCAGGTAGATACCAAAATCAAGCTGGCCTATCTGGCGTGGATTTCCGAGGCTTTTTACAGCCTCAACAATAATGAGTAACCCTGCTGCCGAAATCAGTGTCCCTTCAATCGCAGCCGAGATAAACTCCACTTTGCCGTGTCCATAGGGATGACTGGTATCTTTTGGTTTGGCTGATACATAGAGGCTGTATAATCCGATGAAGGCACTGGTAACATTGACCGTGCTTTCAAGTGCGTCGGTAAGAATGGCGACTGAGTTGGTGAGATACCACGCGGCCATTTTGATCAAAAACAGCAGAACACCGGTAACGGCAACGATTTTCTGAAAGTTGAAGTTTTGTTTTGCAGTGGTCATTATGGTGCAGAGAATTTTTGAACGAAAAAAAACGAAAAAGCGTGTAAGGGAGTGGCTATTAACGAGAGAACCTTCCTGATCTGAAGACGCCGGTTAATTTCAACAGCTCAAACCAGAGCACACTGCCGAATCCGGCAGCAAGACAAATGAGCAGATCCGTGAAACGGATGGCAGAAAATCTGAACAGTGTGACAAAAAACGGAACATAGAGCACAATTCCAAGAAAAAGCATTGCGCCTGCGATAACCGGAAGCAGTGCTGAATTCGGGAAAAAGAGCGATGCCCGAATGGTCGTGCTCCAGGAGCGGTTGGTCAGAATAAGACAGAGATTGGCAATCATGAGTGTTGTAAAGGTAAGCGTTCGAACTTCTGCAATGCCCGCCCCCCTGTTGCGGAAAAACCAGAAAATGCCCATGACTACAAGCAGCACCACAAAACCCTGCATGACACCGGCAGCGATCATCCTTCGGTTGAATAAAGGCTCATCTGCTCTCCTTGGTGTGCGAGTCATAACATCCTGCTCCTCCTGCTCTCCCTCAAAAACAATTGAACAGGCCGGATCAATGATAAGCTCGAGAAAAGCAATGTGGGCCGGTAAAAAAAGGAGTGGCCACTGAAAAAGCACGGGAAGAAGCAACATCCCGGCAATAGGCACATGAATGGCAAAAATATAGGCGATTGCCTTTCGGATATTGTCAAATATCCGGCGACCAAGCCTTATCGCCGCTACTATAGATGAGAAATCATCGTCAAGCAGTACCATCGATGCTGACTCCCTTGCCACATCACTCCCCCGTCCACCCATGGCAATACCGATATTGGCCGCTTTCAATGCCGGAGCATCGTTGACCCCGTCTCCGGTCATGGCCACAATCTCACCATGCATCTGGAGAGCTTTAACCAGTCGCAACTTCTGTTCAGGAACAACCCTTGCAAAGATATTCACCGAACCCATCCGTTCATGCAGCTCCGTTTCCGCCATCCCTTCCAGTTCACTGCCGGTCAAAACCATTTCCGGCTCTTTCAGTCCGATCTGTCGGGCAATAGTAGTGGCCGTTCCAGGGTAATCGCCGGTAATCATCACCACACGGATACCGGCGGTATAACACTCCGCAATGGCCGCAGCGACTGTCGGCCTGACCGGATCCGCAAGCCCGATAAGGCCGAGAAATTCAAAGACGAAGTCATGCTGTTTTTCTGGCAGTTCGGAATGCACAAAATATGCCCGTGCTACTCCAAGCACCCGCAACCCGCTATTTGCAAGCTCATTGATGCGAAGAGAGATTTGCTGTATTGCTGACGCATCAAGGTGACAGAGATCCATAACCGCTTCGGGAGCGCCTTTGGCTGCAATGATATAGTTCTCACTTCTTTCCGAGTTCCAGACACGGGAAATCGAGAGCAGCTCTTTGGACAGCGGATACTCATGCACAAGATTCCAGTCGCCGTGCAGGTGTTCTCGCTCCTTTAGATACGCATCTCCGACGAGCCTGATGGCCTTTTCCATCGGATCAAAAGGATCGAGCTGACTTGCCAGGATAGTGAACTCAACCAGTTCGTGGAAATCTTCGGGCATCTCTTGTTCCGCTAATGATCTGATATCAACACGCTTCTCTCCGGCAATGAGGGTATCGACCGTCATCCGGTTCATGGTCAGCGTGCCGGTCTTGTCTACACAGAGCACTGTAGCTGACCCGAGCGTCTCTATTGCCGGCATTCGACGGGTAAGCACCTGTTTTTTGGAGATCCGCCATGCGCCCATGGCAAGAAATATGGTCAGCACAACCGGCAGCTCTTCAGGAAGAGTAGCCATGGCGAGGGTAATTCCCGCAAGCACGCCTTCAAGCCATTCCCCCCTGTGTATGAAGGAGTAGAAAAGGATCACAACAACGCAAAGAGAAATTCCAACAATGGCCAGATTATGCACCCATCTGCCGGTCTCCGCCTCAAGCCGGGTCTCTTCCGGCTCTACACCCTGAATCACCTTGCCTATCTTTCCGAGTTCAGTACCGGTGCCGGTAGCTGTTACTCTGGCAATCCCCTGCCCCTGAACCACAAGTGTTCCCGAATAGAGAAACGGAAGGTCATCACCACCGGGACGAACATCAACTGCCGCTCTCTCTTCGGCACTCTTCCTGACAGGAACCGACTCTCCGGTCAAAAGCGATTCATCAACCATAAGATTAAGCTCGGAGAGCAGTTGACCGTCTGCCGGAACACGATCCCCCTCACCGACAACAAGCAGATCACCTTTTACCACTTCACGTCCGGCAATACGGCGCTGTGCTCTATCCCTGATAACAGAGGCTCTCGGACTGGAGAGATCTTTTAATGCTTCGAGTGCATGCTCTGTTTTCCGCTCCTGATAGAGTGTAAGAGCCATCACGAAAAACACAAAGCCGAGTAGCATCAATGCTTCATAAAGATCACCAAGAACCAGATAGACCGCTCCGCAGGCAACAAGAAGAAGAAACATCGGCTCCCTCACTACGCCGAATGCAAGGATGAAGAGGTTACGACGGCCGGAGGAAGGCAGCTCATTGTATCCATCAGAGGCAAGTCTGGCGGCGGCTTCTGCATCAGAAAGGCCGACAAATTCCTCATGCGGTATGCTGCTGTTCATGATGGCTGCGGGTTAGCAATCCTTAACTCTCAAAGAGAACTTATTCTGCCGTTCCGTACTTTATAAGATAGTGCGAAGAAGAGGTAAAACATTATGCCGGATACCCGTGTCTGATTTTATACATAAACCATGACCACTGCCCACAAAAAGCCCTCTCTCCTGAAGCGATTCTGGGGGATCTTCGGGCCCGGTCTGATCACCGGAGCGAGTGACGATGACCCCTCAGGGATCGCCACCTATACGCAGGCCGGTGCAGCCTTCGGCTCCCAACTGCTCTGGAGCGCCATTGTTACCTATCCCCTTATGGTCTCTGTGCAGGAGATGTGCGCCCGAATAGGGCTCGTAACCAATCACGGGCTTATCGGCATCATCAAGAAATACTATCCGAAATATCTGCTCTATCTCATCCTGATTATCAGTTTCCCCTCCATAACGCTCAATATCGGCGCCGATATTGCCGGAATGGGAGCCGTCGGCAACCTGCTCTTTCCGGTCATACCCGCATTTTCATTCTCGATTCTCTTTACCGCCCTTATTCTCTATAGTGTCATATTCTGGTCTTACCATAAAATAGCGGTCATTCTCAAATGGCTCTGTATCAGCCTTGTCAGCTATATTCTCATCCCCTTTCTTATCGGTGTTGACTGGCCTCATGTCCTGAGGGATACATTCCTCCCCTCTTTCACTCCTGACAAGGCCTATTTTCTCATGCTGGTCGGCATTCTCGGCACGACAATCTCTCCCTATCTCTTTTTCTGGCAGGCATCCATGGAGGTTGAAGAACGGCACGAAAAAAAGCTTATGGTTGACAAAAAAATTATCGAGGAGATGGAGGCTGATGTCAAGGGGGGAATGCTCTTTACCAATGTGGTCTTTTACTTTATCATTCTTGCTGCAGGCACCGTACTCTTCAATGCCGGGATCCATAATATCAACACCGTGGAGGAGGCTGCCCGTGCGCTGCGCCCCCTGGCCGGAGACCAGGCCTATCTTCTCTTTGCCCTGGGCGTTATCGGTACCGGATTTCTTGCCATTCCGGTACTTGGCGGAGCCTTGAGTTATATGATGGCGGAAACCTTCGGATGGAAGGAGGGACTTGACAAAAAATACTATGAGGCTCCGGGATTCTACCTCACCATGGCCATATCGCTCGTTGTCGGTCTCTTGATCCACTTCATCGGCATCAGCCCGATTCAGGCGCTCATCTATACTGCCGTACTCTACGGAATTACTGCGCCTGTACTGATTGCACTCATCCTGCACATCTGCAACAGCAAAAAAATAATGGGCAGGTACACCAATAAATTCTGGTCGAATTTCTTCGGTATTGCAACCTTTATTATGATGACCGTCTCATCACTCTTTCTGCTCTGGTACACCCTCGGCAACTGAATGAATGGATGTTCAACCGACTATCGCAGGTTGTTCTTTCAGCAAACGGTGAAAACAGTACGGGTTATTGTGATACTTGCCTGTTGCGGCAATAGACATGACTGAACAGCCACCCTTGCATGCTTCGCCATGTTCACAAGCAGTACAGTTATCTCCAAGATCGGCAGTTGAAAATCTCCTTGTAGAGGAAAAGGAGTTTTCATCAAACCAGATATCCCAGAGTTCACGCTCACGCAGGCTTCCCTCTACATAACGGTCAGGCATGGAAAGACAGCCTTTGATCAACCCGTTACTGGTGATGCCGCAGGAGGAGATGCCAGCAGCGCAGCCACTCCAGGCTCTTGTTCTTGAGTCAAGTGAAGAGAAGTAGCCGACACCGTCTGCAGGTACAAGATTGATCATTGATGAAGAACATGGCTCCTGGCGACACTGGATGAAGCTTCCAAGTTCAAGAAATGTTTCATTGGAGAGGGTAAGTTCACCCTCTTTTGCGCGCCCGAGAGAAAAGGTTGGCTGTACCTGCCAGTGTTCAATACCGAGATTGCAGATAAATGTTTCGAGCGCCTGAAGTTCCTCAATATTAATGTCGTTAACCGCCGTGATAACCGCTATGGGAATACCCGCCTTGAGAGCTGACTCTATGCCGCCGACAATAGTTCTGAAGAGTCCCGGCCTTTCCCTTATTCGATCGTGCGTCGCTTCAAGACCGTCAAGGCTGATACCGACCGTTGCAATACCACTCTCTTTAAGTTGAGGAACATTTTCTTTCAGAAGCGAGCCATTTGTAACCATCCGTACCGGGATGCCGAGCTTGTTAAGGTGCGTAGTAACAGCAAACCATTCCGGCCGGAGCAGCGGTTCTCCGCCGGTGATATCGACTTCCTGAACAAAGAGATCCGGAAACTGGTCGCAAATAGAGAGCAGTTCTTCCAGAGAGAGTTCATTTGAACGGGACCTTGTCGTTGCAGCAGAAGCACAGTGCCGGCATCTGAGATTGCAGGCAAGGGTAAGTTCGAGGCCGATAACGATTGGAAATCCTTCGAAAGGCATGGGGGGGTCTCCTTTTTTTTGAAATCGTAAAATCAAACATCATTCCGGGACGAGTGTTTAGCTCATCCCGGAAAAACAGGAGAAGATCAGAGGAGTTTATTCGCCTTTGCGTAGCTCATCAGCGCGATGTAGTCACCTGCCTTCAGGGTCACATCACGATGTGAAATGATGTCATCGGCGATGTTCATGATCGCAGAAGCGATCTCCTTTGGCGGTTCAGCACCTTCGGCCACATGTGCCACAACCTGCTCTCTGATCATGTCGAAAAATTTCTCTGAAGGCCTCACCTTGAGAAGATCAGCCCGTTTTGCCAGCAGTTTGTCAATAATCACCAGATACATGACAACACTGGGGTCGAATTTTAAATGCATTCTGATTGAGCCCATGATGTAACCTCCCCTCGTTAATGGTTTCAAATACCGACTACTGTTTCTTTCTGAAAAGCCCCACAGATCCATCGAACAATCTGTCTCATAAACGTATTCATACGGTGTTATATTATGCATTTCCATGCATTATAGCAACTATCTTTTCAAATAGTAATCCGGATTGTTTATCATTCTTGACAACAAAACAATTATGGGCACTATAGAGGATTACAGCTCAGGGAGGATTCTTGAAAGCATCGCAAAGGCAGTGCGTTTTTTTGATGCTCCGGAGGAGTCACTTACTGATAAAGCTCAGGCCATCAATCCGGCCATCCCCTCATCATCTCAATGGTTTCAGGGAAATATCAGGAGATATGCCCCTCCTGCAAGCAGGATTGTGTCTACTGGAGAGCTGAAAAACGGGGCATTCGGTGCCTGAAGCGAAAACAGCGCTGAAATAGGCATGGAGCGTGCTGCCGATACGAGCACATTACCTCTTGTTGGTAAAACCTGACAGGGAATCATCAGGCAGGTTTTGTGCGTTAGCTATAAAGCGCAAATGTTCACTCAGAAAATATTTCCAATTGCAACATGCCTGATTCTCTTGCTGATTCCGACTGCGCATATTAAGCTCCGGACATCCACCCATGCAGACAGGTAACATCGAACAAGAGAGACATTCAGTCCCTTCGTCAAAAGGCATGAAATCATCCCACTTTTCTATCCTTTCGTTGAACTCGATCCCTTCCCTGCCTATCTGCCCGACAGAAAGTTCATGACGCCCAAGATCAAGCCAGCACTTGTAAAGCTCCCCCGAAGCACCAATTACATAGGAATCTGAAGCTATGGCGGTACAGACACTCTCCTTAAGCGTCGGATACTCTTCAACAACATGGAAGCCGTCGCTATTTATGCCGTTTTTCAGCAATTCAAGCTGCAATTTGTAAAAAGACGAATTGCTCAGGCAGTCTCTACTCTGACATGAAGAGGTATACGAACGAACTGGTGAAACATAAAATGCCACACGACCTTTATTGTCGAGCAGTTTTTCTTCATGCAGGATTTTTTTGAGTTCCATTATGGATGCAGCATTCTCTTCATTGACATTCATGCGAATGCTGAATCGGAGAAGATCGCTACTCGCTTTGATATTCCCGATAATACGATCAAAAGTCCCTTTACCGTTTTTATGAATTCTGCTCCTGTCATGGAACGACTTTGGACCGTCAAGGGTCACCTGCGCAAGAGCGACCTTCCACTCAACCAGATGTTTGGCTTTTTCACGATCAAGCAAATAGCCGTTGGTTATGATGTTTGACGTATATGAAATGTCGTATTTCTTGCATGCGGAGATTATCTGCTCCGAGAGATACTCAATCGCTTCAAAACAATCAGGCAATAACGGTTCTCCCCCATACCATGTTACATGCATGCTTTTGTAGCATGCCGAACTCAGCTCTTTTTTTATATATGCTGCAACATTCCGCTGAATTTCTCCAGACATTGTGGTGCATTCCGAATACTCGTAGCAATAAGGGCAGGAAAAGTTACAGTTAACCGAAGGTGCAATGGTCAGACCAAGATGTTGACTCCTGTTTTTTCGTCGAGTGAACCTTTCTGTCAGCTCTTTTTTTGCTTCATCAAGATCAGATACAAAAAAACCCTTCTGACGCATTTCAAATGCGACATGCTTCAGCTCATCATCGAAAACAGAGAGCGTTTTGCCGTTGTTGAGCGACTCTACAAGTTTTATTGCATCAACATACCTTGAGGAGTGCAACCGTCCAAAACTCAGTGTATGAGTGTTAAACAGCAGTATCTCATCACCGTCAGGCACAATGATGTTATATGGAGATGGATAGAGCATAGTATCAGCAAAGCCCGGAACAGCCGGAACTGACCGGCGGGCAGAAACCAGTCTGCTGACACTCTTTTGTCTGCATGACAAGCCTCCCGAGATTAAACGGTACAACAGAAGCAGAAACCATAAAGCGTCCCTTTCGTGAATTGAGGGTTGTGCATGAAGAGCCCTTGAAATACATCTCAGAGTGCTCAAGCATACAGCCACTCTCTCGAACAGGGTCAAGAGCAAGACAGGGTGGCATGATTTGTCCGGTTTCAGCAAGGTCATGTTGAAGCTTCTTGCAGTTCACATCACTGAAACTTGCCGCATAAACTGAAACAGATTTGTCATTCTGGCCGCACAGCTGATTTGGTGCTTTGCAATCACATCCTGTATTGCCTGCAACACAGTCGCAACTGAGCGTTCCTCCAGAACAGGAAGAGAGCGTTGTTCCAAGACAGCAATCACCTTTCGACGAGCTCCCGGAAAGCGTTGCGCCCGGAACATGTATCCATGATAACGAGGGTTCAAAAATGCATTTTCTGGCATTATCAAAACAAAACTTATGCTCTACTGATGAAAAACAGCATGCCAGTTTATTTCTGTACGTATAAGCCGGAAAGAGAGGATCAACCTTTTCAAGCCAGTCAATGAGCCAGGAGAGCGACTGCATTTGTTGAGTATGAAACGAGGACAACTTTGTAATCATCAAAGAAAGGTCACTATTTTCCTGTTTTTCAGCCCCATACCGCGACATATTTACAATTTCCGCAGGTTGCTGATAGGCCCTGAGAAATTCAACCGCACCATGAACCGAACTGTGCAAACCCCCCTTCTTTTTTATCAATGCAGACGCTTCAATCGACTGCTCATGCATTGTTGCTGCCGTCTCAAGAACTTCGGAAGGAATATCTGTAAACTCCTGATACCATAACAATAAGTCACTGAATATATTTTTCAATTGCTCGGAACTTACAGGTTGCTCGTTCTTCGGCATTGCTGAGATTGCATTTGAAAAATTGAGCCAGTTAAGCAGGATGGCATTTGACATGGAACTCCTCCTTTCTGATTTGATCCTGAATTTGACAGAAAACAACTCCACACCCGATTACGCAAAGAGGTAGATACTCGACGGTTCAGTACTCAATGCGACTACCAAAAAAGATAGTAACGCTGAATCAATAAAGCAAATACAGCGTACTTTTCCCTGCTGTTCAGGTAAAACAAAAACGGTATGATGTACGGTTTGAACGACTCAAGGTATATCCGTAGAGATGATCGGGGGCGGAAAAAACCGGGAGGCAACTGCCGAAGAGCCGGACCGGCCTCTACAGGAGAGCTGAAAAACGGAGTGTTTGGTGTCTGAAGCGAAGACAGCGCTGATACTCAAACCATAAAAAAAACAGAGGACGAAAAAAGGCGATTACAGATCTCTCCGTAATCGCCTCTGGTGTCGGGGTGGCGGGATTCGAACCCACGACCTCTGCGTCCCGAACGCAGCACTCTACCAACTGAGCCACACCCCGAAATATGTAATTTTACCGCGATTGAATTGTTTCGCGTTTTTTCCTTCCGTCCCCACCGACTGCGTCGGGGTCTACCAATATTGTCGCTCCTCTGGAGCTTAAATCCCTGTGCCCTTGGGCAGATTCGAACTGCCGACCAATAGTTTCGGAAACTACTACTCTATCCACTGAGCTACAAGGGCCTGATTCGGATCAGGATTCTGAAGATACCATTTTCCGTTTAAAAATAAAGCTAAATTTAAAACAGAGATGATGCAAATTGCTGGATAACGACTGATTTTCTTACGTTACCAGTAAGGGAGACAAAATTATGACCACACTATCCGTAACAAGCGCCCGGGCAAAGCTTTATAAACTTGTTGATGATGCCGTAACTTTGCATAAGCCGGTCATCATCAAAGGAAAACTGGGCAATGCGGTTCTCCTGTCGGAGAGCGACTGGAATGCTGTTTCGGAAACCCTGCATCTTGCCCCCATTCCAGGGATGCGTGAATCAATTCAGGATGGATTGAACAAAGAGATCTCTGACTGCTCAAATACGATTGATTGAAAACATCACCGGGGGCGGTTCTATGAAAAACGCCCCAAAACTTCTCTTTACTCCTTCGTCAAGCCAGCTGCGCTGATAATGCCTTCGGAGGCAAGGTTGGCGCTCATGACTGCCCCACCCATCGAGTCGTAATAGAGCTGTTGCGAAAATCCGCCGGCAAGAAAGAGGTTGCGGATCGGGGTTTGCTGGGTCGGACGGAACTGCTCCATGTTCGGCGTCGGCGCATAGACCGATTGCGGAATCTTCACTACAGTGGACTTCAGAATGGTCGCCCCTCTTGACGTTTCAGGATAGCAGTTTCGCACCGAGAGATCGACCTGGCGGATAATCTCCTCTTTGGTCATCCCCATCATGTTTTTTGCCGGAGCAACACAGAATTCGAACCGGGTTTTGCCGCTGAAGGGCTTGCCTCTCAGGGTTCGGTAGTCGGGAGTTGTTTGCGCAAGGTTTGCGTAAACCGGAATAACGCCGTCGGGTGAAAAAAGGACATTATCGACAGGGGTAATTTCCCGATCATACCAGATCTGGACAGAGATCACCGGCACCCCTGCAAGATTACCGAGACCGCCGAAAAAGCGCTCCGTTTTTTTCAGGCTGTCGGGCAGCACCTTCAGGAGGTTATGGATCGGCAGGGCACAAAGATAGTAGTCTGCCGTAAGGATTTCACCGTTTTTAAGCTGAACACCCTTGATCTCCCCTCCCTCATAGAGCAGCTCCTCTACGGCAGTGTTCGGCTTGAACACCGCCCCTCTTGACGCCGAGTAGTCCATAAGCGGCTGATGGAGATACTCCTGCGGTGAGCCTTTCAGAAATCCCATTCGGGAAGCGTCCGGCAGGCGGTAGAAGGTTTCGGTAACATCAAGGATGATCTTGGCTGATATCTCTTCGGGAGGAATGAATTTCAGGGCAAGCGCCATCGGGCGGAACATCTTTTCCATGAGACGGTTGCCGAATTTCTTCGCGGTTGCCCACTCGGCAAAGGTCAGGTGATCCTGCGTCGGCGCATATTTGTCACGCTGCAGGGCAAGCGGAATGAGCGATCTGGAAAAAGCGGCCATCTCGGAGAATGAAAAGTAGCCGTTCTTCACAATGGCAGGCAGCAGATGCAGCGGGCTCGGAAGGTCCCAGGTATTGAAGGTGAAACGCTCGCCACCATTGAGCGTATAGGTGAGCTGATGCTCCTTCCAAAGGACTGCGTGATTGGTTTTTAACTCTTTAAGGAGGTCGTAGAGCACATCATAGGCGCCAAAAAAACAGTGGGTGCCTGATTCAATCCAGTCTCCCTCCTCATCTTTCCAGGCTGATACCTTGCCGCCGAAAATACCCCTTTTTTCAAGAACCCTGACCTGAAACCCTCTGTCTGTCAACCGCTTGGCGGCAGTAAGACCGGCAAGGCCCCCGCCAAGAATCAGTACCGACTTTTTTTCTGAACTCATGTATTCACCAATTGATACGAAATTTTGGCGTCTCTCTCTCTTTTTTCAAAACCTGAATACTGCGTTGGTCCCCTGCCCGTCGGGAGTCCGGTCTCTCTGCGGGCTTCTCAAAACAGTTGACAGAGGGACCCTTTGAAATACTACATAGCCGATCGCCCTTCCATTGCCCGTGAAAGCGTCGCTTCATCAACAAACTCAAGCTCTGCGCCGACCGGTATCCCCCGTGCAATTTTGGTCACCTGCACGCCGAGCGGTTTGAGCAGTTTGCTGAGATAGAGTGATGTTGTTTCCCCTTCAATGGTAGGATTCAGAGCCAGAACAACCTCTTTGACCTCTCCGCTCTCCTGACCCGAAAACCGGACAAGCAGCTCGCGAACCTTGATATCATCCGGCCCTATACCGTCAAGCGGTGAAATGACTCCATGCAGCACATGATAGAGCCCTTTATAGAATCCCGTTTTTTCAAAGGCGAGCATATCAACCGGAGATTCAACAACGCAGATAACCGAACGGTCGCGTGCCCTGCTGCTGCATACAGCACAGGGATCACTCTCCTTGTCGGTAACATTCTGGCAGACTGAACAGCGGATAACCTTGTCTTTTACATCAAGCAGTGCGGATGCAAGTTTTTCCGCCCCGGCTCTCGGCTCATGCAGAACATACATGGCAAGACGCTGGGCGGTTTTGCGTCCGACACCCGGCAATTTGGCAAACTCTTCAATCAGGGCTTCTATAGCCGCCGAAGTGTAGCGCATGCGGTGTTATTTACCGAGATTCATGTTTTTCAGGAGGTCGGCCGGATTGATCATCCCCCCGGTCGCCCTGCTGATCTCCTCCTGGGCCAGCCTTGCGGATTCGTCAAGCCCGCTGTTCACGGCGGCGAGCACCAGATCCTGAACCATCTCGGCATCATCCATAATGTCAGGATCAATAGTCAGTGAGAGCAGTTTCTGTTTGCCGCTCACCGAGACCCTGACCATGCCTCCACCTGCCTCGCCATGGGCAACAATCTTTTCAAGCTGCTTCTGCACATCCTGCATCTTTTCACCAGCCTGCTGGATCTGCTTCATCATGTCGCCAAAATTCGGCATTGCCATCTTCTTTTTCTCCTGTGCGTTATAGAAATTTCATTGCGGGCGGTCTCTCACCGCCAGGTGGAGATTACATTTTTCTCCACCCCCCGCATCTCTGTGTCGGGGGCTACCAATATCACGCTCCTCCTGAGCCCAGGGAAATCAGCACTTTCTGCGCAATGCCAGATAGATTTTTTCAAGAATATCAGCAGTCGTAAGCTTGTATTTTTCAAGAAGTTCATCGGCTTTTCCCGATTCACCGAACTGATCCTCCACACCAACCATCTCAATCGGTACCGGTATATTGCGGGCGCAGACATTGGCTACGGCATCACCAAGACCGTTATAGATCTGATGCTCTTCAGCCGTAACAATTGCTCCGGTATCGTTGGCTGCACGAACAATGGCAAGCGTGTCAATCGGTTTGATGGTATGCATGTTGATAACCCTGACGCCAACCCCCTCCTTTTCAAGAATCAGTGCCGCTTCGAGCGCTTTCCATACCATGATGCCGCAGGCAATAACGGTAACATCCTTGCCGGGGTGAAGTTCAATGGACTTGCCGATTTCAAAACCATCCTCGTCAAGCGAAAAATCAGGAACATTCGGCCTTCCGAAGCGCAGATAAACCGGACCCTCATGCTTGATGATGGCATGGGTCGCCCTGACGGTTTCACTGTAATCACAGGGAACAACCACGGTCATTCTCGGAAGACCGCGCATAAGACCGATATCTTCAAGGATCTGGTGGGTGGCACCATCCTCACCGAGGGTGAGCCCGGCATGGGATGCACAGATCTTGACATTGAGATTTGAGTAACAGAGCGACTGGCGGATCTGATCGTAGACCCGTCCGGTGGCAAAGACGGCAAAACTGGCCGCGACCGGAATTTTTCCGGTTGTAGCGAGTCCTGCTGCCATGGAAACCATGTTGGCTTCGGCTATACCTGTCTGGATAAAACGATCGGGAAATGCATCACGAAACAAATTCATGTTCAGTGATCCGGTAAGATCAGCGCAAAGTGCCACGACATCACTGTTTTCCCTGCCGGCCTGCAGGAGAGCATCTCCGAACCCGGTACGGGTAGCCTTGTTGCCGCGCGAAACATATTGTACTGCCGCGGTCCCGATGTTATTTTCTTCCATTACTTCAAGAATAACTTAAATTAAAAAAAGCAGTTCCGCCCGGCCATGGCACATAAAGAATTCCGGACTCAATGATAAAAGTTGAATATAAGCATACTGAAATCGCGGCGAAAAAAAAATTAGGTCAAAACTTTTTAACCGACCGCAATATCACAAGAAAAATTGTTGCCTCATCCGGTGCCGCTGCTGATGACAATATTCTGGAGATCGGTCCGGGGTTCGGCGCCCTGACCAGGGAGATCATAGCGATCTGTCCGACGTTTACGGTAGTTGAAAAAGATCCGAAGCTTGCCGCATTTATCAGGAGTGAATACCCCGGACTCAAGGTGCTTGAAGCCGATTTTCTGGAAACCGACCTTGAACTTCTTGCCGAAGAAAAGCCGCTCAGGGTTCTCGGCAACATACCCTACTCGATTACAAGCCCGATTCTTTTCAGGCTTCTGGAGCACCGCCGGAGCTTCATTTCAGCAACGCTCATGATGCAGCATGAGGTCGCCATGCGAATTGTTGCCCGTCCATCCACCAAAGATTATGGCATTCTTGCGGTGCAGATGCAGGCATTCTGCGATGTCAGCTATCTCTTCAAGGTAGGCCGCAAGGTCTTTCGCCCGCAACCGGGAGTGGACAGTGCCGTCATCAGCATGAAACCCAAACAGGAGAGCCCTGTTGAAGAGAGTGATGGGTTCCGCCGGTTTGTCCGCACAGCGTTTCATCAGCGGCGCAAAACGCTGCTGAACAATCTCAAAGAGTCCTACAATCTTGATGCTGTTGAGAGCTCTACCCTTAAACTTCGGGCAGAAGCGCTCTCCATCGAAGAGTTTTTCACCTTGTTCAGGCAGTTGAAGCCCCTTGATTGAGCCGCGGCCTTCAGTGTTGAAAATCCGGCAGCTGGCGGATGGAACAATTGTTCATTGCTCTGAAGTGTATTTTTTGTTAACATTGAGTTTTACAAAATTGCCGTGCAAATAACAGCCGAGCGAAAATCAATGCCACTCCGCTTCAACACCACCCTTTCCGCTGTTCTTGCTGATCCGTCCTCCCTTATTTTATTAACACTTTTTTTTTAACAAGGGATCACTCGTATGCTGCACTCATTCAATACCGTTTATCAAAAATCCATTCAGGAGCCGGAAATCTTCTGGGGCGAAGCTGCAGAAAAGCTTCACTGGTACAAAAAATGGAACAAGGTGCTCGACGATACCAATCCTCCATTTTATCGCTGGTTTTCGGGCGGCATTACCAATACCTGTTACAATGCACTTGACCGGCACGTTGATGAAGGCAGAGGAAACCAGACCGCAATTATCTACGACAGTCCGGTTACCGGTACTAAAACAAGGTACTCCTTCCGCGAATTTCGCGATATCGTAGCACTCTTTGCCGGCGCCCTGCAATCAAGAGGTGTGCGCAAGGGTGACCGTGTTATCATCTACATGCCCATGATCCCGGAAGCTGTGGTTGCCATGCTTGCCTGTGCAAGAATCGGCGCTATCCACTCCGTGGTGTTCGGCGGATTCGCATCCCACGAACTGGCAATCAGAATAGATGACTGCAAACCAAAGGTGATCATTTCAGCATCATGCGGTATCGAACATAACAAGATCATTGACTACAAACGGCTGCTCGACTTTGCCATTGAACTGGCCCACTTCAAGCCTGAAATCTGTATCATCAAACAGCGTGATCAGTTAAAAGCCGAACTGAATGAAGAGCGCGACCTTACCTGGAACCAGTCCCTTCTCGGCGCAGAACCTGCACAGTGTGTACCCGTTGAATCTTCCGATCCCCTCTACATTCTCTATACCTCAGGAACCACCGGCCAGCCGAAGGGCATTGTTCGCGATCACGGCGGCCATATGGTTGCCCTGCAGTGGTCAAGGAAAAATGTCTATAACGTAGAACCCGGCGAAGTGTTCTGGGCCGCAAGTGATGTGGGATGGGTTGTAGGTCACTCCTATATTGTCTACGCTCCCCTCCTTCAGGGCTGCACCTCACTCATCTTTGAAGGCAAACCGGTCGGCACTCCCGATCCCGGCACCTTCTGGAGAATCATCAGTGAACACAACGTTTCGGTGCTCTTTACCGCCCCGACAGCATTCCGGGCTATAAAAAAAGAGGATCCGAACGGTCACTATATCAAGAACTATGATCTTTCGAACTTCCGGGCCCTCTTCCTGGCCGGAGAACGGGCTGATCCCGATACCGTCAAATGGGCTGAAAAAATGCTGCAGGTTCCGGTTATTGACCACTGGTGGCAGACAGAGACCGGCTGGGCCATTGCCGCCAACTGCCAGGGAATTGAACCCGGCCCGATAAAGTACGGCTCGGCTTCAAGAGCGGTGCCCGGCTACAACGTTCAGGTGGTCAACGCCGATCTTGAACAGCTTCAGCCCGGACAGATGGGAGATATCGTCATCAAGCTCCCGCTTCCTCCCGGCACCATGCTGACGCTCTGGAAAGCGGACAACCGGTTTGTGGAAACCTATATGAAGGAGTTCCCCGGCTTCTATCAGACCAGTGATGCCGGATTTATTGATGAAGACGGCTACATTCATATCATGTCGCGCACGGATGATGTCATCAATGTTGCCGGCCACAGGCTCTCTACCGGTGCCATTGAAGGGGCACTGTGCGAGCATCCGGATGTTGCGGAGAGCGCGGTTATCGGCGTTCATGACGATCTGAAAGGACAGGTACCGCTCGGCTTCCTGGTACTGAAACTCAATGTCGATACCCCGCACAACCAGATCATCAAGCACGTTATTGAATATGTGAGGGAGAATATCGGACCTGTCGCCTCGTTCAAGAGTGCCATTATCGTCAACCGGCTCCCGAAAACCCGCTCCGGCAAGATTCTTCGCAGCACCATGCGCAAAATTGCCAACAGCGAGGAGTACACCATGCCGGCAACCATTGACGATCCGGTCATTCTTGATGAGATCAGGGTCGGACTACAGACAATAGGTTACGCCGTAAACAGCAAACCGGTTACCATGGACGCATGATCAAAAAGATCGACCACATTGCCATCGCCGTTCAAAATCTTGAGGTCTCACTCGAAACGTTCCTGAACGTTCTCGGGTGTGACCCGAAGAGTGTCACCATTGAGGAGGTACCCTCCGAAAACGTCAGGGTGGCATTTATACCTGTCGGCGAAAGTAAAATCGAGCTGCTCGAACCGATGAACAGCGAGGGTGCCATTGCTAAATTTCTGCTGAAAAACGGTGACGGGCTGCACCATATCGCACTTGCAACCGATGATATCGTAAAGGAGAGTGAACGACTTAAAACCGTTAATATTACTCCGCTCTCGGAGCCGAAAGAGGGTGCCGGTGGAAAAAAAATCCTCTTTCTGCATCCAAAGGAGACAAATCGTGTTCTGCTTGAATTTGCCGAGAAAGGTCACTAAATAATTGCGATAAAGCCGATAGTACCCAGTGAAACATTTTTATCTGCCTTTCGAGAAAAAAGAGGGATTCAACTACTCCCACGAGAGTATTGAACAACTGACAGAATACGAAAAGTATCAACTCTCCTTCCACCCCGAGCGCCCCAAGCACCTTGATTATCTGACCGTATTTGATGAAGCTGAAGAGTGTCTGCAGAATGATCTGCACGGCAGCTGCATTATCCAGACTCACCGTGCTGTGCTTCGCAATGGGCAGAACGCATGGTGGCCGGTGATGCTTATCGGCCAGCAGTCCGGGCCGACATCCGATTTTTCGCAGATGCTCCGGCTTATGAAAAATCCGGAAGAGATCGCCAAATGGAACCAGGGAATGCCAACTCCGGCTGCATTTGAAAAAGCCATTCAGGCTATCGCGCTTGCTGAACAGGAGAACCGCATCATTATTACCGTTATTGATACTGCCGGTGCCGATCCAACCGAACAGTCCGAAGCGGGAGGCATAGCATGGAAAATCGGACGATGCATGCAGGCGCTCGGTGAAGCAAAAGTCCCGACGCTCTCGGTTATCATAAACCGGGGATGCAGCGGGGGCGCTATTGCACTGACCGGATGCGATGCCGTCCTGGCCATGGAGTACTCAACCTATATGGTCATCTCACCGGAAGCCTGCTCATCGATTCTCTTCCGCACCAGGGAGAAGGCCGGTTTTGCTGCCTCGATATCGAGGATAACAGCAAAAGATGCCCTGCAAAACGGCATTATCGATGACATCATCATCGAGCATGAAGGACCGGCACACCACTTCCCGAAATCCGCCCTTCAGTCATTCAAGGGCGCCATGACGAAATGGGTCGACAAGCTCAGTCAGATACCCGCCTCCGGGATCTTTGCAAAAAGAATGGAGCGATGGGAAAAGATCGGAAAGTGGGATACCATTTCCGAAGAGGAGATCGTCGCTTTTGAAAAACCGGTATCATTCTTCATCCAGAAACCCCAAAGGATTCTGTTTGTTGCACGCCACAAACATTGCAGGGACTCCACCGGCAGAACAATTCTCGACCCCGTACTCTATTCGAAACTCTTTGCCGATAATTTTGTCTGCGAAACCTGCGGGCACCGCTATGTGCGCCTTACTGCGCATGACTATATCGATCTTGTGCTTGACGAAGGCTCTTTCACGGAGCATCCTGAGACCCGCTATATTGTTGACAAGGATATTCTTGACTTCCCTGACTACCGGAAAAAAATCACGGAGGCGCAGCAGAAAACCGGCGCGGCATCATCGCTCATTACCGGCAATGCAACCATTCAGGGCGAACCGGTTGTCTTTTGCGCAACCAACTTCAACTTCCTCGGCGGCTCGTTCTGTATGTCTACCGCAGAGAAAGTCTGGAGGGCGAGCAAGATAGCCATTAAACGGGGTGTGCCGCTGGTCATTCAGGCTACAGGAGGCGGAGCAAGAATGCATGAAGGGTGCTCTTCCATGGTTGGTCTTCCCAAACTCCATGTTGCCATCTCAAGCGTTGAACGAGCCGGGCTGCCGGTTATTACCATTATTACCGACCCGACGCTTGGAGGGGTTGCCATCGGTATTGGATCAAGGGGCATCAAACTCTTTGAACACAATGCCGGAAATATCGGATTTTCCGGTAAACGGGTCATTGAACAGTATACCGGTCAACCGACAACCAAAGCGTTCCAGACAACCTGGTGGCTTCAGCAGAAAGGATTTGTTGAAAAAACCGCACTGCCGGGCAATATGAAGTACAAGATATCGGAGATCATACAGAGTGCCAGAGCGCTCTAATCCGATCGGAAAAAAGCCTGTTTTTTAAAAGGCACCTCTATCAAGGGTACCTCTAATGAATATTTTCACTACCAGTTATGACACAATCCCGGCCTGATTCACTCTTTCACGAGTTTCCGGCAATCAGCCGGGAGACCTGGAAAAAGAGGGTTGTTGCGGATCTCGGTGATAAACCTTTTGAGAGTATAGTCTGGCATACGCCTGACGGGTTTGATCTTGAGCCCTGGTATGCTCATGATGAAGAGGCAAAGCGCGTTGCTGTACCGGCAACAAAAACCGCTAACAGCTGGGTAAACTGCCATAAAGTAACCGTTCTCGACCCGAAAAGCGCCAATGCCGACGCATTGACATCACTCTCCCGGGACGCCTCAGCACTCGAGTTCTGTATATCCGACAGGGCACACTGCTCACCGGAACATCTCACTACCCTTTTTGCCGGCATCGAAACTTCGGCCATTGCGATCTATTTTTCCGGAAACCTTCCCCCCGCCACCGAGCTCCTTGAAACCCTGCTCGCTCTTCCCTGTTTCAAAGCAACAACCGGCGGGTTTCTTGCGCCACCCCCACTTGCCTCAAAAGAGCTGGACCACAAACTTTTTGAACTGGCCGATGCGCTTCCGCAATTCACGCTCTTCGGTGTCGATACAACCCTCTATCATGAGGCGGGATCAACGGCGGCACAGGAGATCGCCCTGGCGCTCGGAGGCACAAGCGACCTCCTTCACCGCTTTATTGAAGCCGGAATTCCGGCAGAACGGATTGCTTCGGCCATTGAACTTATCCTTCCTGTCGGTTCAAGCCATTTTACGGAACTGGCCAAACCGAGGGCAGTGCGGGCACTTCTCCCCCTCCTCCTCAAAGCATACGGCGCAACAGGCTCGATTCAGCCCCGCCTCTTTGCCAGAACATCCGAAAGAAACCGCTCACTGCTCGACCCCTATACCAATCTGCTCCGGCAGACAACCGAATCGATTTCAGCAATTCTCGGAGGCTACGACACCCTTCAGATTGCCCCTTTTGACAACGGCTTATCGGTAAGAGAGGATATCGCATCCCGAATCACCGGCAACATACACCTCGTGCTCAAGGAGGAGGCATGGCTTGACCGTGTTGTTGATCCGGCATCGGGATCAAATTACCTTGAAACCCTGACAGCAAAACTGGCAGAATCCGGATGGTCAATCTTTAAAACCTTTGAAGCTGCCGGAGGTCTTGACGCTGCCGGGAGATGCGGTATCGTAGGGAGCCTGATAGCCGCCTCTTCATCAGAGCGGGAGCGCGCTGTCAGCAAACGAAAAAAAACACTTATCGGCGTCAACCGCTACCCCTGGCCCCTTACGGCGGAGCAGGAGGAGAACAGCGCGGCCATTATGAATGCAGCAGAAACATTGCCTGCCAGTAATGAGACGGCGGCGTTTGAACGGTTGAGACTGAAAACGCTTTCGGCCAAAGAGCATGGCGGTAAAATCCCGTCAGTTGTTATCTGGATGGTCGGCGATCCGGCCATAAGCTTCCGGCAGGCTGCATTCTGCGAGGATTTCTTCAAATGCGGAGGTTTCGACATTGCCGCTGTCTCGGCTTTGCCGATAGAAAACTCCTCGTACGACACAGTTCTGCAACACAAGCCGGACATTATTGTACTCTGCATTGCCCGGAAAGATCCGGTACCTTCAGCTCTTGGTATTGCGGCTGCTCTGGCCAATCGTCATTCCGGCATTACCATCATGGCCGGAAAACCCCCGGCAGAACATGAAAGCCTCCTCGGTGCCGGAATTGACAGCTTTATCTATACCGGTGTTGATGTTCTTGAGATGCTGAAATCCTTCCAACGTAAAACCGGAGTGCAATGAGACCGGACTTTTCAGAGATCGATATTTTTTCCTCCGCACTCGTCGCTTCCGGGAACGACATCCCGGCTCCGACGACCTGCTGGACAACCGCTGAAGGTATTGAGATACAATCACGCTACGGCAGTGCCGACAGTGAGCAAATCGACAACCTTGACTTCGCTCCCGGTTTTGCCCCCTACCCCGGTGGACCCTATACCACCATGTACACGACCAGACCGTGGACAATACGGCAGTATGCCGGGTTTTCAACGGCCGAAGAGTCCAACCACTTCTACCGTCAAAACCTCGCTGCCGGTCAGAAGGGACTCTCTGTAGCCTTCGACCTCCCAACACACCGCGGTTACGACTCCGATCACGAACGGGTAATCGGGGATGTCGGCAAGGCCGGTGTTGCCGTTGACTCGGTTGAGGACATGAAGATCCTCTTCGACCGCATTCCCCTCGGCGACATCTCCGTCTCCATGACCATGAACGGAGCGGTGCTTCCGGTCATGGCCTTTTATATTGTTGCTGCCGAAGAGCAGGGTGTAACCGCCGACCGGCTCAGCGGTACAATCCAGAACGATATTCTCAAGGAGTTCATGGTTCGCAACACCTATATCTACCCGCCTGAACCCTCCATGAAAATCATTGCCGACATCTTCCGCTACACCAGCAGCCGCATGCCGAAATTCAACTCTATCAGCATTTCGGGCTACCACATGCAGGAGGCCGGAGCCACGGCTGATCTTGAACTGGCCTTCACCCTTGCCGACGGGCTTGAATATATCCGGGCAGGTCTGAAAGCCGGACTTGACATTGACGCTTTTGCCCCCCGCCTCTCCTTCTTCTGGGCGACGGGCATGAACTATTTTATGGAGATCGCCAAATTGAGGGCGGCACGGATGCTGTGGGCTAAAATCGTCAAACAGTTCAATCCGAAAAGCCCGAAATCCCTGATGCTCCGCTCTCATTGTCAGACCTCCGGATGGAGCCTGACCGAACAGGACCCGTTCAACAACATCACACGGACCTGTCTGGAAGCCCTTGCGGCATCGCTCGGTCACACCCAGTCGCTGCATACCAATGCCCTGGATGAAGCCATAGCTCTGCCTACCCCTTTTTCTGCCCGGATTGCCCGTAATACCCAGCTCTATTTGCAGGAGGAGACCGATATAACCCGCAGCATCGACCCGTGGGCAGGCTCCTCGTATGTTGAATATCTGACGAAAGAGCTTGCCGAAAAAGCCTGGAAGATCATCAGCGACATAGAGGCCGCCGGAGGTATGGTCAAGGCAATTGAAAAAGGAATTCCGAAGCTCCAGATCGAAGAAGCGGCAACCCGCAAGCAGGCAAGAATCGACAGCGGCAAGGATGTGATTGTCGGGGTCAACGGCTACAGAACCAGCAGCAAAACCGATATCGAACTGCTTGAAGTTGACAACACCCTTGTATTGAAGCAGCAGATCAAACGGCTTGAAACCATCAAACGTGAACGCAACAGCCAAGCCTGCACCCTCGCACTCAGGGCTATCGAAGCGTGTGCCGCCTCCGGAGAGGGAAATCTGCTGGAGCTTGCCGTTGAAGCTGCACGAAAAAGAGCTACATTGGGAGAGATCTCCTCGGCCTGTGAAAAGAGTTTCGGACGATACCGTTCGACCATCAGGCTCAACAGCAATGTCTATATGTCGCAGATGCACGATAACCCGCTATTCAAGGAGGCACAGGGGCTTGCCGACCGGTTTGCTGCACTTGAAGGCCGCAGACCCAGAATCATGGTCTCGAAAGTCGGACAGGACGGACATGACCGGGGAGCAAAAGTTATAGCGGCGGGATTTGCCGATATCGGTTTTGATGTCGATATCAGCCCCCTCTTCCAGACCCCTGAGGAGGTTGTGCAGCAGGCTCTTGACAATGACGTGCACATTATCGGCATATCAAGCCTTGCTGCCGGTCACAAAACACTTATACCGAAAATTATCGAGCTGCTTGGCGCCCATGACCGGGCAGATATTCTCGTCATTGCCGGAGGCATCATCCCTGAAAAAGACCATGTTTTTCTCTATGATAAAGGGGTTGCGGGCATTTTCGGGCCGGGAACAGTCATAGCTGATGCTGCGGTAAAAACCCTGAATCTGCTTATTGCAAGGTTTGAATAATGAGTCGCGACCTGCATCATCAAGAGCGGATCCCCCGCCACGATCCTGATGTGGAAACCGTCGTTTCGGGTATCATGAGCGGCAACCGTCAGATGCTCAGCCGTGCCATCACCCTTATCGAATCCCAAAAGCCGGAGCATGAAGCGAGAGCCCATGAGATTCTCGACCGCTGTCTTGAAAAGAAAACCGCATCGCTGCGCATCGGAATAACCGGTTCACCCGGAGCCGGAAAAAGCACCTTTATTGAGGCTTTTGGTGAAGAGATACTCAACAGCGGCCTCACGCTTGCGGTTCTGGCCATCGACCCAAGCAGCCGTCAGTCAAAAGGGAGTATTCTCGGCGACAAGGCCCGAATGGAAAGACTCTCCGGCCGCAAGGAGGCATTCATCCGCCCGACAGCATCCTCCGGATATCTCGGGGGTACCTCCCCGAAAACCCATGAGACCATTCTGCTCTGCGAAGCCGCAGGATATGATGTTATTCTGGTCGAAACGGTCGGTGTAGGTCAATCGGAAGTTTTGATCGACTCCATGGTCGATTTCATCCTCCTTTTGATGCTGCCGGGCTCGGGAGATGAACTGCAAGGGATCAAACGCGGTATCATGGAGATCGCGGACAGCGTTGTCATAACCAAAGCGGATGGAGATCAGTCTGCAATTGCCGCACTCTCAAAGGCTGAATTCGAGGCGGCACTCATGATGCTGCCAAAAAAACACCCCTTCTGGCATCGTAATGTCTACCTCACCTCCGCCCTGCACCATACAGGTATCAACGATGTCTGGCAGAACATTCTTGAATTTTTCACCCAAATGCGGGAAGAGGCTCGCCTTGAACAGAGGCGAAGCCAGCAGCTGAAACAACTGCTCTACACCGTGCTTGAAGAGCGGCTGAAAAAAGAGTTCTTCAGCAATCCGCGAGTCATCCAGGCAAAAGCGCTCATCGAACAGCAGGTGGTTGAAGCCCGTCTAAGCCCGTTCAGCGGGGCCAAAACCCTTATGGAAACCTTTCGCAAGTAGCCTACGGAACGAATACCAGGCGAAAGCCGACATTGGGGTTGCGGGCTAAAGCCGCACCTCCGATGCGATACGCTGACCGGCAGTGCTCTTCAAAGTCGAACCAGCTCGCACCGCGAAGAACACGACGCGTACCGTCCTCCGGACCATCAGGGTTGGTAACGGTGCCTGCGGCTTTACACTGTTCATAAAAAGCAGGGTCAAACCAGTCACTGCACCACTCCCAGACATTACCGTGCATGTTGTACAAGCCCCATGCATTGGGAACAAAACTGTTTACCGCTACCGTATTCTCCCGGTACATCCCTTTGGGTTTATTGCCGGTAGGGTTTTGACCATTATAGTTAGCCCTCTCTGTCGTCAGGCTTTGACCGGTATTATAGGGGGTTGCAGTTCCTGCACGGCAGGCGTACTCCCGCTCTGCTTCGGTTGGCAGGCGGAACTTCCTGCCGGTATGTTGCGAGATCCAGTTGCAATAGGCGACGGCATCGTTCCAGCTCACAAACACCACGGGATGGTTATCTTCAGACTTTGGCCGGAGAGTGCCTGAAACTGCGTGGCGCCAGTGCTTTTGATCGTTGGCTTTTTCCGCATCAGTCAGGTACCCTGTGGCTTTGACAAATTTTCTGAACTCGGCGGAGGTTACCGCATATCTGCTGATATAAAAATCACTCACCCGCACCTGATGCTGGGTTTCATTGGTCTGTCGGTTCACTTCACCAAGAGGACTTCCCATCGTAAATTCACCGCCAGGTAGTAAAACGAAGTTTTCGGGAACCGCAATCCCGCTTGCGGCGTATGCTGATGTACCGAACACCATCACACCGGCAAGGGTGAGTGCCCCGATGAGCACAACCATTTTCCCCTGTCGCGCTCTCCTTGCGAGGAGAGCCGGCAGCAACATGCGCATAGTGCCGGTAAACGCGGCAAAAGAGCGCTTGTCACTCATGGCTTCAGGGTTCAACGGCAGAGCAACGCTCCGCAGGGGATTGGCTTTGTTCATGGCAGGTCTCTCGTTGCTGATTTAAAAAACTGATACTCTCATTTGACGCTGAACCAAACAAGGCAGAGCGCAAGCATACAATCGCGACGTGACAGTATGACTACTCGATAAACTCCTTCTCTTCGGTTTTGACAATAAGCACCGGACAATTGGCCTTCCGGACAACGGTCTCGGCAACGCTTCCCATGATCAGACGGCTCAACCCTTTTTTTCCATGAGAGCCCATGATCACAAGATTGGCATTGCATTCGTCAATTTTATCGAGTATCACATCAGCCGGATTGCCAATTTCCACACCGCAGGATGCCTTGAATCCCCCGAGAATCAACTCCTGCATGATAACCTCAAGATCCTCCTTTGAGGCTTTTTCAAGATCAGCTTCAAGCGGCACATAATTAAGCGAAATGTCAACGGCCATAGGTCTCGGCTCCACCACATTCAACAGGTAGAGAGATGCTTCCATACTCCGGGCAAACTCCTTCGCATACTGTACAGCCTTGCGGGAGGCATCGGAAAAATCGACCGGACACAGAATGGTAGTAATCTTGAACATAATCGATAGCGTTTATGTTGACTGGGGGGGGGATGACTGCCTGTTTTCAAAGAATGGTTTAAACAGATCCATAGGGATGGGAAATACGGTAGTTGAATTATTCTCTGCGGCGATATCCTTGAGCGTCTGGAGATAACGAAGCTGCAGGGCAGCCGGAGAGGCGGAAATAATCGTTGCCGCATCGGCCAGCCGTTGTGCTGCCTGATACTCCCCTTCCGCGTTGATGATCGCCGAGCGGCGTTCGCGTTCAGCCTCGGCCTGTTTGGCCATTGCCCGCCGCATCCCTTCGGGCAGATCGATCTCCTTAACCTCCACCTTGCTGACCTTGACTCCCCATGGCTCGGTATCCTTGTCAAGAATAGCCTGGATACGGTCATTGATTTCATCACGCTCTGCAAGCAGATTATCAAGTTCACCCTGACCGCAGACACTGCGCAGCGTGGTCTGGGCCAGCTGGGAGGTAGCAAAATGGAAATCCGCGACATCGACAATCGCCTTGATGGCATCAAGCACACGGAAGTAGACAACCGCGCTCACCTTGACGGAGACGTTATCACGGGTGATGATATCCTGTGGCGGCACATCAAGCGTCACCGTCCGAAGATCAACCTTGACCATCTTGTCTATAGCCGGAATCAGGATGATCAGCCCCGGACCTTTCGCGCCGATGATCCTGCCGAGCCGGAAGACGACTCCCCGTTCATACTCGCGAAGAATTTTGACCGATGAGGCCAAAAAGAGCCCCAGGAGAACAAGAATCGTCATCAGATTGAATGTCAGCATAACCTCAACTCCTTGTCAAATTGAGAAGTGTTCAAAAGCTCAACTCCGCAGGGGGAGGTTATGGCCCTCACGACTCTTCCCCTGCAGAAACAATATAGTACAGTGAACACGGTTTACCGGTATTTTGTTCTTTCGACGCGTCAAAACCAAGAGCCCCCGGGAGAGGATAATCAGGCAACGGTATCGCCCTTTTTAATTCAGAGCCGGTATCGTCCGGATTACGGTCTGCCGCTGCTTGATCTTCAGATCAGCAAGATCCGACACAATGCCGGCCGTCTCATTGAGCAGGACATCCCTGTTCATCCCTTTGGTGGAATCCTGATCCAGAACCCACTGCTTCTCGATCTTTTTTATGGTCTCAATTTCCGATTTGAAAGCCGAATCCTGAAGCGACACCACCTTCTTTTTCCGGATCTGGTTAAGGGTTCTCAGATCCTGCAGATAGGACTGGTAAAGTGCGTTTCTTGAGGAGCGTTCCAGCTCCTTTTGGCGGAGCACTCCTATCTCTTCCGGGGTAATCTCGGCGGTTGAGCGGTAAAATGAACGGGAGACTGTGCTCCAGGGCAGACTGCTTGAGTAGGTATCCTCACCAATGGTCGCGGTATCGATCATCGATGGCATGAAGATATCGGGCACAACCCCCCTGTGCTGGGTGCTGCCGCCTGAAATCCTGTAAAACTTTGCTATCGTCAGTTTTATCTGACCCAGTTCAGGTTTCTTTATAAAAAACGAAAAGGGTCTTGCCAGTTTGATGATGCTTTGAACCGTTCCCTTTCCGAATGTCCGCTCACCAATAACCACTCCCCTCCCGTAGTCCTGAATTGCCGCAGCAAAAATCTCTGAAGCTGAAGCACTGTAACGGTTTACCAGAACGGCAAGCGGGCCGTTATAGAGTACCCGGCGATCTTCATCCCTGAGCACCATTTTACCGCCGGTTGAGTTGCTGATCTGGACAACCGGCCCTGTCGGGATAAAGAGTCCGGTTACATTGACCGCCTCTTCAAGGGATCCGCCGCCATCGTCACGAAGATCAATAACAATACCATCAACACGCTCACTGTTCAACTCATTGAGAATGCGCGACACATCACGGCTGGTGCTGTTATAGTTACCGGTATTCTGCTGCTGGCCTTCAAAATCAAGGTAAAATGAAGGGATGGTAATAACGCCGATCTTCTGGCCATTCTGATGAATAATACGTTTCCGGGCCGCCTGCTCCTCAAGATCGACCTTGTCGCGCACGAGTGCAATGATTTTTGCCGGTCCGCGTCCCCCCTGACTTGCCGGAAGAATTTTGAGCCGCACAACGGTCCCTTTTTTCCCGCGAATCAGTTTTACCACATCATTGATCCGCCATGCGGTAACATCAACTATTTCGAGGGCTCTTCCCTGACCGACACCGATAATCTTGTCCCCTTTTTTAAGCAGGTTACTTCTGAAGGCCGGACCGCCGGGAATAACCTCGTTGATGACCGTATACTCGCTTTCAGTCTGGAGCTTCGCACCGATTCCCTCAAGAGAGCGGCTCATATCAATCTGAAAATTGGCATACTCATCCTGCGAAAAGTAGCTGGTATGGGGATCAAAGGAGGTTGTAACCGCATTCATGTAAGCCTGGAACGCGTCTTCCGGTTTCTGGCGATTCAGAAGGTTAAGGCGGCTTGCAAAGCTTTTTGCCAGTGCAGCACGAACCGTCGTATTGGTTTCACCTGAATATTTCAGATTGAGCCACTGATATTTAAGTTCCTGTTTCCACAGATCGGTAAGCTGCCGTCTGTCGGCCGGCCATGGATCGGCCTTGCGATCAAGGTCAAAGTTTTCGGGGACTGAAAAGTTGAAATGGGTCGTATCGGCGGCAATTTTCATAAACCGCATCTTCTCTTTTGCCCGCTTCAGAAAAAAGTTATAGATGCCAAAACCTGCGGTTGGTTTTCCTGCAAGAAATTCATCATCAATCCTTGTGCCGTATATCCTGCGGAGACTGGCAACCTCACTGGCCACAAAATAGCTCTTGCTGCCGTCAAGATTGTCGATATAGCGGTTGAATATCTGCAGTGAAAGGGAGTCATTGACCGCTACCTTCCTGTAGTGGTTCTGAAGAAGGTACTGACTGATGTATTTGCCTGCATCCTCCTGGGCTTCGGTCGGCTTGAGGACATTGATAGACGGTCCGGCGGCTGAAGCCGTCCCGAAAATTCCTGCCGACAATGGTGAAGAAAAACCACAGGTAACAGTAAAGAGAAGCAGACTTTTTCTAAACATTTTCCGGTTTGATGATCAAAGGTTGTGCTGCGACAGTTATACGTTTCTTGAAAGGAGAGACAAAAATATTATATTGATCCGCAATTGCGTAATGGTGTCGGGAAATTTAAACTCGACAAAAAAATCCGTCCTAAAATACTAATAATGGGAGAGCTTTCAATGCAAAAGAAAAAGATCAGTTATAAAGAACTTGGCCTTGTCAACAGTCGCGAACTTTTTCAAAAAGCTGTTACAGGCGGTTATGCTATTCCTGCCTATAATTTCAACAATCTCGAACAGATGCAGGCTATTGTCATGGCTTGCGTGGAAACAGCCTCTCCGGTTATTCTGCAGGTTTCAAAAGGCGCCAGAAGCTATGCCAATGAAACGCTTCTCCGCTACCTTGCCCAGGGAGCTGTAGCCTATGCTGAAGAGCTCGGAACTCCTGTCCCCATTGTCCTTCACCTTGATCACGGCGACAGCTTTGAACTCTGCAAAGACTGTATCGACTCAGGATTCTCCTCCGTCATGATTGATGGTTCTCATCTCCCTTATGAAGAGAACATTGAACTGACCAAAAAAGTTGTGGCATACGCACACGAACATGATGTTACGGTTGAGGGTGAGCTTGGTGTGCTTGCCGGAATCGAAGATGAGGTCTCGGCTGCTCATCACACCTATACCCAGCCGGAAGAGGTTGAGGATTTTGTAGCTAAAACCGGTGTTGACAGCCTTGCCATCTCCATCGGCACTTCACACGGCGCATTCAAGTTCAAACCGGGTGAAGATCCTAAAATCCGCCTCGACATTCTCAGTGAAATCGAGCGTCGCATTCCCGGGTTCCCTATCGTCCTGCACGGCTCCTCATCCGTTCCCCAGGATCTGGTCAAAACCATCAACGAGCATGGCGGAAAGCTGAAAGATGCAATCGGCATCAGTGAAGATCAGCTTCGTCTTGCGGCAAAATCCGCAGTCTGCAAAATCAATATCGATTCTGACGGCCGCCTTGCCATGACCGCCGCTATCCGCAAGGTGCTTGATGAAAAACCCGAAGAGTTCGATCCAAGAAAGTACCTCGGCCCGGCCAGAGACTCTCTCAAGAAGCTCTATATCCACAAGATCATCAACGTGCTCGGCTCCAACGGAAAAGCCTGAGAGGAAAAATTCAGCGATTGAATTGGAAAAGGGCGGCTCTCACAGGCCGCCCTTTTTGCGTCCGGTCAACGGTCAAGATGAGGATTTCGAGCACCGCCCAACGACGCAATCGAATCGCGGAAAGGCTCTGCTATAAATCGTCGTGAGCGGTTCGAGGGCAAGGCGGACGGAGCGCAGAAACCGGAATGTACACCAGAGTACATGAGGATTTCGAGCACCGCCCAACAACGCAATCGAATCGCGCAACAGATTTATAGGCGCCTTATGGCATCCCGAGAAACCTGATGGCCGTATAGGCAAGCAGTCCGCTGCCGGTTTTCAGGGCAAGCTCTTCAGGATTGAAGGTCGGAGAGTGCAGGGTGTTGCCTTTTACCGGCTCCGGCGTTCCGGTTCCGATCTGCCAGAAGGTTCCGGGACAGGCCTGCAGATAGTAGGCAAAATCCTCCGCCGTCATGAGCGGCTCACTCTCGATGACACTCTTTTTTCCAAGATACTCTCCACAGAGCGTCATGGCACGGGTCGTAACTGCAGGATCGTTGAACAGCACCGGATAGCCGTTGCGGATCTCCAGCTCGGCCGTTACTCCGAGCGCTTCAGCGGTGTGCATGACGGTCTGGCGCAGTCGATGGTGAAGCAGGGCCCGAACCTCCTCGTTCATGGTCCTCATGGTGCCCGACATGGTCACCTGACTGGGAATGACATTGGTGGCATTGCCTCCGTGAATGGATGCGATGGAGACCACCGCAGGCTCATGCGGGGGAACCACCCGGCTGACAAGATGCTGAACTGCGGTAATGATATGAGCAGCAGCAAGAATAGGGTCTGCCGCCTTGTGGGGTGCGGAGGCATGCCCGCCCTGCCCGGTAACGGTAAAGTAGAGCTCATCGGCTGCGGCCATGAAACTCCCTTTGCACATAGCGACCTTGCCGGTTTGAACGTTCGGAAAACAGTGCTGGCCAAAAACAGCCGAAGGGTTGAATCGGGTAAAAAGACCGGCATCAAGCAGCGGCTTTGCCCCACCCGGCGCTTTCTCCTCGGCAGGCTGAAAAACAAGCAGCACGTCACCCTCAAGCTCCTCCTTCATCTCCACAAGAATCTTTGCGGCGCCGAGCAGCATCGCCGTGTGCATATCATGACCGCAGGCATGCATTTTCCCCTCCTCAAGGGAGCAGAATCCATGCTCATTCGATTCCGAGAGCGGCAGGGCATCAATGTCAGCCCTCAGGGCCACAAGCTTCCCCTCCGGTAACTTGCGACCCCCGTGTATAACAGCAACCACTCCGGTGTCAAGCAAGGGAGGCTCCGGTGTAATGCCGAATCCGATCAGCGTTTCCGAAATCAGTGCGGTGGTTCTGACCTCTTCATAGGAGAGCTCGGGATGACGATGAATTTCGCGTCTCAGTTCCACGACTTCCGGAAAGATCTCATCAGCACGCTGCTGTATCCTTTCAGCAAGAGCTGTTGAAGGTTCTGTATTCATAAACAATAGTTATTCGATTGAACACCGCCAGAGCCATGCGGGCAAAAGTGACAAGCATCACTGAAAATAAGCCGATTCCGGATAGACGGGTGTGAATGGCAAGATAAAAGCCCTTGAAGGGATAATATATAAAGTACTATGCAAAGAAAGGAAGAGAGAGTCACTTCCCCACGCCAGGCAGATTCCTCTTTCAGAGATTTTCAACAACATCGCGGGCTGCCCTGACAACATTTGCCGGGAGAGCCGGGCTCCAGCCAGGCAGACTCAAGGGAGCTTGTAGAGTTAGTCGGTCGCATCCCGGAAGCGCATTCCAGATGGTCATTGCAAAGAAACCTTGATGAAGTTTATATTGTTGGAGTGGAATAAAATGTAATCTCGTTTCGAATGAGCCCAACTATACTTATTGAAAAAGGTTACAGGTTTTTTTTCTTTTCGAGGGAAGAGACCAGAATGCATATTCATGTCAACTGCGGAAACGGTGAGGCGAAATTTTGGCTTGAACCGGAAATTGAACTCGAAAAAAATTACCGATTATCAATTACCGAGCTGTCACAAATAGAAAGCATTATCAGAAAACACCACAATGAACTCAAAAACTCTTGGAAGCAGCACTTTAAATGCTGAGGTAACGAATATTTCAAATCATGGATTCTGGCTGCTCAGCCAGGGGAAAGAGTATTTTCTTGCTTTCGAAGATTTTCCGTGGTTCAAAAATGCCCCTGTCTGCAAAATCCTGAATCTTGAAGAACAGAACCCCGGTCACTTTTACTGGCCTGATCTTGATGTTGACCTCGGCGTCGAAAGTATTGAGCATCCTGAAAATTATCCCCTCTCGTTCGAATAAGCGGTCTGTCAAGTCATAGCCCCTCGCCCATAGCTCTTACTGGAGTGTCATCTCGACCTTCAGGAGAGATCTCAGGTTTCAACCAACTCGCGCTTTAAATCGATTGACGAAAGCGCCCGGCTTCCAGGCCGGCAAAATCAAGGGGATTTGTAGAGTTAGTCGAGAGTCTCCCCGAGTCTCCCCCACATAGAGAATGAAGTCGAAAGCAAACGGATGTCCGGTATTTGTTCAAAGATCCCCTCTCGTTAAATATTTTTGAACTATGTAATTAATTTTGATTTTGGTAATAACCGAAGCAAATGGGGCATTGATGGTTATCATTAAAAAATGAGCATTAAACCGTTTCGGAGCTAAACACCCGGATGCAATACCTTCACTCAATGAATGGTATGCCAGGGTAAAATCGGCAGAATGGAGAAACCATGCCGAGTTAAAAACGACATTTCTTTCAGTTGACTATATTGCTAACGAACGTTATGTGTTCAACATAAAGGGATATCATTACCGGATTGTAGCCAGAATTCGTTTTTCTGCAAGAACGGTATTCATAAAGTTTATCGGCACACATAAGGCCTATGACAACATCGACCCTGCAACGATTCAGCAGGAGTAAACGAAAAGAGGTAACTATGAAAATCAGCACTGCTGCTCAATATGAAAGAGCACTCACATAGGTTGAAGCTTTGATGAATGCCTTCCCTGACGGGGAAAATGCAGCAAACGAAAGCAAAATCGCTGAACTGGCGAAAGCGATTGAAGAGTACGAAGATCGTCTTGTTCCCATGCCGATGCCACTGGTAATCAAAAAGCCGGAAACGCTGCCTGATGTTATTGAACTCAAAATGTTTGAGCAGCAAATGAAACGCAAGGATATGGCAAACCTGCTGGGAATCACTGACACGCGACTTTCGGAGGTCATGCATGGCAAGCGTAAGATCAATATGGAACTGGCTAAACGACTCTATAAAACCCTGGGCGTTGACCCCAAGTTTATCCTTGAAAAAGCATAACACTGCCGCTATAAATTTTCAGGAATCCTGACATTTCAGTCCCAACAACGCAGTTGGTTCAGAGAGGAGTTAGTAGCGTTAGTCAGTCTCGTCCCCTCGGCGGTTGTCCCGGAACACCCTTTATTTATCAGCAGAAGTCAAAAGCAGATTTTCGGAAACACTCATCTCCAGCGGCTTATGCGCTGATTGATTTCGGCTTCCGGAAGCCGAACATTCAAGAGTCTGAGTTGATGAAGTTTGTCAGCCGCAACTGAAGGAATTAGAATCTGATTCTCGACCAACCGATCAAAAAGCCAGAGCATGCCATGAACCTCAAGCTGCTCTTGCACAATAACCGTTCGAAGTTTTTTGTCACCAGTGATGATCAGGGCATGTATTCTCCTGGCAGCTACGAGCAATGAGCAATCCTGAAATGAGAGCCCGTTATAGTTTCTGGAATATTCAACTATGTCAAGCACCTCCTCGGAACAGAAAGATTCAATACCCAGCAAACCCTCATCAACGTAGTGCTGCAGCACCCTTCTCTGCTCAACAGAAACCTCAACCCAAACCGCGTCGGTTGTACGCATCTCAAAGCTGAGTTCAAAAAGTGCATCTGCCAGATCAAGCTTGACAATGTCAATCAGGATATTGGCATCATGAATGGCAACAATCACCGGACTCTATTGGATTTAAACAAACGTGATGTCCATGCTCATCTCTTCATAGGATTTCCCTGCCAGCTCTGCTGCTTTGCTCATCGTAATAACCTCTTCGGAGAGTGCCCGGTCAAGCAGTTGGCGGAAACGTGCAGGCTCTTCTTTCGATTTGTATTCACCCGGCTCGCTAACTCTGAAAGCAGACCAGGTTATGCAAAAGTTTCTGTAGGTCGAATCCGGAATAACACCGAGGCTTTTTGCCCTTGCCATGATAGCCTGTACAGAGATCCCGTAGTACTCCTTCATCTCGATGAGTTCTCTTTGGGTAAAATGGGTGCGCTTGCCGCCAAAAGCCCGTATGAATGACTCTTTGGGAAACAGTACAGCTCCGGCAAACGAATGTGCAAGCTTCTCATTGTCTTTTTCACTGCCAGCCTGAAAATCAAGCAGGAGATGAGCAAGTTCATGCAAAACCGTAAATCTGCGGCGAACAATGTCTCTTCCCTTGTTGAAAACCACAAGAGGAATAGAACCGCTCCATGCTGAAAGACCATCAAAAGCATCATGAGTATTGAGCATGACTACCTTGACATTATAGCTTTCAAGCATCTCCACAACATCTGGCAGCGGGTCAAAACCAAGACGCCAGGCATCACGGAGCCCGTCAGCAAGTTCATCAATCTGATCGGGAGATGAAACCCTCACGCCCTTGAAAGGATTGATAAATGATGAATCAATACCAAGGAAGGATTCCAGTTCAAGATACCGTTCAAGTATGTCGCCGCTCTTCGCCTTTATCCGTGCCTTCTCCTTCTCAGGCAAAGCATTATGTTTTCTGAACTCAATTGACTGCAAAGAGAGTGCTGGCCTGAAGAAATAATCAGGCTTTACCTCAAGTGCTGAGGCAAGGGAAAGAAGAATACCGCTTTCCGGCAGCATTCTCCCCTGCTCATATTTGTTTATCGCCTGACGGGAGACCGGCTTGTCCATTCTGTCCGCCAGTTCCTGCAGTGACATGCCGGACATCTTGCGTGCCGACTTAAGGCGCTCTCCAAAATGGTGCTGCATGTATGGGGTTGGTTATTCGCTTGTCGCATTGGTTGACATAAATATACTTTATATATCTTTTGTCAACAAGCAATCTGTTGACGAAGTTCCCGAAAGCAGGGAAAACTTTATGTGTGGTGTTGAAACCATCAAGACGATTCTGCTGGATTGTTGTCAGTCAGGTCGGAGAGGCGTTAGTTGAAGCTGTTGTGAACGTCCCGTTCGCCCTTGGTTTTCACTCTCATGCTGCAAACACAGTTATTTCAGTTCCGGCAGAAAATCTCCACCGAGTCTGTAAGATAAAGTGTGTAAACGGTCATAGTTTCCTATCATTACAAAAGGAGAAAAGCTATGGCCAAAAAGCAAGAACAGATTCCCGACAGCCAGAAGGCACTGATCGACCAGCTCATCCGTG
>NZ_JAAORA010000001.1:674361-757610 GCF_011601315.1 Candidatus Chlorobium masyuteum | reverse complement strand
CATCTCGAAAAAATGGACGATGCCGATTCGGAACTGGGGCTCGGTTATCAATCAGCTTTCCATTAAATTTGAGGGCAGAATTCCGTTATGACAAATGGCCGTTTACACAGTTTTCTGTACAGACCCTAGTCGTCGGGAAACTCGCCCATAGAAGTTCAGAATGTTTTAATCCCCAGCTTCGTTCAGTTCTCGGTAAATGTCCCAAGCTTCTTGATATCCATTATTGAATGCCTTTCAGAGTCACTGTTTTCCTTTGTGCTTGTCCATTATGAAGCCGTGGCCAGCGAAATACATCTCCCCGAGTAAGCCTTGTGCTTCTTCATGACCTTGCTCGTCTTTATTAGAGGCAACATCTATATTAAGACACAGGAGATGGAGGTCAGTTAAAATCTCTATCTTTGACGAATTACGGTTTTTTATGACGATCCGCAGTAGATCGTAGAAGATTTTGTATCAATAACTTAGAAGCACTTTTATCATGTCGCAATCTGATGACTTAAGAGATGGTGATTTGTTATTGGTTAGAGGTAGAGATAAACTCTCAGAATCCAATGTTGCTCTTCAAGGTGCGTTAAAGCAAATGAATAAAAATCCTCGCAGCGAGTTGCTAGGTATTTTGAACTCCATTTATATTTTTCGAAGCAAGCTTCGGGGAATTAGACCTTTAGAGATTAAACCAAAATACTCACATGTTGCGATGGTGGTTGGTCCATGCTTGGCTATACATTCAATACCAAAAACCGGTGTTGATTATGTTGGTATTGGAAAACTTCTTGATGAGAGTGTTTTCTGGGAAGCTTGGCGATTAGTTACAGTACAAGATGACGATAGTATTCGGAAGGCTGCCAATTTTTGCTCAAGAAAGACTTATAATTTTAAAATTTATATCACTCGGTCAAATAAATTTGATTATGAGTATGAGAATGCGTTTTGTTCAGAGCTTGTTGAGGATATATATCGTCGTGCTGGCTATGATACAGGCCTTTCTGACAAAAATTTATCAAAAGTGCTGCCAAGTGATTTTGAGGGTATCGTACAAAAAAGCGATAGCTGGAGAAATGTAACACATATATATGAGAAGTATTTAAGTAAATATCAAAATAATTCATTTAGGGATAAAGATTTTGAGAATGAATACTGTGCAAATGGTAAAGAAATTGCCAATGCTCAAGCTGTTGCTGGCAGGGCCTTTATTGATTCGGTATTGACGTGTATGGAGGCAGCAATGCTTGAGGCAATAACCGATAAAAAGAAAGATGAGGATATAATGGAGTTATGGGAGCAGAAGTATGCAAAGTATATGGATGAAGAAACTGAAAAAATGATTAAAGAATTAGGGCTTTTGAGGCATGATTTAAAAAATCATATACACAAAAAAGCTATACTATGTGGCGGTACTAATAAGGAAAAAATTAAAATGATGAATAAATTTTTATTTGGCTATTTAGTATACAACGTAAATAATTTTCTGACTCGTATAAGAAATTCTGTTATTGGCTGTAATAAATAATTTACTCAGAATTTTTATTGCTTAAATTTGGCCCGACCCTAAAAAATAGACCATAAACTTGGATTGGGAAAAATTGAATCCCCTCCTGTAAGCTACATTAAATCATAATGTTGGCGGTATGTTTTCAATGCAGAAAGGTGCACTGCGAATAATGAAGTCAGTTAGAGGCTCAGAGGAATAAATGCTTCAGCTTCGTCTTGTCATCTTTCAGGCTCTCTGAAGCCCCCTCATAGGCAATTTGGCCGAGCTTCAACGAATAGACTTTCTTGCTGATATCAAGAACCTCGTGGACCTTTTGTTCTACGATCAGGATGCTGACCCCAACCTCCCGGTTTATTTCGACGATCTTCTCGAACACGACTTTAACTAGATTTGGCGATAACCCAAGTGAAGGCTCATCAAGCATCAGTAACTTCGGTTTGGGTATGAGCGCACGGGCCAACGCGAGCATCTGCTGTTCACCCCCGGATAGTTTGCCTGCGTCATATCGGGCACGCTCCTTCAGTACCGGAAACATCTTAAATATTTGCACGATACGGGTCTTCAATTCATTTCGAGAAAGCTGAAATCCTCCAATTTCCAGGTTCTCTTTAACTGTGAGGTCGGCGAAAACTAGGCTTCCCTGGGGAGCGAAGGTGATACCTTTTGCGACATTTCTGGCCGGATTGGAACCCTTGATTACATCACCATTGAAGCGTATCTCGCCCTTCCAAAGAGGAAGCAGGCCACATACTGCTTTCAGCACAGTGGACTTGCCAGCCCCATTAGGTCCGATGAGTGCAACAATCTCACTCGTACAAACTTCCAAGTGCATGCCAAAAAGCACCTGCTTCTTGCCATATCCTGTTTCGAGTTCTTTGATCTCCAGCATTCTACTCCTCAGTCTATGTAAGCATCTATGACCCTTGGGTCGCACCGTACCTCATCGGGGGTGCCTTCGCTGACCTTGAACCCTGCGTTCATGAATAGGACTCTATCGCAGACTTGCATCACGGCATCGATATTATGCTCAATTAGAATTATTGATTTGCCTTTGCCGGGCAGATCGCGAATGATTCTAAGTATATTCTCTATCATCTCCGGTGCGATACCTGCCAATGGTTCATCTAGGAGAAGGACATCCGATCCCGATGCCAGGCAGCATACAAGACTAAGCAATTTCTGTTGTCCATACGATAGTTCTTCCGCCAAATTGTCTGCTTTTTCAACTAAACCTGCCTCCTCAAGGAGTGCTATTGCTGCTTTTTGATTCTCGTGCTCTCGTTCCTGACTATGCCACCAATTGAAAAAGACGTTTCGCAATTTCTCTCCTGGCTGCCCCTGGAAAAACAGCATCACGTTGTCGATCACGCTGATCTGGCTCACAAGTCGCAGGTTCTGGAAAGTGCGGCTGATTCCAAAGTTCGTGATACGGTGAGAGGGTATCCTAGCGAGATCGCTACCTTTAAAGTTAATACTACCGGAATCCGGTCTGAGAAAACCGCTCACGATGTTGAAAAACGTGGTCTTCCCTGCTCCATTCGGCCCGATGAGGCCAAGAATTTCGCCTTGCCGAACAGTGCAGGAGAAGTTGGAAAGCGCCCGCACTCCATCGAAGCTTTTTTCAAGCCCTTGGACTTCCAAGAAAGCACTCATTGCCTGGTCTCCTTGACTTGGAAGGCATACTCGCCAAGTAATCCGCGCGGCCGCCACATCATGAAGGCGATTAACAGACCCCCATAAATAATTTGCCGTAGGTTTGCCGACGCAGAACTTGGCAGGCCGATGAAGCGGAGAAGCTCTGGCAGGACAACCAGCAACACAGAGCCAACTACTGGCCCCCATAGGCTACCGGCCCCGCCGATAATCACAATGGAGATAATGAAGACTGACTCCATCACGGTGAAACTCGTTGGATCGATAAAGCTGACATAGTAAGCATACATAACCCCGGCTACGGCTGCCATCCCTGCACTTATAACGAAGACGAGCACCTTGTAGGTTGCGATGTTCTTTCCCGCTGCTTGGGCGAACACCTCATCCTCACGGATTGCCTTCAAAACCCGCCCGAAAGGCGAACGCGCGATCCGATCACTAATCAACAAAACCATAGTGCAGAAGATTGCAACAAGAATCAGGACGCTGAGATTAGATGTAACCTGCAAACCAAAAATTGTCGGTTGCGGAATGCCTGGTAGCCCCATAGGGCCACCAGTAAAGGACACCCAGTTGTTCAAGATGCTATATGTGATAACCTGGAAGGCAAATGTTGTGATAACGAAGAAATCGTCACGGATGCGAAGTGAAGGGATTCCTACCAATGCGCCGAGCATGCCACTCAGGATAATCGCACAGATCAGGTTGAGAAGGAACGGGCTTTGAAGATTGATGGCCATAAGAGCAGCAACGTAAGCCCCCACGCCATAGAATGTAGCGTGCGCGATTGAAAGCAAGCCTGTGTAACCCGCAATCAGATTCAGAGATACTGACAGGATTACGTAAATACCTATCAGTATCAGAATGTGTATCAGATACTCCATCGTTTTACTTGCTCAAACTGTTATTTTCCTGAGTTTCTTGCCCATCACTCCTTCCGGCCTCACAAGTAGGATTGCCAGCAAAATTATGAACGCAATTGCATCCTGCCACTGGGAACCAATATGCCATGCAGCAAAGTTTTGAACCAAACCCAGGATTAAGGCTGCAAAGGCGATACCCGGTATGCTCTTAATTCCACCAATAATAACAACTACCAAACCCATCATCAATGCTTGTAACCCCATTGTTGGTGTCATGTCAACATCAAGAGCAACCAATATTCCAGCTACTCCCGCCAATGCGGATGCCAAGGCAAATGTGAACAGCACAATACTCTCACTGTCGATTCCGGAGATACTGGCGAGGGTCGGATCGCTACCAACTGCTCGCATCGCTCTCCCTACTTTACTCCATTTCAGCAAAGCTGCAACCCCTATAAGTAGCAAAACACTCAACCCGACAGATAGCATTCTGATATGCGTGATTCTAGCACCGAAAAGATCCATTCCTTCCTCAAAAGATCGCTGTTGAATTACCTTGGCGCCATCCCCGAAGGCCATTGAAATGATGTTTTGCAGTACGACGTATATACCAAGGGAGGCTATAAGGACGACAAGAGAAGAAGAATGCCTGCGCCTTAATGAGCGGTAGATCATAATCTCCATAAGGCAACCAAGAATGGTTGCCAGCAGAACACCAATAACAATCCCAAATAATAATGGCAATTTGAGCTGTACCTTGAGCAGAAAGACAAAGTACGCGCCCCACACGAAGACCGCAGCGTGTGCGAAATGGTAGAATCTGCAGACTCGAAGGACTAACCCGAAGCCAAGGGCTACAAGCGCGTATATCGACGCAGCAACTAGGCCGTTTAAGAATACCTGTACTAACATTTTAGCTCTTCTCCTCAGCTCTACACTCGTTCTAAACGACTACTTGAAAAGAGTAAATTTGCCTTGACGTACAGTGTAGAGAACAAGATTTTTATTTTTATTGTCACCATTATCGGCAAACTCTATTTTTCCGGTTACCCCATTTACAACGAAGTCGCGTCTCTTTAAAACATTTATGACAGCAGCACGCGTCGGCTGCGAAGCTTCTCCAATAGCATTAACCACTACTTTGCCAGCATCATAACCTAACGGAGCGAAGCTGACTACTTTCCCATATTTCGCTTCGTATTTTCTGAAAAATTCTGTGGTTTCTTGAGAAGAGGCTTGATCAGGTGCAATGAAGCTCACGATGGTACCTTCTGCAGCATCACCAGCCTGCTCCAAAAAAGCGCTTCCATAACAGCCATCACCGGAAACCAATGTCGCATTGAGGCCAAGTTCCTTCATTTGTCGGGCAAAAGGCGCCCCCATGTCGTAGGTAGCGCCGAGCAGGATATATTTTGGATTTAAAGCCTTGAGCTTGGCTATCAGCGTCCTGAAATCACGTGATTCTTTCAGCGCACCATCAAAGGCAACAATATTTCCCCTGTTCTGTTTGAAGGTATCACGAAACGCCTCAGCGAACCCGAGTCCATATGCTGTCAAGTCATGCACAACCGCAACAGGAGCGCCAGGATCTACTGACAGTAGGTACTTTGCAAGAAAGGGAGCCTGATCGTTGTCGGTTGGCGGTATTCGAAAAAGACTTGTGTACCCCATTTGGGTAATCTTCGGATTAGTCGGTACCGGCATAACAACCGGAATTCCCGCTCGATCATAGACCGGTGCGGCAGCAGACATGCACCCGCTTGTAAGATGCCCAATGACCGCAATAAACCGAGGGTCTTGGCACACTCGGTTTGCTACACTCACAGCAGCCTTTTGATCTCCCTGATCATCGAACATCACATAGTGGATAATCCTGTCTTTGGTGTGAGGGGTCTCATTCGCTTCGTCGAAGGCTAAGCTCGCACCATTGGAAGTATCCTTACCATTCTCAGCCAAATCACCCGTAAGAGAACTTACAATAGCTACATAGACCTCTTTTTTCCACTTTGGATCTCCGCCATTTTGTCTCAAGAAAGGGCCCCAAATCACCGCTGCCAAAAGGGCCACTGCAATGACGATTGCAAACCAAATGCTCCTGTTCATGGTTACCTCCTTGCCGTTTTATAACATTTTCCGTAACACAGTTGAGTTAAAGCGAGAACCTTTTCTCCGATCTTGAATCAGCACTGGTCATTCATTGCTATTACAAGTACTATCCTGAAACGTTGCATGATCCCCTTGATGATGATCCAGGAATTCAGCAACAACCATCTCCCATTTTGGTGGTAAAATATCCCCTGCTCTGTCACGAAACGGACATCCATGATAAATCCCGTAGCCGGGATAATCAGGTGAGTTGAATGGAGCGCTATCGTATGCAAAGCCGTGTTTTACATAGTGCCTGCGATAAGGATTCATTTCAATGGCTCGCTTCAGCGCTCCCGGTGCGAATACATCACCAAGATTCTCAATACTACCGTCTTGTTGAATCTCAGGGCACCCGCAACAAGGATAAATTCGCCCCTGCGCATTGATGTACAAACCATAAGGCAGTTGCGAACATGGCAGGCCGCCGAAATATGGCGAAGCACCCTGGAATGGGATTCCAAGTTGCTTGTTCATGGCGTAAAGCCTCAGAGCTATTTCAAGTATTTCCTCTTTAGGAATGTCTATACCCAGGCGCTTTCGCCACTCCGCTGAGCGCGTCAGACCGACAGGAACTGCTGGATCCAAATCTACATAGAGACGCTTGGTCGCCTTCAACTGATAGATGCGCTCAACATCCTGAACGCACGGTTGAGTGATCACACTCTCCAGCCCCAGACGTGTCCATGGCTCGGCGGCTTCCCCATGAGCAAAGCCGGTCATCAAAAGCTTTTCCTTAGCTGTTCTGAACGTGGGCACCTCATTGAAACCGGCCTCAATGAGGCAATCAAGAACCTTGTTCCGTTTGGCCGCATAGCCTGGTACACCTACAAGTGCATCTTCAACCTTCTCATCAAATGAATGGAATTTTAACATGATACTTACACGAAGCCCCTTCAGCCGTTCGATGAGAGCACGGGAGCTGAGGCCATGTATTCGGTAGCACTTCGCTTCATTTGCCAAGACAAAGCCGTTAGTGAACATAACTATCCACATCCCGAGTTGTTCGCTTGCGTACTCCAAAAAATCGAGCAAAGCCTTTTCCTGAAGAGGCTCCTGATCACCTACCAATTTGGCGCTCTTGCACCCGAGCGCCGAAGCATCCGCGAAAACCCTTTTCATCTGGCTTACATTAAGTTTGCCTTGGGGTTTGGTGACAATCCCAACGCGTTCACGCTCATCTGTTTCTACGAAGCAATACTTGCATTTAAGATCACAAGAAGAAGTACATGGAAAATCAAAATCAATTGTCAGCAGCCTAGGTGCTTCGCTACCTAGGAGCATTCTGATGGTTGTCTCGGGATATTGCCACCCCACTATACTATTTACCCCATTCATACTAATTGCTCATTATTTTGAATCTTCTGAAAACGTAAGGATGTCGTGGTACTTAAGAATATGGTCAGTTGGCGGTGAAATAAATATTTTATCCAATACCTTTCGAATTTCACTTGCAGAGTTATTGTTTGTAGAACCAGAAGAAGCTGCAGCCATAGAAACCAAATCCAAGACTGGAGCGAACGCCAAGTTAGCATCTGTCTTTTGCAATGTACTGGAACCTTGATCGAGTCCTATAAGGAATATCCATTGTGTACCTTCACTCGTTTGAAGATCTCTGATTGCAAAGAAATCCGTGGGAAAATCAAATGAGCGTTTGCTCCGATTGTTACCTTCGCTATTTCTTTTGTAGGGATGACTTTCAATAACAATTTTATTATCAACACAATCTTTTTCACAATCATCCATACAGCGAAAACTAAACCGCTGATTAATTTTAGGGTCTTCAGGACTTGTATCTATTTTCAAACCATGGTAGGTGAGAAGTACATCCTTAAGTTTACACCAACCTTTATCTTCAGGAAGCTGCGCAACACTCCTACCGGCAAGGGTTGCACCCAAAGATAAATCAATACCCTTTAAGAAGTCTTTTTGGATCTCCTTCCCTTCGGGTCCCGACGGAAAATATTGGTTATATTCATCTTCGGAGTTCACTATGCGGGGGAGCCAACCATCCTTTTCTGTAAGTACATATCCCATATCAAAGATTTTCTTTATTTCCCTTGGCGTGATAAAACCTTTGGGATGTGTCGGATTCTTACTGTAAGCAAAATATCTCCTCCATACTCCTTTCTTGTTTTCAACTCGCTCATTCTGAAATTCATGGTAGCCTTTCAGGAACTCCCGCCATTCTTTAATGTCCGTGGAGTTACCAAAACGAAAGAGTTCTAGTGGAGACTTTGGCATAAGTGTGTAAAATTCATATCGATCAGGCCAAGGGTTCAGCGCTTTGACAATTGCTTGGATAGTTCTTGTGTAATAGACAAAGGAGGTCATATGAAGGAGTACGCCCGGGAAGTGCCGCTCCATTGCTTCAGCTTCAAAATATCTGCCGATCGCAGTAGCCATATAAGCAGGATGTGGCAAATCATTCGGATTACTTTTTTTTATTCGTTCTGCGTATTCAATGACCGGATCATTTGTCTTCTTATCCTGAGGAGGTGTTGTTCCTGGTGGAAGAAATGGGTGCAAAGCCACTATATGATACTTTTCTAGCGCCTTATACATTCTTTCTATCGCGTCACCAACTGGCTCATACTTTTGTCTTATATCGTTAGCGGCCAATATAAGCGCTTGAACCCTTGCTGCCGCAAGCGTTGCTGTTATGGAGGTATAAATGGATCTGCTGATGACCTCAACCTTAGAGAAATGTTTTGTAATTTTTTTTGACATTGTACTTACTGTATCACTTGTATGCGTTACATCTGTGTTAGCATTCTCGGTACGGGCGATCACTAAATTGAGATTTCTTGTCAGATCGCCTACATTGGAAAATGCTTGAGCAAGAACTGAGGTTATAACTGCAAGGAATGCCGCTTGCAGTATGTCTTGTGCAAGCTTTGGGGTTACTGTCTCCCATCTAATTGACGTAAGATTTTTATTATTCTGGCCGCGTTGATTAATTGTAGACTTGGCTGCGCTGGTATCTACAGTGCCGCCCGAGCTGATTTTATTAATCCCTACAAGTTGGGTGATTGCTGATTTGGCAGGACTTTTTTCCGCACCGCTGTCCAGGCTATTACTATTAGACTGTATCGATTGGTTGATTGCTGTTAGTACCGCAAAATAAGTTCCAACTAGAAAAACGACGTACCAAAGACTAGGGAATGACCATAGGCGATTCCCGAATCTTCCATATCCACCCAACCATCCGTTCTTCGCGCAAGGCCAAGAGCAAATAAGTAGAAATCCTGAGATAATTACACACAATATGATAGGTATGATCGTCTGATTTTGAATAATCATCCACGACGAAGTACCTACAAGAATACCGAGCGCAGTCAAAAAAGAGATAAATACATCACTTGGGGTTAGACCCTCATGATTTGGTTCACTGTTGTTTGACCCTTTTTGAGGTGGTTCACCATCAGGAAGGAATTGGTTACCTTTTGTCATGAGTACATCTCCCATTTGATAAGGATAAGTTCATGTTCTCCAATCTATTCTATGTACCCCATTAACTTCTCGATTCGCCGCAAGGCCAAAGGCAAGCGCTTACTCTTGCCGAGCTGCCAACGGTTCACGATCAAGAAAGGAAGCCCGAGCTTGGCTGAGAACTGCTCCTACGTTAAACCTACCATTGAGCATAACTCCCTCTTTGCGCCAAATCGAAGCCCTTAGCTTCTGGCATAAATTATTGCCGACCTTCAACAAGAATTACTGCTTTTAAAACCGTATTAAATTAAGAAATTATCATTATAAACACTCGTGATTTCAACAGGGGAATGGTAGACATGGTTGGTTTGCAGTATCAGATGACAGCGAAGTATTCCTCGTTCTTTGAGAGTTTTTATTCGCATTCATTACAAGGGAGACTTTCCAGTATTCCTTTTTAGTATTATTGGAAATCTCATACTACTGAGGAGTTTGTCTAATTGTTTAAACGCAGAACGCGCTTTCGGAGTAAAAATTCTCAAAATTTCCCTCAAAATACACTTGCGATATTTTTGTTAAGAGGGATACCGTGTATGTAAAACTTGATTTATGCCGATATAGACAGCATCAGGTTGTTAATTAATGTATCTAATCGCATATATTTTTCAGCGGTTCTGCGCAAAAAATAAGACTAAAATAGCATTCACCAATACCCATCAGCATGTGTTATTGGCAATCATTTCTTTTATATTTAGTTGTGATAATGTATTTTATCATAACTAAATACCCCATCCAGTCCAGATCAATCAAGCACCGCTGAACCTCTCAGCCATTCAAGTTTTTCCGCTAAACAAACAATCCCGCCCTTTTATCAATCCGGCAATCTTCCGATATCCATCCCGATAAATATTAGAGGGTGAATAGTAAACTCAGAGCCCTGTTTAGTATCGGGAGCCCGAGGGGACGTTCATGATTTACTGTATTTGCTACCAATGTTTCGCCTCCAAGGAGGCTTGAACAGGAAGATTTTGAACTCTGGATGCTGAATTCTTTATTGCGGACTGCAGGGCACTTATTTCATCAGCTCGCGCCGAAACCTTGCGGGATCATTTGACGGCATGGTCAACCCCTGACGGTCCCTTAGGTCTCGACTTGTCCGGTTGGCGTGAGAATAGTTATGACTGACCGCCTCCTTTGCCCAACTCTTCAAGTAATCTGCGGCCTTTTTCGGTGAGCCGGTATTTCTGTAGGCGAGTGGTGGGTTTTTCCGGGATGGTATATTCGACCTGTCCACTTTCGACCAGTTTCTGTAAGGTTCGCTTGAAAGCACCGGTTTTTGACTGAAGCCCCAAAGCCACAGCAAGTTCGGCAGCCGATAACGGTTCTGTTCCAAGATTCTTCAGAATCGCTTCGGACTGGGCCCCCGACTGGGCCCCTGAGTCAGACGTTTTCCTCCGGATTGTCAACACAAAAGAGTCTCCGTCAAGCCTGATTTCAGGTTCAGGAAGTCCGGCGTTTTTACATCGGCGGATCAGGAACGCAATTAGGGGACGGTATTAATAACGGGTAGTTATTTGCTCAACGAGAGGTTCTCGCGCCTTTCGATATGGTGAGTGCCTGATCCGGAATCGGGTGTAAATGGGTCTCTTAACGGGTGAAAGGTGGACATAGCAGGAGTGACATGACCAACAGTGTCACTATAATTTCTGATTCAACATAAATCGAGACTTCTTATCTTGTGACGAAAAGATAACTCTCGCTTATGGCTAAAAAAATCAGCATAAAATACCATGCCACTGATACCGGTGAGTAGGAACCCGGATCGAACGCTGCGGTCTTGAAAAATCTTCTTGGACTGAAATCGAAAAAGGAAATCGACGATGCCGAAGTCGCAGCTTACGCCAGAGCATTTCAATTTACCATGCACAATTTCGCTGCCGATCAGCAACTGAGTATGGCCGATATTGATGCGATTCATCAAGCCTTTTTCGGATCGATCTACTCCTGGGCAGGACGTCACCGGGTAGTCAACCTCTCAAAAGAGGGATTTACCTTTCCCGCTGCGCGGTTTTTAACCCAATCGTTGGAGACGTTTGAAGAAACAATCCTTAAGCCCAATACACCCTGCTCCGGCACACAAGAGGAAGTCTTAGCAAAAACAGCACTGGTTCATCTTGAATTGCTCTTTATCCATCCATTCAGGGAGGGAAACGGTCGGACGGCAAGGTTGGTTGCAACCTTGATGGCTGTTCAGGCAGGTTATAACGGATTCGACTGGAGTGTCATCGAAAAGCGATTCGATGAGTATGTTTCAGCTATACAAAAGCTAAACCTTGTGCTGATGAGGGATCTTCTTCGAAATGCTTTGCTTGCCTGATACCTCTTCCTTGTACCATTTATTAAGAGCAGCTTTGGCGTTCCTGATCCCCTCGATTTTTGAAGAGCTAACAACTTCACGAAACAGCATCTCTTTCATTCCTGCTGCTGACTGAAGCTTTGGATGGGTTTGTGCAAGCGTCTGCTTCATCTCTCTTCTGTTTACTTTTTCCATGCCCTCAATATAACGCTTTCATCACCATCCCGGAAACATTGCGCACGGGCGACACTGAACATCCAGCCCTTTTCCGATGAGAACAACCCTGCTCCGACACGGTCTAATCAAGCACCGCTGAACTGATTGCATCTTGAATCATCCCTCACAAAATTCCTCTTGCACGACATACGGCATTGCCGTACATCAATTGCAACGCCAGATTATTTAGGCGAAGGCAAAGGAGTTAAAAACCATGTCAAAAGCAGGAAGTAAACTGATCAAATCCGCCTCTCAGGCCCTGACCTATGCTCGTGGTGAAATCAGCGAAGGATTTATTGCCCATGTTCCGGAGGAGGTTGACGTCAAGTCGATCCGAACCCGCCTGGGACTTACGCAACCCGAATTTTCTTTGCGGTTTGGTTTTGATGTTCGAGCGGTACAGGACTGGGAGCAAAAACGCCGTCAGCCTGACCGTTCAGCACGGATTCTCCTGACCGTCATTGCCCATGAACCTGAAGCTGTCAGCCGGGCTTTGGCTCATTAAAGCAGCAAGTAAAACCGGTTCAGCACTTCAGGCTTGCTGAACCGGCAGAGAGAGCGGGAGGGTTACTTCTTCATAACCGAGGCGTCTTCCATAAACTTTTTCAGGCCGAGGTCGGTCAGCGGGTGGTTGACAAGCTGGCGGATTACACTGAAAGGGATGGTTGCAATATCGGCTCCGATCAATGCAGAGTCAACAACATGCTGCGGATGGCGCACGCTTGCAACAATAACCTCGGTCATGTAGCCGTAGTTGTCGTAGATGGTGACAATCTGCTCGACAAGGGTCATCCCTTCGGTGCTGATATCGTCCAGCCTCCCGACAAAGGGGCTCACATAGCTTGCTCCGGCCTTGGCGGCAAGGAGCGCCTGGTTGGGCGAAAAGACAAGCGTTGCGTTTGTTTTGATCCCTTTCTCTGAAAAATGGCGGATAGCCTGCAGGCCGTCAATGGTCAGGGGGCATTTGACAACCACATTGTCGTGAATGGCTGCCAGATCCTCACCCTCGATAATCATCTCCTGCGCCTTGAGTGTTGTCACCTCGGCACTGACCGGGCCGTCAACAATATCGCAGATCCGGGCAATATGATCCTTGAAATCCTGATAGGTAAAGTTCGCCGGGTCACCGACGATTTTTGCAATCAGTGAAGGATTGGTGGTCACACCGTCAAGAACACCAAGTTCGCGTGCGGCGTGAATTTCATCAAGGTTAGCGGTATCAATAAAAAATTTCATCAGGGCATCTCCTTAATCTACAGGTTAACCTTCAAGCATGGCGTTGAAATTTTTAGCCTTGCGACCCTCCCAGTTGCGTTTGTGGTAGGCATAACCGGCGATGAGCGGCAGGGCAATGGTTGCTTCGGCAAAGACCATCTGCTCATAAACCGTATCAACCTTGCCCCACGAGCTGGCCTCCTTGAGGGTTGAGCCGGAAAGCGCACCATCACGCTCGTCGGCAACGGTAATCTGGACGGCATAGGTGTGCATGGATACGTCTTCGTAACCAAGTACCTCAGCTGCAACAACAATATCCTGTGTAAAGTTTTTCGGTACGCCGCCGCCGATCATAAAAATACCGGTTCTGTCGTTCTCGATCTTGATTTTCGTGAGTTCGCGGAAATCCTTTACCGAGTCGATGGCAACATGGTTCTCCGGATTGTGCCACTGATGATGCACCAGTCCGAAGCCTGCGGAGCAGTCCGAGAATGCGGGGCAGAAGATCGGCACCCCTTTTTCGTAGGCCTTGTAGACGATGGAGTTTTTGTCGTGGTTGTTGGCTTCGATGTATTTGGCCATCTCCACAATGAACTCACGGGAGGAGTAGCTTCCCGGCTTCATGGAGTTGGCTATGATCGCTGTCGTGTCATCACAGACCCGGAGATCATCCTCATCGATATAGGTATCGTAAATACGGTCGATGTGCATATCACGGAGAATGGCATCATCAATAAAGGGGGTTCCCTTGTAGTGCCTGAAGCCGAGCGCTTCAAAAAAGTCCTGGTCAACAATATTGGCGCCGGTGGAGACAATGGCATCAACCATGTGGTTGTCGATCATGTCAATAATAACCTGCTTCAGTCCGGCACTGATCAATGAACCGGCAAGGGTCAAAATAACGGCGCACTCCTTGTCCTGCTGCATAAGGTCAAGAATCGAAGCTGCCCTTGCAAGATTTCTGGCCTGAAAAGCCGTATCGTTCATCTGGTCTATAAGTGGAACAATATTCAGCTGCTTGATATCAATATGGCGGACCGGTGCGCTCAGTAACTCCTCTTTTCTGACTCCTGATTCCATTTCTGCTCCCGACGTGGTTTATAATTGGGTAAATAAAAAAAGAGAGTAAGCTAACTATATCACACATTCATATTACCGGATGCTGCTTCCTTCCGGATCTGACATGGTTGGGTAACTGAATGTTGTATAGGACTTACTCTCCTAATATATCGGTTTCAAATTCTTCTTTTTGATACGAACCTGAAACAAGTTGGATAATATAGTGCAAGCAATACAAAAAACAAACAAAGCCCTTTTATCTTTCTGTGAACTGTTATAACTTCTTGGGCATTCAGAGCTTTATAAAAACCACGACCCCGCCTGAAACAGCCGCACGTTCTGCCGGTTGACGCGGCAACAAAACTTTTATGGGAACACTTCGAATTTTAAGCGGTATGCGGCCGACCGGCAAGCTCCATCTTGGTCACTATACCGGAGCGCTTGAATCATGGGTTGAGCAACAGAATCAGAGAAACGAAGCGGGCGAACGGGTCTATGAAACCTGCTTTCTGATCGCCGATTATCACAATCTGACAACGTCACTTGAAACCGGTGAAATCTATACAAACACGCTTGACATGCTCATTGACTGGCTGGCCGCAGGGGTAGACCCTGAAAAAAGCCCGGTTTTCCGTCAGTCACAGGTCAAGGAGCACACTGAACTCTTTCTGCTCTTTTCGATGCTCATCACCTCATCGCGCCTCGAAAGGAACCCGACCCTGAAAGATCAGATTCGTGACCTGAATATGGAGTCACTGACCTACGGTCATCTCGGTTACCCCGTCCTGCAGGCGGCTGATATACTGCTCTATAAAGGCAATGTTGTTCCTGTCGGTGAAGATCAGCTCCCTCATGTGGAGATCACCAGGGAGATTGCCCGCCGCTTCAACAACCTCTACCAGCACCCTATTTTGGGAGAGGTATTCCCTGAACCAGCGCCGAAAATCACAAAATTCTCGCGACTGCCGGGGCTTGACGGAAAGGCAAAAATGTCCAAATCCCTTGGCAACACCATTCTGCTCTCGGACAGCCTGGAGGAGATTGCAAAAAAAATGCGCACCGCAGTAACCGACACCAGAAAGGTTCGCAAAAACGACCCCGGCCATCCGGAAGTGTGCACCGTGTTCAGCTACCATGAAAAATTTGCTCCGGAAGAACAATTATCCGAGATAGAGGCAGGCTGCCGGTCCGGCTCGCTTGGATGTGTAGACTGCAAAAAGATGTGCGCGGCAAATATTGCAGCAGAACTCTCCCCGCTGGTTGAAAAAAGAGCTTATTATGAAACGCACATGGAACTGGTGAAATCGATTCTGCTTGAAGGCGAAGCAAAGGCCAGAGCCATAGCCCGAACCACCATGCAGGAGGTCCGAACCGCCATGAAACTTGGAGAGATCACCTGCTGAATCAATCGATCATGCTTACTACCGACCCGAGATACGCCTTTATTTTTGATATGGATGGCGTCCTGACAGACAACATGCGTTTCCATGCGGATTCATGGGTTGAGCTTTTCCGGGATTTCGGACTTGAAGGACTTGATGCCGAGCGCTATCTGGTTGAAACCGCAGGCATGAAAGGCCATGATGTTCTCCGCTATTTCCTCGACCCGGAGATCAGCGAAGCGGAAGCTGCGCGGCTTACTGAACTCAAGGACTTTCTCTACAGGATCATGTCACGCGAACTGATCAAGCCCATGCCGGGTCTGGAGCTCTTTCTTGACCATGCGGCGGAAAGCCGTGTACAGCTTGGTATCGGTACCGGTGCCGGGCCGCGTAATATCGAATACGTCCTTGATCTGCTCGGCATTGCTGGCAGATTCCAGGCAATTGTAGACCCGTCACAGGTCATAAACGGCAAACCCGCCCCGGATATCTTTCTTCGGGCAGCCGGGCTGCTTGAGGTACCGCCATCAAACTGTATCGTATTTGAGGATGCCCTGCCAGGTGTTCAGGCTGCCCGGAGTGCCGGAATGAAATGTGTCGCAGTTACGACCACAAACAGCGCCGATGCATTCCGGGAGTTCGATAACGTTATTCGAATCATCGACAATTTCTCCGGGCTCCTCCCCATTGAACTCTGTGCACTGCTCAATCAGGAGCAACCAACGACCCTATCATAAAGAAATACAATGCATGAATTTTTTCTCCCGGTCATAGCTCGGGCAGTTGAAGCGGCCGGAATAGTAACCGAAAATCCGATCCGGATTGAACAGCCTGCCGACAAGAAGTTCGGCGACTTTTCAACCAACATAGCCTTTCTTGCAGCAAAAGAGTTACGAAAGAATCCCAGGGAGCTGGCCCAGCAAATCATACCCCACCTCTCTTTCCCTCCGGATACCATAGCTAAAATTGATGTTGCAGGAGCCGGGTTCATCAACTTTTACCTCACGCCGGTTTTTATCATGCAGAGTGTAGAGCAGGTGCTGCTCCAGACTGACCGGTACGGAGAGGGGGCGAGTGGCAAAGGGAAGCGCGCTATCGTGGAATATGTCAGTGCCAATCCCACCGGCCCTCTTACCATCGGAAGGGGACGGGGTGGCGTGCTTGGTGACTGCATAGCAAATCTCTATGCAACGCAGGGCTATGATATAACCCGTGAGTATTATTTCAACGATGCCGGACGCCAGATGCAGATTCTCGGTGAGTCGGTCAAACTCCGTTATCAGGAACTCTGCGGCCGCGTGATCGAATTTCCTGCCACCCATTATCAGGGCGACTATATCAGGGAGATTGCTGAACAGGTTTTTAAAGATCATGGTGCCGCTCTTGCCGACACGGAAGAGATTGAGCTCTTCAAAAACACGGCCGAAAGCATCATCTTTTCGGCAATACGCGCTACACTTGAACGACTCGGAATCCGCCATGACTCATTTTTCAATGAGCATACCCTCTACACTCCCGATGAGACCGGGACAACGGCAAATCAGCGGGTAATTGAGGCTCTCGGCGAAAAAGGCTTTATTTCATCGTATGACGGCGCCACCTGGTTCATGACAACAAAGTTGGGGCAGGAGAAGGACAAGGTGCTCATAAAATCCACCGGAGAACCGAGCTACCGTCTGCCGGATATTGCCTATCACCTCACCAAGTATCAACGCGGGTTTGATGTGATCGTCAATGTGTTCGGCGCCGACCACATCGATGAATATCCCGATGTGATTGAGGCTCTGAAAATCCTTGGCAAGGATACCAGCCGGATCCGTATCGCCATAAACCAGTTTGTCACCACAACGGTTGACGGCCAGAGCGTCAAGATGTCAACAAGAAAAGGCAATGCAGACCTGCTTGACGATCTGATTGACGATGTTGGCGCCGATGCCACCCGCCTCTTTTTCATCATGCGGGGCAAGGATTCGCACCTCAACTTCGATGTAGAGCTGGCAAAAAAACAGTCACGGGAAAATCCGGTATTCTATCTGCACTACGCTCATGCACGCATATGCAGCCTGCTGCGCCTTGCAAAGCAGGAGATTGGATTCGATCCGCACTCCGACCCGGATTACCACCTGCTCCGGCTTCTTGACAATCCTGCAGAGATTCAGCTCGGCTTTGCCCTGCTCGATTACCCTGATATGATCACAACAAGCCTGCGTCTGCTTGAACCGCAGAAAATGGTAGAGTACCTGCACTCACTTGCAGAGCTCTTTCACCGTTTTTATCAGGAGTGCCCGATTCTCAAGGCTGAGCCTGAAATTGCCAGGGCAAGACTCTTCCTCTCGCTGGCCACCCGCCAGGTTCTGCGCAACGGGTTCAGGGTACTGGGTGTGTCGGCACCGGAATCAATGTGAGCGCATCTCTCTTTATTTGTTCCGAAACCCGATTACTTCGTTGGGTGGTGCTCGAAATCCTCATCCCAGCCCCGACCTCGTCGGGACTGCGCTACCAATATGTCGCCCCTCCGGGGCTTGAACATCAAAACGCTCACGGACGGTAGATGCTGTGCTCTGCGATATAGCTGGCTATTGAAGAGGGGACATATTGTGCAATGGATTGCCCTGAAGCCGCAAGCTCACGGATGGCGGTTGAGGAGAGCGGATAGGCAAAATCGATAAATCGCATCCCCTCTCTTCCCTCCCGGGAGGCAGGCGAGGGCTCGCCCAGGGAGGAAGCTCTGCCAAAGACACAAATTTCAGCAAGCGAATAGAGCCTTTCATACGCTTTCCAGGAGTTGAACTCCCGGAAACTGTCCTCTCCCAAAAGAAGGGTAAGCCGATCATGCGGGTAAAGCGCGTGGATATAGTGCAGAAGATCAACGGTATAGGAGGGGGTGCGCTTTTCAAGCTCCCACCCACTGACCTCACTGCTCCACCCGGTAAGATTTATTTCGGATGAGAGAAGGGATGCCATGCGCTTTCTGTGCTCATCTGAGGTGCCCCTCCTCTGCTTGAGAGGATTGTTTGATACCGAAACGATGATCCGGTCGATCTTCAGCAGCTCCCTGGCAAAAAGAGCGAGAGCAAGATGGCCATTGTGCGGAGGATCAAATGTTCCGCCAAAAACTGCCAGATGCACAGCACTCTCCGTTCAGCTGTTTTTAAGATTCCGTACTATTTTTTCGCGTTCTCCGGCCATCTCCTTCTCTTTAGCCGGATAAAGCTGCAGATACTGATCAAGCGCCTGCTCTGCATCAAACCACTTTTTACGCTTCATCTGCATATCAATTTTTCCTGCCCAGGAGTGATGAATATATCCGGTATCGGAATAACGCCGGATAATCTCATCATAAAAGATCTCCGCAGCCTTGTATTTGCCGAGCTGAACATAGTTGCGGGCAATGGAAAATGAATTTCTCGCCAGCTTCTCCCTGAATTCCTGAATGGTTCTTGCCGCATAACGAACGCTGTCAACCCTCGCATACTGAGCAGAAGCCCTTGCATAGCTCTCTTTATAGGATTGATTATCAGGATTGATTTTAAGCAACTCCCTGTAGGTCACAACGTCATTTGAAATCTTCAGCGAATCAGTGGCAGGATAGAGGTCAAGATAGACGGAGAACTGCTCAATGGCTTTTACGGTGTACTGCTGATCAAGTTCATAATGCGGTGAGAGCTGCTCATATGATTTGGCAAGCATGAACTGTGCTGTTTTCGCATAGGGGGTAGAGGGGATCTGCTGAAGCAGGCGGGTGTAGATATCTCCTGCAAGCAGGTACTCTTTCGAACGGTAATAGGTCTGCCCGAGAAGAAAGAGCACATCATCCTCAAGTGCTGTAGCACGGGAGGTAAAGATCAATGATTCAAGGGCAAGTGAAGCTCCGGGATAATCCTTTTTGGCAAACAGTCTCTCAGCTTTTGCATAACCTTCATTGACAAGTGCAGTTACCGTAGCCGGAGGCTTTGTTGATGAACACCCCGACAGCACTAAACTACCTGTCGTACATATCAGCAGCATTGAACGTACAATAAATCTGGTCACCGGCATAAAGCAACTCCATTATCCTTTTATTGAAATCGAAAACATAGTATACAAAACTGCAGAAAAAGAAACATACCTGAACACCTTTTGCTCTCATATTTTCAGCAGGATAACGTAACTGCATGACGAAGCTGACCGGGCATGAAAAATCAGGATGGTGGATTTACCGTGACACGGGTCATCGAAAAGGGGGCATGAACACTGCCTGAAAGGTGCTGCAGATCACTGAAGCAGGAGTGAGAGCGGAATACCTGTGGAGCTTAGGGGAGTCGAACCCCTGACCTTCTCATTGCGAACGAGACGCTCTACCAACTGAGCTAAAGCCCCATGACTCTATGCTACAAATTTCCGTGAATGCTTACAAGCCTGTCCGGATAAATATCTAAAAAAAATAGCCTGCTGCTGCAGGCTATTAAAAAATAAAACTCGGGAGAGGGCGTTTTTATACTGCGTCCGTCATAAGTGAGTGCTTCAGCATCTCAAGCTGATGACTGACACTGCCGTCAAGAATAGTGTCTCCGATTTTAACCGAAACACCACCAATAAGATCAGCATTAACCTTCATCTTTGCCCTGATCGTCTTGCCGGTCGAAGCCGTGAGCTTGCTGACAAGGTCCGATACCTGAAGATCCGAAAGTGCAACGGCACTGGTAACGTCAGCATTGAGCACGCCTTGTTTCTCATCAAGAAGAACCTGAAACTCGTCAATAATCTCGGGAAGAAGCCCGGCTCTCTTCTTTTTTGCGATAAGGCTCAAAAAGAGATGCATTTTCTGGCCTACACTATCCCTGAAAATCTCTTCGAGAATATGAACTTTCTTGTCGCCCTGGATCAGGGGGCTTCTCAACACATGAACGAGGTCACGGGAATTGTTGAGAACCTCCCTTATCTGTTTCAGCTCTTCAACAATAGTATCAAGAAAACCACCCTCTTCAGCTGATGAAAGGAGAGCAGATGCATATCGACGGCTTGCAATTAGACTGGACATTTCGTGACCGTTTTCAATTACGTTTTGTAGAAAAATCCTGGATCATGCTGTCAACGATCTTTTTCTGCAGATCGGCATCAAGAGAGCCTCTGATAATTTTCTCGGCCCCTTTTACAGCAAGATCGGCAACCTCCGTTCTCAGCTCATTGAGTGCGCGGCGTTTTTCCTGCTCAATTTCATCCTTGGCCATGGAAATCATTTTCTGCGCTTCAGCCTGGGCTTTTTCGGTAATATCGCCGCGAAGTTTATCGGCAAAATCCTTTCCTTCACGAATGATCTTGTCTGACTCCGCATCAGCCTTGGCAAGCAGTTCACTGTTCTTGCGAAGAGCAGCTTCAGCCTCATCCTTTGCATGATATGCACGGTCGATAGATGACTGGATACCCTTTTCTCTCTCTTCCAAAGCAGTGAGGATAGGTCCCCAGGCTACTTTTTTGAGAATAAGCAGTACAATCACGAATGTAACCGCAGTCCAGAAAATAAGGCCGGGTTCCGGGCTTAAAAGACTGCCGGCAAGAAGAATAACTCCTGACGTAAGCATGAACAATGTTTCCGTTAACGATTAATAAAACCCGACTGCGGTGCTTTGAGTGTGCCGCAATCGGGATATCTTCTGTATCGAATCTGTAACAGCTTCACGCTTACTTGAGAGCGAGAAGAACGCAGATAACTTCGCCGAACAGACCAACACCTTCAATAAGAGCTGCTGCAATAATCATGGTCGTACGGATATCGGATGCAGCCTCAGGCTGACGAGCTGTTCCCTCTGTTGCAGAAGCAGCGATATTACCAATACCAAGACCAGCACCAATAACAGCAAGACCGGCGCCAATACCTGCACCTAAATAAGCTAAACCTAAACCATCCATCTTGTAATTACCTCCGTTTATTTGTTGTAAGTTTTTTGCTAAAGAGTAATTAGCAGTTTTGAACCCGTTAAATCAAAATCATAAAAATAATACTTATTCCTCAATATTCCTGACATCAAATTAATGATGGGCAACTCCGGCCTCATGCTCCTCATGTCCTTCGTGGGCAGTAGCCAGACCGATAAAGAGCGCTGAAAGCATGGTGAAGATAAATGCCTGAAGGAATGCAACAAAGAGCTCAAGCAGATAGATAAAGATCGCGAACGGAACCGAAACCGCTGCTGCAACAATATAGCTCTTGAGAATGAAGCTGATAAAAATAAGACTGAGGATGATAATGTGACCGGCGGTCATGTTGGCAAAAAGTCGAACCGTAAGAGCAAACGGCTTGGTGAAGAGTCCGATTATTTCGATAGGCACAATAATAATCCAGAGCGCCCAGTGGGTTCCTGCGGTAAGATGCTTGACAAATCCGACGAAACCATGCGCCTTCAGTGCCGCAATCTGGGTGATGATGAAGGTGAATACCGCCAGAGTCAGGGTAACATTGATGTTGCCCGTGGCCGTAGCGCCGTAGGGAATAAGGCCGAACAGATTACAGAAGAGAATAAACATGAATACCGTAATCAGATAGGGAAGGTGCTTCTCATACCCCGGGCCGATATTTGATTTTGCAACATCAAGCCTGACGAAATCAATAAGCGCTTCCATGGTATTGGCTACACCCTTCGGCGCCTGGCGGGCATTCATGTTCTTGTACTTCCCTCCGACTATGGAGAAAACGATCAGAAGGGCTCCGGATACAAGCCAGAGCATCACAACATGCTTGGTAATGGAAATATCGATGCCTGCAACTTTGGGCAGGGTCGGGAGTTCTACCTCGCCGAAAGGGGGAAAAGCAAAAACGTTGTTGTTCAGGATATGATGCATGATAACATCACCGGCCTTCTCCTCCTCTTCAGGAGCGTGAGCAGCGGCAGGCTCACTACCGGGAACAGCCGGGGCTGCACTATGCACAGCAGGAGCAGACTCTTCAGGAGATGCTGAAGCAAAGCTGTTAACACAGAACAGAAGCGGGACGACAAGCGCAATTACCCTGAAAAAAGCTGTGGCCTGTTTGACGTTAAAGCGTTTCATGCAGTATTCTTTTTCTGTTTGTTTTTCTTTTGATACCCGAGAATTTCAACAATCAAATAAATACAGTAAAAAGCAAAAAGCGAGACCACAAAGTCGTTGATAACCGCCAAATGCCGGTAAATGATAACAAAAACAAGCACCATAAGTAACAGCAGCCTTGCGGTAAGGCCGCCGAACACCGCTATGGTAAAAACCCGTGATTCCCTGGCGAACGCATACTCAAAAATCAGGTAGCCTGCCAAAGTATTTGTCGCGACCATTACCCATGCGATAAATACCGAACGATAGTCAACAGTGCCGGGATCAAGCAAGGAGTAAATCATCCCCCATAAAACGACTGTCAAAATACATAACTTTAAAATAAAATCAAACAATGGCTTCATATAAGAGCGATTCTTTCTGTTTTCGCCAAATAATAGGGGCGGTTCTACTGTTTTTTATTTGCCGACCGGACCACCTTCATGAGAATAAGCGCCATTCCGACCATACCGACAACTACTCCTGCAAGAAGCAGAAATGGAGAAGTTCCGAGCTTCGTGTCCGCCCAATATCCAAGAAAGACAAAAAAGGCAAAGCTGGCGGCAATCTGGAGGCCAAGCCCCATATAATCAGAAAGTGCTCTAACAGAACGGCCGAACTTGTCAGGAAAGCGTTCATCATCAGGACGTTTCATCATGCATCACTCCAATCCACCGACAGTGGCAACAAGATTTACTGCTGAAAAAAGTCCACAGATACGATTATCGAACTGAGGAAAGATAATACTCTTCATGAAATAATAAACCTTTATCGAAATTCTTGTCCATGGTTGCGAAACGATCGGTTAATAATCATATTTTTTTCAGAATACCTCTTTACTCTCCGGCTGCCCCGGTTTCAGAAACAGAGAACAAGCCGGGAGAGCACAAACATTTTCCTTATGGATACGACCATGGGCTATAGTACGACGGCTTCCCTGCCTGATCCTGAAGTTCTCACCCCGATCATCTTTTCCCGCTTCACCGGGCTTGTTGCCCTTCAGAGCACAAGAAAGGGAGGTAAAAGCACGGGCGATTACGCTTCGCTGAATCTTGGGAACAATACCGGAGACGAGCCGGAGCTTGTCCGGCAAAACACCCTCCGCCTCTGCACGTCAGCCGGAATCACTCCTGATATGCTGGTCAGCTCAATCCAGGTACACGGCACGGAGATACTCCATGCCGAAGCGCCCGGTCGTTATGAAGGCTATGATGCCTTCATAACCGACAAAAAAGATCTCTACCTCTGTATCTTTACTGCGGATTGCTTCCCGGTGCTGCTTTACGACCCGCAACACGAGGCTGTGGGCGCGGTGCATGCAGGATGGAAAGGGAGTGCGGGCAACATTGTCATAAAGACCCTTGCCGCAATGCAAACGAGCTTCGGCTCCATACCCGGAGAGTGCCTTGCCTGGATCGGAACAGGTATATCCGGAAGGCACTATGAGGTTGGCCGGGAGGTAGCCTCAGCGTTTAACGATGATGATTGGCAGTTGTCGCCTGAAGGTGCGGATGAAGAGAAATACCTGCTTGACCTCGGCAAAGTAAACTTCCGGCAACTGCTGGCCGCCGGAGTTCCTGCATCGAATATCGAATGCTCTCCACACTGCTCCTTCTCCCGAAGTGACCTTTTTTACTCATACCGTCGTGATAACGGCCATACCGGACGAATGGTCACGCTGATCGGGATCAGCAGCGGCAGCAACCCCGGGCCGTTTTAGGCGACAGTGATTGCCTTCCGGGTTGCTCACTCCATGAATCTTCTTCCATAAGAGCCGTAGAGCTCATGCGCCTGACGGCTGATATCCTCTCTGAAATCAGGATGGGCAATGCTCGCAAGTGCTTCAGCTCTCTGCCGAAGATTCTTGCCATGCAGATTGACAATACCGAACTCTGTCACGACATACTGCACATGCGCCCTTGTGGTAACCACACCGGCACCCGGCTTGAGTTGCGGCACAATCCTTGACTCGCCTCTGCTTGTCGTCGAAGGGAGTGCAATGATCGGTTTCCCCCCCGGGGAGAGTGCGGCTCCGCGAATAAAATCCATCTGACCGCCGACACCGGAAAAGTATTTCTGACCGATAGAATCGGCACAGACCTGCCCGGTCATGTCAATTTCAAGCGCACTGTTAATTGCCGTTACCCTGGGATTTGCCCGTATCGACCGGGTATCGTTAACATAATCGGAAGGAAGCATCTCAACGAAAGGGTTGTCATCGACAAAATCGTAGAGTCTTCGCGTACCGACCAGAAAACTGGCCACAATCGTCTCTTTATGCGTCCGCTTTTGACTGCCGTTGATCACCCCTTTTTCAACAAGTTCGATCACTCCATCCGAAAACATTTCAGAGTGAATACCAAGATTCCTGTGGTTGAAAAGGGCGGCAAGTGTTGCATCGGGAATAGCACCGATGCCCATCTGCATGGTTGCCCCGTCTTCAACAATGGAAGCGATATGGCGGCCGATACTGATCTCCGTCTCACTCAGCTTGTGCACGGGCGTTTCGGGAAGGGGGTCGGAGACCTCAACCATTGCATGAATCCTGCTTACATGAAGCATTCCCTCCCCATGGGTTCGGGGCATGTTGGGATTCACCTGGGCAATAACCAGCCTGGCTGCGTGAACGGCGGCGAGGGTGGCATCGACCGAAACTCCGAGAGAACAGTAACCATGCCGGTCGGGAGGCGAGACATGAACGAGCGCTACATCAAGCGGAAGAATTCCGCTCCTGAAAAGAGAGGGAACCTCGCTCAGAAAAACCGGAATGGCATCGGCATCACCATTCTGAACGGCCTCGCGGATATTTCTGCCCACAAAAAGGGCATTCATTCTGAAGCTATCCCGATACTCCGGCTTTGCGTACGGGGCGGCGCCTTCGGTATGCAAACTGACAATTTCAACGTTCCTCAACTCTCCGGCCCGGGCGACCATCGCCTCTATCAACCGTTGCGGAGTAGCCGCTGCTGTGTGAAGGTATACTCTGTCTCCTGACTTGATTTTTGCCACCGCATCTTCTGCGGAAAGCATGCAATAACCCATAACAACCTTTATTGATTATGAGAAAGGCTGTTTCAGATTCCGTTTTTATTTCCTGCGGAGATATGCCGGTGTATCTGTTGACCCTTTCTGAATTTTATCATCACTATCTCCTGTTCCTGCCGGTACTGTCGTCTTCTGATCAGTTGTTCCGGAATTTTTTCTGCCCTCCACCTCATGCGGATCATGGATAGACAACTGGCGCCGGATATATGCGGGAATACGCAAATCCTCTTCCTGTCGTTCGGGGTAAACGGAGCTGGACTGCCTGACAGACGAAGAGAGAGTCTGCCCCTGACGGAATCCCTGCGAAGCAGATGAAGAGCTGCGCTGTGCACTCTCATGCTCATCACCCTCCGCCACCCGCTTGAATCCGGTTACAATAACGGTAACCCTGATCTCTCCGGAAACCTGCGGTTCATCAACATAACCGTTTATAATCTTGGCATTGCTGCCGACCTGCTCCTCTATGTAGCTCATGGCATCCCTCATGTCACGCATGGTGACCTCGCCGGTAATGTTGACCAGCACCCCTTTGGCTCCGTTTACCGACACACCTTCAAGCAGCGGGCTGTTGAGAGCATCCGATGAAGCCTTCAGTGCCCGGCGCTCTCCCGACGCAGCCGAAGAGCCCATAACCGCATCACCGGCTCCGGACATAATGCTGCGAACATCAGCAAAGTCAACATTGACATGCCCGTGGCGGGTAATAATATCAGCAATACCTTTTGCCGCCCGGTAGAGTACATCGTTGGCCATGTTGAATGCCTCTGTGGCACTTACCCCCTCCTCGGCAATACTGAGAATCTTCTCGTTTTCAACAAGAATGAGCGTATCAATATATTTGCGGAGCTCGGAAATACCGCCATCAGCAATCTTTGCCTTGACCTGGCCTTCAAAATTGAAGGGTCTGGTTACAACCCCGATCGTCAGGATCCCCATATTCCTTGCAATAGAGGCAATAACAGGAGCTGCGCCGGTACCGGTTCCCTTGCCCATACCTGCTGCAATAAAAACAAGATCGGCACCCCTGAGCTGGGCGGCTATAATCTCCCGGTCATCCTCTGCTGCCTGCCGGCCTTTGGCGGGATCAGCTCCTGCGCCAAGCCCGTTGGTCGCTTTCTTGCCGATCTGCACCCTGATCGGCGCCTTGGAGTTCAGCAGCGCCTGGCGATCGGTATTGAATACGATATATTCAACACCGCTGATTTTCCGGTCAATCATATTGTTTACAGCATTGCCGCCGCAACCGCCGACACCGACAATCCTTATGGTAACCCCTTTTCCCTGCTCACTGTCAAACAGTCCGGGATCCAGCTCAAACGCCATCAGTCAGTTCTCCCTTTAAATCGCTCATGTTTGCTGCGACCATTACAATTGCTCCCAGAATTTCTTCATACGATCCACAATTTTTTTACGTGCCGGCCCCGACTCCTGAACGGGACTCTCTTCGTCAATGACGGCCTGCGCAGAATTCGGCAACACCTCGGCTGTTGAAGCGAAACCATAATCGTCGGGAGGGGTATACTGAAACGAATGGGCAACAAGTCCCATCACGGTAGCATACATGGGATTGTTGATTGAGCCCTTGATTCCGCCCGATACGCCTTCCGGATATCCGATACGGACATCAAGCCCGAGCACATCGCGGGCAAGCTCCTCGGTACCCGGCAGGAGCGAACCGCCACCGGTGATAATGGCTCCGGCATTGATGTACTCATAGTAACCCGACCGTTTGACCGAGTCCCTGACAAGCTCCAGAATCTCCATCATCCGGGCTTCGATGATCATGGTCAATGAACTTTTGGGAAATGACTTTTGCGGCCGGCCTTCAATTCCCTCAATAAGCAGCTCTTCATCTTCACCGCTCAACTGGGCATAGGCGCATCCATGCTGAATTTTAAGCTCTTCGGCCACTTCATACAGCGCCTTGACTCCGTGAGCAACATCGTGCGTTACATCATTGCCGGCGACCTTGATCACTTCAGAGTAGCGGATCGCTCCGTTATTATAGATGGCAACCTCGGTGGTACCGCCGCCGATATCAATAACAACAACTCCGCTCTTCTCCTCACGCTCTTTTATGACCGCCATACCGGAGGCTACAGGCTCAAAGGTCAGCCCGTTTATCTCCAGTCCGGCCTTCTCGACACACTGCTTGATATTGCGGATCTTGGTGCGCTGACCGACCACAATATAGGCGCTGCCGCGCATGGTCGTTCCGGCCATCCCTATAGGGTCGAGCAGCCCCTCCTGATCATCAACAATGAACTCCTGCGGAATGACATGGATAATTTCGTGATCGATATCCAGATAGCGGATATTGGTTTTGGCTTTTTCCAGAAATCGCTTGACATCAGAGTCATTGACAATTCCGGACTGATTGATGCTGATTTCCGAATTACTGTGAATACAGTGAACATGAGCCCCGGAAATCCCGACATTGACGCCATTGATACGAATTGATGACTCCCGTTCAGCGTCAGCTACAGCCGCCTTGATTGCGGCAACAGTCTTGTTGATATTGACAACGGTCGCTCTTTGAAGGCCGTCTGAATTTGAACGACCTTTGCCAAGCACATTGAGTTTACCGAGAGCATCTTTTTCGGCAACAACAACGCAAACCTTCGTTGTTCCGATATCAAGACCAACAGCAATATTGCTTTTCAGCATTGTTCTATTCTTGCATGATTATCACAGGGGATTAACCTGCGGGACTTCCGGAGATAGAGGATCCCTGGTAAAAATCCTGTCCCTGAACCTCAAGTCCACAGTCTCGAAAGTTCCAAAACCTTTAATTGATACAACCTTTTGCCAGAATATCTCGAATTTTTTCAACTTTTCCTTGAAGTTACCATCATTGCCTACAATAAAACGGGTAGGGGCCTGAACAGCAACAAAACTGGAGTGATTGTTCTCTTCTAAATGGAACTCACGAACCAGCAAAGGGGCATAATCCGTTGAAGCAAGAGCATCCAGAAACTGCTGGAGCAGGTAGCTATCACGAATATCCAGTTGCTGCAGACCATTTCGAGCGGTCCTGAGCCGGCTTATACCCCGAACCTCAAGCAATTTCGGCACCTGCCCAAACAGACCCGCTCTCGCAGGCAGAAGATACCCCTCCCGGTCTATTGCCATGACCCTGCCGCCAATAACCGTCATGGCTACCGGCACCCGTTCAAGAATCCTTATCCGCACAATCCCGTTCAGCTCCTTGCTGATCACCGCATCCTTGACATAGGGGGAGGCAACCACCCTTTTCCTGATCTCTGCGGCATCAAGCTGCTGCAGATTTTTCCCCTGATATCCTTTAAGATTTGCCGCCAGCTCGCTGCGGGAGAGAATTGAGAGTCCGTCAATGACAACCTCCCTGACAACAACCTCTTTTTTCCAGTGCGAAGCATATTGCGCAAGCGCAAAGAGGGCAGACAAGACAATCACCATAACAAACAGCAGCACCTTCCAGTTTCCGGAGTATGCCGGAAGCTGAGGATCGAAAGCGCCCCCCTTGTTTCCGGATTCCGGATACTCCTGAGGGGCACTCTCCACGGGCTCTCCCTTGTATTGCTGAAATTCAGAATCAGGCATAAAAAAGCTTTTTCATCCGCTTCATCAAGCACGCAGCTACGGAGCTCGCTGCTCCTGCGCCATCACCATATTTTCTCATCCTGCTCAAAGGAGATCCGGCCCGTCAACCGCACTGGTCCGGCAGAACTCAGCGGCTTCGGAGGCAAGCCTCGTAATATCCCCCGCACCCATGAAGAGCAGCATGGTTCCATCAACCGCATACTCTTTGAGTGCAGCAAAAAGCGACTCTCTCTCCGCAATAAACTCGACATGCTTGCCTCCGGCTTTTCTGACCGCTGTCGAAACCAGAGTGCCGTCCACTCCGGGATAATCCACCGCCTTCTCCCTTGAAGGGTAGACATCGGCAATAAAGACAATATCGGCCCGTGAAAGCGCCCAACCGTACTCATCGGCAAACTCTTTTGTGCGGGAAAAAAGGTGCGGCTGAAAAACAGCAACCACCCGGGAATCAACCCAGCCGCTCTTGGCCGCCTTGACGGTCGCCTTGACTTCCGATGGATGATGGGCATAATCGTCAACAACCATGAGCCCCTTGCCGTTATCGAATTTCACCTGGAATCTCCGCCTCATGCCGCTGTAGCATCCAAGACCGGCAATCAGCCTTTCAGGCGCGATTCCCAGCTCAAGACCCGTTGAAAATGCAGCAAGGGCATTAAGCACATTATGACGTCCGGGGACATTAATGCTGACATCCCGATACTCAATGCCATAGGCCCGAACCGTAAACGTTGATCGCTGTTTTTCGAGAACAATATCATAAGCCATAACATCGGCAGGCTCTTCGATGCCGAACGTTGTATAGAGCCGGTCCAGCGAAGGAATGATTTTTCTGATCTCCGGCCAGTCTACACAACAGATTACCCTTCCATAAAAAGGGACCTTGTTGGCAAAGGCAATAAAGGCCTGTTTCAGCTCATCAAGCGTACCGTAGGTATCCATATGCTCCGACTCAAGGCTGTTGACAATGGCAATGGTTGGCGTAAGCCTCAAAAATGCCCGGTCAAACTCATCCGCCTCAATAACCATATATTTCCCCTCACCGACAACCGTACTCCCTTTAAGATAGTCTGATATTCCTCCGATCATGACCGTCGGCGACTCACCGGACTCAATAAGCATGGTTGCGATCATGGCCGTGGTGGTTGTCTTGCCATGCGTACCGGAGATGCAGATTCCGGATTTGTAGCGCATAAGCTCACCCAGCATCTCATCCCTTTTGATAACCGGAATGCCTGCTTTTCGGGCGGCAATGATTTCAACATTTTCTTCCTGCCGGATAGCTGAAGAGTAGACCACCACATCACAGGCTGTAACCTGCTCGGCACGATGGCCCTGATAAATGACTGCGCCATGCTCAACAAGCTTGTCGGTCACCTCTCCGGTCGATACATCAGAACCCGTTACTCCGAACCCTGACTTCAGGAGCAGTTCAGCTATAGCACTCATACCGGCACCCCCGATTCCGACGATATGAACACTTTTTGTCTTCCCGAGTTCCATGAAACGTTACTCCTTAATGTTTTTTGGCAAGCGTTATAATCCGCAGGGCAAGTTGACGGGCTGCGTCAGGATAGCCCAGTTTTACCGATTCGGTGCCCATGCTTTTCAGTTTTCCCGGATTATGCAGCAGCTCAAGAATTTTTTTAATTGAATCCGAATCTCCAAGATGGTCATCCTCAATCACCATGGCTGCCCCGTCCTTTACCAGTGCCCTTGCATTATGGCGCTGATGGTCGCCGGTCGCATAGGGATAAGGGACAAGCACCGAAGGCTTTCCAAGATTTGTAAGCTCCGCAATTGATGATGCTCCCGCCCGGCACACAACCAGGTCTGCCGCGCTGTATGCAGCACCCATCTCCTCAATATACGGACAAACCGCAAGATAAGGGGAGGGAACCACCTGCTTTTTGATCCGCTCAAAGTCAAGAGCCCCGGTCTGCCAGAGTATGTTTGATGATGCCGTTATCTCCGGAACCCGCTGAAGTATGGCATTGTTGATTGAGCGCGCGCCACGGCTCCCTCCGAAGACGAGAAGGGTGGGGCGATCTTCATGCAGGCCGAAACCCGCCCTTGCCTCATGAGGGGAGTGCAGTTCAAATGACCGGGCCGGATTGCCGGTAATATAGACCGCTCTTGATCCCGGAATAAACCTGCGTGCATCTTCAAATGCAAGATGGATTTCGCTTGCCAGAAGTGAAAGCAGCTTTGTTGTGACACCCGGAAAAGCATTCTGCTCCTGGATGAGTGTTTTTTTGCCCGTCAGCTGGGCCGCAAGGAGCACCGGTGCACTGACAAATCCTCCGGTACCGACCACAACATCAGGTGCCTCACGCCGGATCAGGGCCGCCGCCCGGAAAACCGAGGCCGCAAAGCCGGAAATGATCCCGAGATTTGCCAGAATATTGGAGGGAGAGAGCCCTCTTTTCAGCCCTTTTACCGGAATCAGGTGGAGGCTGTAACCGAGTCTCGGGACTTCGGTCGCCTCAATGCCACTGGTTGTCCCGGCAAAAGAGACTTCGACCTCCGCCACAAGCTTGCGCAGTTCACCGGCCATAGCTACTGCCGGATACAAATGCCCGCCTGTTCCGCCGCCGGCAAAAAGCACTTTCATGGAACCATCCTTTTATTTGGTAGCCTCATTCCTGACAATCCGGTCAAGCTCGCGTTTCTTGTAACGGGAGATGCTCATCAGAATACCAACTCCGAGGGAGTTGAAGAGCAGTGCGGTACCGCCATAACTGATAAAGGGCAGCGCAACACCCGTTGTCGGCAGCAGATGGCAGGCAACAGCAATATTGATAAATGCAAAAAGAGAGATCGCCATGGTGATGCCGCTGGCAACATACTTGCCGAAATTATCCGGGGCATGCTTTGCGATGATTAGGCCACAGAAAAAAAATCCGGCAAAAAGTGCAATAACCGCAAGGGCGCCTAAAAATCCATACTCTTCGCCGACAACGACAAAGACAAAATCGTTATAGGAGAGCGGCAGATAGAGCTGGCGCTGCTTGCTGGCACCGATGCCAAGACCGAACAGCCCGCCGTTTCCGAGGCCGATCAACGCCTGGACAACCTGATAGCTCATCCCTTTCTCATCTCCGCTGAAAAATGAGAGCAGACGTGCTACCCGGTAGGGCGCTGCAATGGCAAAGACGGCCGCGACAGGAATCAGGGGCAATGCGGTAAGCAGCAGATGACGAATGCTGACCCCGCCTATAAACATCAGCATAAAGCCGATCATGGCGATCAGTGATGCCGTACTGAAGTTCGGCTCAAGAGCCACAAGACAAACAACAGTCAAAAGAATGGTAAGCAGGGGATAGAACGAGCTGTTGAGATCCTTGATATAACTCTGCTTTTCGCTGATGAGACGGGAAAAATGAAAAATCAGGGCGTATTTGGCAAAATCGGATACCTGAAATTTGAGCGGACCAAAACCTATCCAGCGCGCCGCACCGGAAATAATACCAACCGCTTTCAGGGCAAGAAGAAGCGTCAGCAGCACAATGCTGACAGCAAGAATAATCTTGCTGGTTTTCCAGAAAACGTGATAGTCAAGCTGGGCAATCAAAACGATAGTGACTATTCCGAGCAGGGAAAAGGTAAGCTGCCTCCATAAAAAATATTCAGTGCTCGCATATTTCGTCTCAGCCCATCCGGCTCCGCTGCTGTACACAACAACCACCCCGATGCACATGAGAATGGCAACTATGAGCATGAGCAGTTTTCCGGCAATTCCCTCCCCGCGGGAAGGAAGCGACAAGGCTTCAGGAGCAGCCCCCTCTTTGGATGCGTGATGTTGAGGAGTATTCAGCATGAGGGTAACTGTTGAACGCATTGTTTAAACTGCCTGCCGCGATCCTCGAAATTCTCGAACATGTCAAAACTTGCACACCCCGGTGAAAAGAGGACGCTCTCGCCACGCTCAACAGCGTTTCGAGCCATGGCAACCGCCGCCTGAAGCGACTCTGCCGGCCTGACGGGGACAACACCCTCAAAAGCCGAAACAAGCTTCTCTTTTGATTCACCGATAGCGACAATCAGAGCAACCTTTGTTCGGACCAGCCCGGCTATGGTTGCATAATCATTTCCCTTGTCCTGTCCGCCGGCAATCAGAACCACCTTTCCCGGTGCCGATTCGAGCGCCTGGCGCATGGCGTTGAGGTTTGTCGCTTTTGAGTCGTTGATCCAGCCGGAACCGTTGATGGTCATGACAAACTCCTGACGGTGCTCGACCCCGGTGAAATCCGAAAGCACGTCACGGAGAACCCCGCTCTCGATACCCAGTACCTTTGAGACCGCAACTGCCGCGAGTACATTATAAATATTATGACGACCCCGAAAACTCTCTTTCAGAAAATCCGCTGTCGCCACAACCCTTTCCTCTCCGCTCACGGTGCGGAAAACCACCCTCTCGTTATCAAGAAAAACCATGCTCCGGCCACTCCCGTCTGCTTCGCGCTGATCCATCCGGAATGGAACTATCTGAAAAGGAAATCTGGCGGAGTCAACGGCAAAATGTTTACTGAGCAGGGGATCATCATCATTGTATATGAGCGTGTCGCGCTCCCCCTGATTCTGATAAATCCTGAATTTCGCTGCCGCATACCGATGCATATCACCCTCATAACGGGCAAGGTGATCCGGTGTAATATTGGTAATCACCGCAATATCGGGGCGGAAGGCAACACAGCGCTCCAGCTGGTAACTGCTCAGCTCGACGACAGCAACATCCCGGGGATGCATCTCCAGAACCATCGACGAAAACGGTATGCCGATATTGCCGACACTGAATGCCCGATAGTTGTGCAGCAGGCCGTCAGCTTCGCATATCCGGTGAATCAAGGTGGCGGTGGTGGTTTTGCCATCCGTACCGGTTATACCGACAACTCTTGCCCGGCAGAAAAGAGCGGCTATCTCAATCTCGCTGAAGATCGCAATACCTCTCTCCTGCATGGCTTGTACAACCTTTGCCGTAGGTGGTATCCCGGGGCTGATGACACAGAGATCGGCATCATAAACCCGGCCGGAGTGACCCTCCTCTTCAAACGGGATGTTCAGCTCATGAAGTGACTGCTGTGCTGCCGCTCCGATCCTGCCCAGTTCGCTGACCAGTACCTGTGCGCCTTTGTTGTGGAGCAGTGCCGCTGCAGCAATACCGCTTTTGGCGGCACCAAGGACCGTAACTTTTTTTCCGGATAGATCCATAGCCCTTATCTGAGTTTTAAGGTCATGAGACTGGCAAGAAAAAAGAGAATCGTCACAATCCAGAACCTGATAACAATCTTCTGTTCCGCCCACCCTTTCAATTGAAAATGGTGATGCAGCGGTGCCATAAGGAAAATACGGCGTCCCTGGCCAAAGCGCATTTTTGTATACTTGAAATAGAGTACCTGAAGGGAGACCGAGAGCGTCTCAAGAAAAAATATACCCGCCATCACCGGAAGGAGCAGCTCCTGCTTGATAAGCAGTGCGATAACCGCAATAGCGCTGCCGAGGGCAAGCGAACCGGTATCACCCATGAATATTTCGGCAGGATTGGAGTTGAACCATAAAAAGCCTACGCAGGACATGACAATGGCCATACAGACCACGGCAATCTCTCCTCCACCGGCAATAAAGGGAATATTGAGATAGCTTGCATAGACCGCGTTTCCGGCAAGATAGGAGAAGCCGCCAAGGCCCATAACCACGATGGCAGAGCTGCCGGAAGCAAGCCCGTCAAGCCCATCGGTGAGGTTGACCGCATTGGAGACTGCAGTAATGATAAAAATAACGATAGGGATATAAAAAATCCCGTAATCGATGGTCAGGTATTTGAAAAACGGAACCGTTGTCGTTGACAGCAGCACGGAAAAAGCGGGATCGAACCAGGTATAGAGCCCTATCACCAGTCCGAGAGTGACCTGGCCTATCAGCTTGTAGCGGGCCGAAAGACCTCCCTTGATTTTAAGCACCACCTTCCGGTAATCATCAATAAAACCGATTACACCCATCCAGAGTACCGCAAGCATAATCAGCCAGACATGCGGATCATTGAATTTCGACCAAAGCAGGACCGAGATCTCTATGGAAAAGATAATAAGCAGCCCGCCCATTGTCGGCACCGCTTTTTTCTTCCGGTGCTCAGGAGGAGCCTCCTCCTTGATCGGCTCAATAATCCGGGATTTAAGGTAGTTGATGAATCCCGGCCCGACAAACAGGGTGATCAAAAGCGCCGTAATAGCTGCGGCACTTGCCCTGAAGGTGAGATACTCAATAACCCGAAGTACCGGTGGGTGAAAGAGATCATTGATGTACTTCAGCAGATAATAAAGCATTGTAATCTTACCTGTTATTGGTTCGTACGTTCATGAGTGCCTCAACCACACGCTCAAGCTTCATCCCCCTTGACCCCTTGAAAAGAATCGCGTCCCCGTCATGCACCGCATCAAGCAGTGCCTCAAGCAGCTCTTCATGAGTTGAAAAGTGACCCTGGCAGTTTCCCGGTGACTCCAGGCAGATCAACCGCGCTTTCTCTCCATAAACAAAGAGCAGGTCAACGCGGCTCTGGTGAATATAGCGGCCAATCGACTCATGTTCAACATCTCCGGCGGCACCGAGTTCAAGCATATCTCCAAGCACCGCTATGCGTTTGCCTTCACAGGGCAGATCACACAGGGCATCAATGGCCAGACGCATGGAGTCGGAGTTGGCATTATAGGTGTCATTGAGAATACGGAGGCCGAAGGAATCCATTACTTCGAGCCGTTTCCAGCCGGTAGCCGGAACCAGAGATTCAAGCCCCTCCCTGATACGGGAGAGAGGAAGCCCGAAATGAAGGCCGACAGCTGCCGCCGCAACCGCATTGATCACATTATGTTTTCCGGTAAAGTTCAGGGTAACCGGTTCAGTTCGATCGGTTGAACACAACACGAACGAGATGCGGCCATCCCGGCAAACGCTGATATCCCTCGCCCAACAGAGCCGGCCCGGGAGTTCAGCTGTTCCGTAGATGACCGGCCCATCAAGCGCCTCTCCGGCAGACCTGAGCCGTGCATCATCACCGTTTACAAAAGCGGTTCCGCCACTCTCCTGCAGATAGGTGAAAAGCTGTGTTTCAGCAGCCGCAACACCATCAAGATCAATGAGAAACTCCAGGTGCTCATGGCCGATATTGGTCAACAGACCGTGGGTCGGCCTGGCAATGGCCGTCAGCTCCTCCATCTCTCCGGGATGGTTTATTCCAACTTCAACAACCGCAATACCGGTATCGGGCCGTATCTGAAGCAGGGTGAGCGGTACACCAAGATGATTGTTCCTGTTCCCCTGGCTCATGTGCACCGTGAAGCCGGTTGCAAGTACCGAAGCGACCATCTCCTTGGTCGTAGTCTTTCCATTGCTGCCACCGATAGCCACAACGGGAATGGAAAAGGTGTTACGGTAGCATAATGCAAGCTGCTGCAGGCCCGCAACGGGATCAACGGTCACAATAAACCCTTTGCCTTCCGGAGGCTGTGGAGAGCCCTCTTTTTCATACCACTCACGGCTGACCATCACCCAGCTTGCCCCCTGCTGAAAAACATTGCTTACATAACAGTGGCCATCGGTTCGCTCCCCCTTCAGGGCAACAAACAGTTCGCCCCCTTTCACCTCCCGTGAATCAATAACCACTACAGGCGCAGTAATCGTCAGGAGTGGAGAACCATGTGTAACAACATCGCCAATCCCCCTGAAATCTTCCACACTCAAAACACCGTTCATCGCTCGCACTCCTTCTCCGGTTCTCCTTCGCAGCTGTGCTGCATAGAGGTTAATAATTGTTCACGGTCTGAAAAGAACGCTTTTCTGCCGGAAATTTCCTGATACTTTTCGTGACCCTTTCCGGCCACAAGAAGGACATCTCCCGTCCTGATCATCGACACGGCAACCCTTATGGCCTCAGCCCTGTCGATTATTCTCCGGTATCGGCCGCTGCGGTTCATACCCTGCTCTATTGCATCCAGAATAGCTTCCGGATCCTCGTCCCGGGGGTTATCAGAGGTAATGATCACTTCATCAGCAAGCTCCGAGGCAATACGGCCCATTTCCGGTCGTTTCGACCGGTCCCTGTTTCCTCCGCAGCCAAAAACGACGACCAGACGGGAGTGCTCGTCCTTCAGCGCCCGAAGGGTTGAGAGCGCCTTGAAAAGCGCATCCGGCGTGTGCGCATAATCAACAAAAGCCATCCCTCCCGAACAACTCTCGCCAACCCGCTCCATCCGGCCCTCAACAGCCGAGACCAGAGAGAGCGAACGGCATATCTCATCGGGATCAAGACCCATACCAAATCCAACCGATGCGGCTTCCAGCATATTCATGACATTAAAGCTGCCCGGAAGCCTTACCTCCATGGAGACAACGGTTTCAGGAAAATGCAGTGCGACACGGCTTGAAGCAATCGAAGCACTGGTAATCTCGGCAAAAAAGGAGTTCCCGCATGCGAGCGAGGAAGGCTGACGCGACGAAAGAGAGCAGCAATATATTTTTTCAGGCCGCACCCTCTCCGCCATAAAAGGGGCGGCAGGGTCATCACGGTTGAGCACCGCAAAACCGTCAGGAGTGAGCTGATCAAAAAGGAGCTGTTTTGCCGAAGCATAGGCCTCCATGGTTTCATGAAAATCAAGGTGCTCCGGTGTCAGATTGGTAAACACCGCCGCACGAAACCTGATACCGTGTACCCGCTTCAACATGAGCGCATGCGATGAGACCTCCATCACCACTGCTCTGCAACCACCGTCAAGCATCTGGCGGAAAAGCGCATGAAGTCCGTGAGCTTCCGGAGTGGTGCGGTCAAGCGGAATCTCCCGCTCTGCATACGTACAGAGATTGGTCCCTATATAACCGCAGGAGATCCCCCGGGCATTGAGCATGGAGGTTATCAGCTTAGAGGTCGTGGTTTTGCCGTTCGTTCCGGTAACCCCGATAATCATCAACTGATCAGAGGCTTCTCCATAGTAAATCCTTGCCGCTTCTGCCAGAGCAATACGCGCATCCGTCACTTTTATGAACAGCACACCATCCTCTATGCCGGAAGGAATCTCTTCACAGATGACGCTCCCTGCCCCCCGCTCCACAGCACTTTTGATAAAGCGGTGCCCATCGGTACAATACCCTCTTACGGCAACAAACAATGCGCCGGGAATCACTTCACGGGAATCACTGGTTACACAGGTGATCTCTCCGGCAGGCTCCCGATTTCCTGCCAGCTCCAGCGCGGAGATCCCCCCGAGCAGCTTTTCAAGCGGCACCTGCCGAATCCCTGCGCGTTGTTCAGAGCCATTCATAAGCTCTTCCGGTTACGGTTTCCCTCTGAAAGCTTCACCCTGATAACCCTGGAGAGCTCAACCATTTTGCCGGGAAGAACACTCTGAGCAGCAACAACTCCATCCAGATCTCCTGAATACTCCATTTCAAGCTTGAGCCACTTAAGCATCCGCCGGGCATCTCTTCCCCTGAGTCCGACAAGTTCCGGAACGGCAACAGCTTTAGCCGTTTCAAGCATGGTCTGTTGCGGTGAACGGAATGCAAGATTTTTCTGCATCTCTTCCGAACAGGCGATCATTCTTGAGGCTATACCGGAAAAAACCGGCGCCGCAACCGTGGCGGCGTAGTAGGCTGTTCTGGGATTTTCAACAACCACAATAATGGCATACAGAGGGGTCTCCACAGGAAAATATCCGACAAAAGATGAGACATAGACCGGGTTGGCATAGGAACCCCCGGCAGCGCGCCGTGCAGTTCCGGTCTTTCCTGCGACACTGATGCCCGGCACCGAAGCACTCTTAGCCGTACCGCTGTCAACAACCGCCTTGAAATACTCCCGTCCGATATATCTTGCGGCTTCAGGGGAAATAACCTGCCGCACTTTTTCCGGAACACTCTCCCTGACCACGTTTCCCTCTGCATCAGTCACCTTCTTGATAATAAAGGGCTTCATCAGCGTACCATTGTTGGCGACCGCCGCATAAGCCTGAAGGATCTGCAGCGGTGTCGCCATAACCTGATAGCCGTATCCCATCCAGGGGAGTGTGGTTCTGTCCCAACGGGCAAGCGTACGAACCCTTCCGGGCGACTCTCCGGTCAGTCCGACTCCGGTTTTAACGCCAAAACCGAAATTTCTTGCATAGGCGTTGAACTTTGCACTTCCGACCGCCATGGCCGTCTTTGCCGCCACAATATTGCTTGAATACATGATTGCCTGACGGAAGGTGATATTTCCGTATGGTTCGTGATCACGGATGTTGAGATTATAGATCGGCATGTTGCCGTTATTGGCAAAGACAATATCCGTTGCTTTTCTTTTCAGTACCTCTGTTGCTGCCGCCGCCATAACCAGTTTGAAGGTTGAGCCCGGCTCATAGCTGTCGGTTACCGCCCGGTTTCGGGATCGCTCCGGAGTCCATGTCCCTCTCTGGTTCAGATCAAAAACCGGATTGTTTGCCATGGCAATGATCTCTCCTGTACGGACATCCATAACAATACTTGCCGCTGCATCGGCATTAAACCGCTCAACCGCTTTGGTCAGCTCATCTTCGACAATGCTCTGTATATCGGCATCGAGAGTCAGCTGAACCGTGTTGCCTTTAACGGGATCCAGCTGCTTTGCGTCAGGCGCCGGATAACGGACGCCAGTTGCGGATCGCTGAAATATTCGTGTTCCGTCACGACCCTTCAATGCCTTGTTGAGCTGCAACTCAAGACCGCTGCTCCCCTCGTTTTTACTGTCGGTAAAACCGATCACCTGAGCCGCAACATTCAGGTAGTAGCGCTGCTGATCCTTGTCAGACCATACTCCCGGATACTTCTCCTGCATGAGCGGGAGTGCTTTTGCAACGGGAATTTTGCGACCAAGAACAACGACACCCTTCGGCTTTCTCAACGCTCCAAGGATCTCGAGCCGGTTAATGCCGAGTTGCCGGGAAAAAATCGTAGCGATTTTTGCCGAGTTGTCAAAGGTTTTCTGTTTTCCGCTTTTCCGGTCAACAACCGCCTTTCCTTTCTGATCAAAAAGCGGCGACTTCCTGATAATTGCCGGATTGGCATAAAAAGAGACCGACTCGATGCTCTCGGCAAGCATTCGTGAACGCCGGTCGAGAATAACGCCGCGCTGCGCTTTCTCGGTCACCACCCGCTCATACTGACGGGCCGCTTTCTGACGGTATTTGCCGACATTGATAACCTGTATACTGAGCAGCATGCCGATAATTGCGGCAATAAATGCAGAATAAACGAGAACCACCACCCCGAGACGCCACCCGAACTCATGATCATCCGGCCGCCGGGTATTCTGCTCTTCACTCATAAGCACTCCTGTTGAGATCGTGGCAGATCATTTATTGCGCAAGTTTCACAGAAGGTTCACCGGACGCCATAAGACCAAGAGTTTCGGCCGTTTGCACGATATTATGGATACTATGCAACTCATGTACTTTCAGTTCCTGCGAGGTTATCACACTTGATGTCATCTGAATCTGCTCCCTGAGACGCTCATTCTCTCTGGCAAGATTGATTATCGAAAGGGTATTGTTGGTCTGAAACAGAAAAACAACGGTACCGCCAAGAAGGTATAAAAAAGAGCGTAACCGCAACAACGAAGCTATATCAAAATCAAATGGATCTCCGCCGGTCTCACTGGCGCCATTGGTGTTTGACGCACTGCCGGAGAGCTCGGAACGCATTGCTTCCGGACGGGGGGGAGCGGGTGAAAAGGGCTCACCGCCACGGACAGGAGCAAACTGACTGTCAGAAGCCGTTCTGTTCCCCCCACTGAACGCTCCCTGCACCTTCTTCAGGGCTGAGATAATAACACTGTCAGCTCGCACAGGAACCTCCCTCCGGATTTTTTTCAATGACTCTCAATTTCGCACTTCGTGCTCTTGAATTTGAAGCCGTCTCCCCGGATGAAGCGATCAGCGGTTTCCGGGTAACAAGCCTGATGGCGCCTCGCTTGAGAGGCTCCCGCAAACCTACTCCTTTAGGGCCCCAGTCTTCTCGGGCACTATCGGCAAAAACTGTTTTCACGATCCGGTCTTCGAGTGAATGATAGCTGATAACCGCCATCCGCCCATGATCTTCAAGCGATTCGATACCGTCACAAAGTGCTTCACGAAGAACATCAAGTTCACGATTCACCTCTATGCGGAGGGCCTGAAACACTCTGGAAAGGGTTTTGATGACATTATCACCGCCATAAGCGATAGCGCGGATAATACCTCCAAGCTCCTCTGTCGTGCTGATCGGGCCATGCTTCTGGCGGTAGCCGATAATCGCCCGCGAAATCGCCCGGCTTCTCGGCTCCTCTCCGTACCGGTAAAAAATTTTGGCCAGCTCCCGCTCATCACAGGTATTGACAATATCTGCTGCGCTGCGCTGCCCGCTGCTGTCCATGCGCATATCAAGCGGTCCATTACGCAGATAGCTGAACCCCCGCTCCGCACTGTCAATCTGAAAGGATGATACGCCAAGATCCAGAAGAATTCCGGAAACTTTCCACGGGCGCTCTCTTTCGCTGCAAACCCTTCGTATCACTCCTGAAATCTCCTCAAAATTCCCTTTGACGAGCACCGAATTCTTCCGGAACTCCCTGAGCGTCTCTTCTGCCTGCCGGAGAGCGGCATCATCCTGATCAATCCCTATCAGGAGTGAGCTTTCGAGATATCCCGCTTTTTCGAGCGCCCGGAGAATTGCCACCGAATGGCCTCCGCCGCCAAGAGTCCCGTCAACATAGACTCCCGGCTTTTGTACCAGAAATGCAACGATCTCATCGGCAAGGACCGGCACGTGAAAAGTATCCTGTGCCATGCCCGTTAAAAATACCTTCCGGCAAGTGAAGCCATCCGGCCTGAACTCTCCTGCAGCACTGTCGAGAGCTGCTTTGGGTCCCAGACGGTCATTTTTGTATCAGCCCCGATAATCACAACATCCCCCGAAATCCCCGCATGATCAAGAAACTCCCTTGAGAGAGCAATCCGGCCCTGACGGTCAAGGGTAACAATTTCAAGACTTTCATACATCAATGTCTTCAGGAGGCGCTCTTCGGGATTAAAATCAGAAAGAGCCGAGATGGTTTTGCGAATACCGCTCCAGACAAACGGCTCATAAAGTTCAATGGAGCGATCCGGGGCTTTCATAATATAGAGCTCCTCGACCGGCCCGGCGACACACTCAGCGGATCCATCTTCGACCGGGCGACCAAACTTGCGGCGAAACCGGACAGGAATCATCAGGCGTCCTTTTTCATCGACAGCATGTATCTCTTTTCCTATAAAGCCGGCCATTTTGGCAACCCGATTAGCTTCCGTTATGCAGATATGACTCTTGAGTGGAACCCTCTCCGCTCATGCAGGAGAGGCAAAAAACAGAAAAAAACAGCGACAAAATAAACGGCAACCCCCATTTTTTACCATTTTCCTCCACATTACAAAATGTATAAAAAAGGATGCACTAAAAAAATATTCCTCTATTTTATACTGTAGTTCTTATGCATATTTCCAAAGGCAGAGAGCCCGATGAAAACCGCCTCAAGAGAGTTCGTGGTGGATGGCTACAACCTGATCCACAAGCTGATTCCGTCACCATCTGCATCGCCGCTTGAGCAGTTGCGGCTGGAAATGGAAAAAAAGCTCCTCTCATTTCAGAGAAAAAACAGATGTGCCGTCACCATTGTCTATGATGGAAAAGGAAGCGCCCGGGAGCACTCGAGTATCATTCCTCTGCATATTGTTTTCACTCCGGCCACAAAAAGCGCCGATCAATGGATCATTGATTACGTAAAATCATTGAACACAAACGTAAAAAAGGTTACTATTGTAAGTTCGGACGATGAAATACGCCGCTACAGCGAAGCGTTCGGTGCACGGTGTATAAAATCCGAAGCATTCGCGCTAAAACTCGGCGAAAACGGAACTTCCGCTCCGCTTTCGGAAGGGAAGCGTCGATCCGGTTTCGGTAAAACCATCGACAAAGCCGTAAGGGGAGAGCCGCTGAGTGATAAGGAAGTAGCACAGTGGGCGGAGTTGTTCACCCGGGGGAAAATGTAGGCACAAGCCGGCAGCGTGTATAGTCTATGCAGGGTGCCCGGAGCATGGCCGGGAAGCAGCAGGAACATTTATTAACCATTTCTTATCATAATGTCGCAGAGTACCGTCAACAATACAGCGCACAGGCAGGAACTTGACGAATGGCGAAAAAAAATCGACGTCATTGACCAGCAGTTATCGGCTCTTATCTGCCAGAGACTGCATTGCGCGCAGAATATCAGCTCACTGAAATCAAGAATCGGAGAGCAGGTGCTCCAGCCTGAAAGGGAAAAAGAGGTGCTGAACAATGTGCTGAACCATGCCGATTCACCCCGAAAATCTCTTGCGCTGGAAAAAATTTACCGCTGCATTCTTGAAGAGAGTCGCCTGGTGCAGCATGATTGGAAAAGCAGCCAGCCGGATATCCCTACCAGCTAACCGAACATCCCCTCCGAATGGCACTGCGTAAAGTTTCGTTACCAAAGCCCTTATTAGCTGCCTCAGCCCTTTTGCTGACTGCACTGGGGTTCTTTTTATTTTGGCCCGGCCTCAACACCGCCACAACCATCACACCCCTCGTCGTTCACCGGAAAACCGGATTTCAGGCCATTGTGGGTGAACTATCCCGTAACGGCACGATACAAAGCAAATGGCCGGTACTCATCACCGGAAGTATTATTCCCCGCCTGCACAGCATCAAGCCGGGGAGATATTCCATCCCTCCCGGAATGTCCAACTTCATGCTGCTCTACTACCTTCACTCGCACAAGCAGGACGAAGTTCGCATCACCCTCCCCGAAGGGATCAATCTCGAAAAAGTTGCAAGAATCCTTTCGGGTAAACTCGACTTTGATTCAACCGCATTCATGGCGGCGGCATCAAGTGAGCGCCTCCTTCGGCGATACAACATCAAGGCAAAAAATGCAGAGGGGTACCTGTTGCCCGGAACCTATGACTTTGCATGGGGCGGCTCACCTGACGCGGCTGCCGGATTTCTTGTAAAAAGATTCAGGAAATTCTATACCGACAGCCTCAAAACCGTGACCGCAAGACGGGGGATGAACGAAACCGGACTTCTGACACTCGCATCAATTGTCGAAGCCGAAACTCCGCTGGACTCGGAAAAACCCGTTGTAGCAAGCGTCTATCTCAACCGGCTGAAAAAAAATATGCGACTTCAGGCTGACCCGACGGTACAGTACGCACTCGGAGGAACGGCTCGCCGCCTCTACTATCGTGATCTCGTGGCTGACTCTCCATACAATACCTACCGCCATAACGGGCTGCCTCCGGGTCCGATTTGCAATCCCGGAACAGCATCCATTCTTGCGGTGCTTCAGCCTGCCGAAACCGGTTTTCTCTACTTTGTTGCCACGGGTACCGGAGGACATAACTTCGCCGTGTCGCTCAAAGAGCATAACGAAAACATTAAAAAATACCGTCAGGCCCGCAGAAACACGGCCCCCTGAGAGGAGAGCGACACATTACCGTCTCCTATATCCTGTCAGGTGAATTGATTATATTGTAGATTAGTACTATTTACCAGCAATTGTTTTTTTAATCAATCATAACAGCAATGCAGAAAAAGACCTTGTCAAGCGTCTCCATCCAAGGCAAACGGATATTAATGCGCGTTGATTTCAATGTTCCTCTTGACGCCAGCAAAAACATTACCGACGATAAAAGAATCGTTGAATCACTCCCCTCCATTCGCAAAGTTCTCGACGATGGCGGGCGCCTGATTCTGATGTCACACCTTGGAAGACCAAAAGGCAAAGTCAACGCGGACTTCTCTCTTGCCCCGGTAGCAAAAAGACTCTCAGAGCTCATCGACACGCCTGTAACGATGGCAAAAGATTCCATCGGAACCGAGGTCATGCAGCAGGTCCTTGCCATGCAGGACGGAGAGGTTATACTGCTTGAAAATCTGAGATTTCATCCCGAGGAAGAGGCCAACGATCCCGACTTTGCCAAAGAGCTTGCCTCTCTGGGCGAGATCTACGTCAATGATGCTTTCGGAACCGCACACAGGGCGCACGCATCAACCGAGGGGATTACCCATTACGTACAGAGTGCTGTTGCAGGCTTTCTTATAGAACGCGAGCTGCTCTATCTTGGAAAAGCCCTTCAGGATCCGGAACGCCCGTTTGTAGCCATTCTGGGCGGCTCAAAAATTTCAGGGAAAATCGATGTCCTTGAAAACCTCTTTAAAAAAGTTGATACGGTGCTGATCGGGGGAGCCATGGTCTTTACCTTCTTCAAGGCCCAGGGCTTCGAGGTAGGAAACTCTCTCGTTGAGGAGAGCAAGATTGACCTTGCACTTGAGATCCTTGCCGAGGCCAAAAGAAAAGGGATAAAGCTGCTCCTGCCGGAAGATGTGATCGTTGCCCCCGAAATTTCAGCCGATGCCGGGTTCCATACCGAACTGATATCCGCCATTCCGGAAGGGATGATCGGTGTGGATATAGGACCAAAAACGGCAGAGCTTTACAGCAGGGAGATTCTCTCTGCCCGCACGGTACTCTGGAACGGCCCAATGGGCGTGTTTGAAATTGACAACTTTGCGTCAGGCACTATGGCCGTAGCCAAAGCACTGGCTGACGCCACCGCCAAGGGAGCTATAACCATTGTCGGCGGAGGAGACTCGGCTTCTGCTATCGCCAAAGCAGGACTTGCAAAGGAGATTACCCATATCTCTACAGGAGGCGGAGCAAGCCTTGAATTCCTTGAAGGCAAGGAGCTGCCTGGTATTGCCGCATTGAACGACTAACCGTTTCCGTACACCACTGTAATCCTTTACGGAAGCAACTTTCGACAGGCCTGTTCTCTCTCTGCATCATGAGAACAGGCAGAACCAGACATTGTGATGAACAATTCCAGTCAGCCATACAGCCCCGGAGGTTTTCAGTTTATACCTCCGGCCATAAAAGCCATTATTCTCATCAATATTGCGGTCTTCCTGCTGCAAATGACGCCGTACGGAGAGGCCATCAGCTCCATCGGGGCGCTCTGGCCGATAGGTTCAGGCAATTTCAGACTCTGGCAGCCGGTTACCTACATGTTCCTTCACGGCGGCGGCACCCATCTCTTTTTCAATATGTTTGCGCTCTGGATGTTCGGCGCCGAGATTGAGAACCACTGGGGGACACGACAGTTCAATATCTACTATTTTGTTTGCGGAATCGGAGCTGCGGCGCTCAACCTGCTGATGACCAGCGGTGATCCCTATCCTACAGTAGGGGCATCAGGGGCAATCTACGGCGTGCTGCTTGCATTCGGTATGATGTTTCCCGATCGCTACATCTTCCTCTATTTCCTCTTTCCTCTGAAGGCAAAATATTTTATTGCCGGTTATGCACTGATCGAGTTTTTTTCCGGACTCGGCAGCCGGGCCATGGGAAGCGGCAGCAACATCGCCCATTTCGCACACCTTGGAGGGATGCTGATCGGTTTTATCTACATCACCATAAAAAGAAACGAGTGGTCGATCTCCGGGGTGCTCCAAAAATTCCGCTCTTCGGGAAAAAAGAGATCCGGCCCTCAGCTCTACAAGAAACAGAAACCTGCAGAACCTGCGTCTGAAGCCGAAATTGACGCCATTCTTGACAAGATTTCGGCGCATGGATATACCTCACTGACCGAAAGCGAGCGCCAGACACTCCTCAAAGCGAGCCGAAAATAAGAAGAGCCATGAGTAAACGATTTGAGAAAACCCGGAGAAAGGCTGAGCAGGCAATCAAGGATCCCGTGAAGAGAAAAAAACTGCTCGAAACGGCAGTGAAGCTCTCGAAACCGGGTAAACACACCTCGCAGCTCTCGGAAATATCCGGAAAAATCCAGTCGCTGGCACGGATGCTCCGCTGCTACATTACAAAAGAGTACACCGATATACCCTGGCAGACCATTGTGCTTGTTACCGCGGCACTGATCTATTTTGTCTCCCCGTTTGACGCCATAGCCGACTTCATTCCGCTCATCGGCTTTGCTGACGATATCGCCATCATATCCGCCGTTTTTGCCTCCATCATCCAGGATGTAGACCGCTTCTCCGCCTGGGAAGCCGCAAAAGCTTCCGAAGCGGAACCCGCCAGCTACACCCTGATCGACAATCCATAAAAGGATCAAAAGAGTACCCCGATTAATCGTCGTGAGCGGTTTGTTTATTCAAGCCCCGGATGGACAAAACAGTGGTAGACCGACACAGTCGGGATGAGGATTGCGAGCACCGCCCAACGATGCCATCGAATCGCGGAACAGATTAATGGGCACCTCTATTTATTGTTGTGAGAAGCACGAGAACAAGACGGATGGAGCGCAGCAACCGGAATGTACACAGGAGTACATGAGGATTGCGAGCACCACCCAACGCAGTAATCGTGTTTCGGAACAAATAAATAGCGGTGACCTAATAGGGGCGCTCCAGCTCGAAACAGGCCACACTCTCTATATGCGCCGTATGCGGAAACATATCCACCGGCTGAACTGATTTGAGCGTGTAGCCCTGAAGTGCAATCTCCTTGCCGTCGCGGGCAAGACTTGCCGGATTGCAACTGACATAGACAATTCGCCTTGGCCGGAAACGGAGCATGGTTTCAAGCGCCTTCGGGTGCATGCCCGCTCTCGGCGGATCGGTGATGATCACCCCCGGAGCCCCATGGCTTTCAAGTTTGTCGAGTATGGCGTGGAAATCCTTCAGATCAACCTGATAAAAGGCTGCATTCTCAACACCGTTCAGAGCCGCATTGCTGCGGGCATCGTTGATTGAGCTTTCAACCACCTCAAGACCGACCGCACTCCTGCAGTGTTTTGCCATGTAGAGCGTGATGGTTCCGGTACCGCAATAGAGGTCATAGACGGTGTCATCCTCGTTGAGTCCGGCAACATCAAGAATGGCGTTGTAGAGCACTTCGGCCTGCCGGGAGTTGGTCTGAAAAAATGAGTTGGCAGAGATTCTGAAATCAAGCTCGCCGAGCCGCTCGGTAATGATACCTGATCCGCTGAGCAGAAACTCCTCTTCGCCGGTAGCAACACCGTTCTTTCTTGAGGTCACATTATTGACCACCGTCACCTTCTCGCCTTGAAGTTCTGACTGGAGCGCGGCATTGTAGTGCTGCATCAGCTTCTCATCATACCAGGAGGTAACGAGGTTGACCATCAGCTCCCGCTGATCTTCACTGAAACGCACCACAAGGTTGCGCAAAAATCCGGTATGCGCCCGGACGCCGTAGGGCTCAAGGTTGTTGGCAAGGGCAAATTCCCGGGTCAGCTTGAGCACACGGTTCATCAGCTCCGTGGCAAGGTAGCAGTAGTCGATATCGATCACCTTCTCGAAATTGCCGGGGGTATGAAATCCCAGCGCAAAAGTTTTCGGGCGTAGCAGCTCCTCCTGCGAAAGCTCTTCCGGCAGGAGATAGCGCATGCTGGAGCAGGAGAACTCGATCTTGTTGCGGTAGTGAACGGGAGAGGCCGCCGCCAGAACAGGCGAAACCGGCGGATTGGAAAAACTTCCGAGATGCTCAAGCGCGTCCTTCACCTTTTTCTCTTTGTAGGCAATCTGCGCCTCGTACCTGATGTGCATCAGCTTGCAGCCACCGCAGACACCGAAATAGCTGCACACCGGCTCCGTTCTGTCCGGAGAGGCTTCAAGCACCTCAACGGCAATAGCCTCAAGGTATCGCTGCTTCACCTTTTTGATCCTGGCCGACACCCGGTCGCCGACCGCAAGCATACCGTTGACCATAACCGCCATCCCGCTGTCAAGCCGCCCGAAACACTGCTCCTTCTCCGCCAGATCGGTTACGACCAGCTCAATGATATCCCCTCTCCTGAAAACAATATCCTCTGCCATGAAAATCTTTTTATGCCTAATAAAAACAGTACGTTAAAGCAATCCCGACACTACAGGTGCTCTGCGCAACCGGAACAGCAACCCGTTAACATACAAAACCGCCTGCTTTCGGTGCAGAAAAAAACGAAGGATTTTGACGCTCTTTTGTAAGCGGCATAGCTGAACCCACTGTTTTGAATGTCATATAGTGAGCGTCAACAACGCGGCGCCGAAGACTCCGGCGCTGTCGCCGAGGAGGGGCTTGAGGATGGGGATGCGGAGTTCGCTGTTGAAGAGGTGGCGCTCGATTGCTGTACGGGCCTCCGGTGAGTACAACTGCTCAACCTGACCGACTCCTCCGCCGATTATACAGAGATCAGGATCGAGGATGTTGATCACCCGGGCGAGTGCTTTGCCGAAACAGAAGAGCAGGCGATCGATGGTCTCGGCCGCTGCGTCATCCGAGCTGCAATCAGAAGCGATCTGCGACAGCGGCTTGAATCTGCCCGTAAGCGCTTTGTAGTAGCGCTCAAGCGCCGGGCCGGAAATAACCGTCTCCACGCATCCCGATCTGCCGCAGTAGCAGGCCTCTCCATCCGGCAGAAGCTCATTATGCCCCCACTCTCCGGCAATGCCGTGGGCGCCATGGCGAACCCTGCCGCAACACACTATCCCGCCGCCGACACCGGTTCCGAGAATAATGCCGAAGGCCATCTTTGAAGGATCACGCATCACTTCGGCCCCACAGCCAAGCATCGATTCAGCAAGGGCAAAACAGTTGGCGTCATTTTCAATGAGCAGCTCCCGATGGAGAAGCTGCTCAAGATCGCGTTTCAAATCGCGACCGTTCAGTGCAACCGTGTTTGAGTTTTTCATGAAGCCCGATACTTCATCATACCTTCCGGGAGTGCCGATTCCAATACGCTCCGGCAATGCGAGTCCGCTCTCACGGGATACCATGTCAAGAAGCGTGCTGATGCGCTCAAGGATGTGGATGTAGCCGCCTTCAGCCTCAGTAGCGATCCTGCGCCGCAGGAGAGGTTTCATGGATCTGTCGATCACCACCGCCTCGATTTTGGTTCCGCCAAGATCGACGCCCCAATACACCTCACTCACCGGAAAGGGCATTTTGACGCATGAAGCGTGGCTGAACGATGTTCTTAACGATCCAGGAGAAGAGCAGATAGACAATAGCTGCACTGAAAAGTCCGATCATGATGCCGCCAAGCACATCTCCGGGATAGTGAACGCCGACGTAGATCCTTGAAAATCCGATGGCAAGAGCATAGGCGATCATGAGAGAGGTAAAGAGTTTTTCGATTCTCTCGCCACGGTGAAAGAAAATCCAGGTCATGGCGGCAACCGCTGCCGAGTTCGCCGCATGGGATGAGGCAAACGAGTAGCTCCTCGATTGATGGATGAGCAGGCGGACCTGATCAAGGGCAAAGCAGGGGCGGATGCGCTCGACAAGCGGTTTGAAGATACCGGAGGCAATGAAATCAGCCATGCCGACAGCAAGAAGGGCAAGCAGGATTACAAGAAAACCCTGCCTGCCCCTGCGGATGACCATAAAGAGCGCTGCCAGAATGCCGATATGACGGGAAAGAGAGCCGTTGGTCAGAAAAACCATCAGGTCGTCGACTGCCGGATGAACCAGACGAAGGTTCAGTAACCGGAAAAGCCACACATCGGCCTGCTCGATTGGCGCCATAACACCACTATTTACTTTTTCGCCGCCCCTTTGCTCTTTTTACGGGATCCGCCTGAAGAGGGCGCTGTGAGCGTCACATTCGGCATATCGGCGGCAGTGGTGGTCTTGTTGATATAGAACTGCTGTGCTACACTGAAAATGTTGAACATCAGATAGTAGAGACCGAGGCCTGCCGGCATGTTGTTGAAAAAGAGGAGCATCATGGCCGGGAACATGTACATCATCACCTTCATCTGATCATTGCTCTGCGTCGTCGGTGTGATTTTCTGCTGAATAAAAACCGTCACCGCCATGAGAATCGGGAAGACCGCAACGTGATTTCCATACATGGGAATGCTGAATCCGAAGTCGAGTATGGAATCCGGAACGGAGAGATCCTTTGCCCAGAGGAAGCTGTGCTGACGAAGCTCTATCGAGGAGCGGAACACATAGAACATGGCAAAGAGCAGCGGCATCTGCAGCACCACCGGCAAACAGCCGCCAATCGGGTTGACTCCTGCCTCCTTGTAGATCCTGCCAAGCTCGCTCTGCAGCTTTGCGGGGTTATCCTTATACTTCTCCTGCAGCTCCTTGAGCACCGGCTGAAGTGCCGACATCTTTTTCATGGACTTCGTCGAAGCCATCGAAAGGGGGTAGGTGACCAGCTTGATCAGGAAGGCAAAAATGATAATGATAAGACCGTAGTTGCTTACAAAGGTGTTCATCCAGCTGAAAACCGGCAGAATGATAAATTCGGCAAAAGGTCTCGTCAGCCAGTCCCAGCCGAAATCCATGATTTTTTCAAGACCGGCGTTCTGTGCCTTGACAATATTGTAGTCAAGCGGCCCGAGATAGAGGCTGAACTTGTCATCCGATACCGTTCCGGTTGATGGAACGCCCATTTTCAGCGCTGCCGTATAGTTCTCAAACTCGTTACCGGCTGTTCTTTTACCGTCAAGATGGATGCCTTCTGTACGCCTGGAGGGAATAAGTGCTGCAACAAAATATTTGTTGCGGACTGCTACCCATTTGGCTTCTCCGGACTGCTCTTCACGGTAGGTCTCGTTCTCTTTGGCCGCATCAAGCTTAACGAGGCTTCCTCCAAGATAGGCGCCGGCCAGAACACTCTGCGACTCATCCTTGCGGTCTTTTTCCGAATAACCGAGTCCACCATCCCATTGGAGCTGATACTCATTACCGGCAAGCTCACTGGCAAATCCTGTCAGTTTGACATCATAGCCGACTTTATAGCTGTCGCCGGAAAAGAGATAGGTTATATCAATAGCCTGGGCGGGGGCAATGTCAAGGTGATAGCGAACCGCATAACTCTGTTTGCCGCTGATCGCACGAACAGAATCAAGCGTTACCGTGCTGAAATAGAGATCGCGGGTATCAATTTTCTTCCCTTCACGGGTCAGAAAGAGCAGTGAAAGGGCTCCGTTCCTGGTGTTGCTGACCAGATCGAACGGCTTGCGCTCTCCATTCAGATGCTTTTTGAGAACCAGTGACTTCAGTGTGGCGCCCTTGGAAGAGAGCGTTGCCCTGAAAAGATCATTATCCACCTTTACGAGTTGCTCACGACCTCCGGCCGCAGTGGCAAAAACACCGAACGTATCTGCGGAAGGAGCCGCTGCCACAGGGGATGAAAGTGCCTGCGGATTGGTCTGCTCTGTTTTCACCGCTTCCGGTGACTGTAACAGTTTTTTCTCCGGCGACATGAACTGCAGCCAGACGAACATAATCAAGCCTATAAGCGCAAGGCCTGTCAATGATTTTCTATCCATTACCTCTCTCTTTAATTTTACCGTGAAGATCGTTGTTACGCAAGGGTACCGGGTCAAACCCGCCCTTTGCAAAGGGGTTGCATCGAAGAATACGCCACACTGTCAGCCAGACGGCGTAAAAAAAATTATGAGTGCGAAAAGCTTCAAGCGCGTAGGCGGAACAGGTAGGGTAGTATCTGCAGGAAGAGCCAAGAAGAGGCGAAAGAAAAGCCTGGTAAAACTTTATCAGTAAAATCGGTACCTCATTGACATACTTCCAGATAGTCATGCTTTCATCCTTTATCCGGCAAAAAACGCTGCCCGTCATGAGTGCTGCATTAGATATAAAAGCCTGTCTTTGACTCCCTCTGTCAGGAAAGTCTCATCCCCTGCATTAACCGTCTGATCTCCTCCCTGAATGCCTGCAACTCCGGGAGTGTTTTTTTTCTGCCCGTAAAAAGAAAGACAATACAGAGTCTCTTTGCCTCAGCACCATCCTGCTCATCGCTACTGCTCCTTATTACCGATGACCGCTCAATCCGGTAGGCCTCTCTCATCATGCGCTTTATCCTGTTGCGCCGAACAGCAGATGGAACAGTTTTTTTACTTACCGCAAACAGAATGGCCGGAATGCCTGGAAAAGAGCGGCTCTCCTGGCGGAGATCAGCATAGACCATTTTCAAAAAATCACCTCTCACACCGATCCCGCTTGAAAACAAAAGGGAAATCAGTTGCTTTTTTCTCAATATCTCATGCTTTCGCAGAGCGTGAAGGTGTGGCTTGTTCAAATCCTGAAAAGAGCAATTGATTCAACCCGACAGCCTGAAGGCCTGACGGGAAACTACTTACTGTCCGGCCGTACCCATTGCGCTGCTGACCGAAAGCGCGTGACGACCTTTTGCTCTTCTTGCAGAAAGAACTTTACGACCATTCTTGGTTGCCATTCTCGACCTGAATCCGTGCTTGTTCCTTCTTTTTCTATTCCGCGGCTGATAGGTTCTTTTCATCGCTTAAAACTCCAAACTTTTATAATAATTCAAAATTACTGGGCGCGTAATTTAGCACAATGAACACTCAATAACAAATACTACAGTCCACCGCAAGAGTCTCTGCCCATAAAACAACATGCAACGAGGTAAAATATCGGATTCCCGCCACAACTTATCAACAATGTGGATGGTTTGTGGATAAAAAAAGTCACTCACCCAAAAGCCCCGACAGGACGCCCTTCCGAAAGAATCCACACATGTTGACTACTGTAACAAAGAATACCGTTAAAACCAATAAATAAAATAAAATACGATGTTGAAAACTTATGCCGGCCGGGGCACGGAATCTTGCGGGATTTTCATTAAGGAAATTGTTTTTTATCCACTTAAAACACTAACTTGTGAACAGTAAATGTTGATGGCTCACACAATTTCGCTCCTTACCTCTCAAATCCCAGTATTCTATGCCCGAAGTTACGTCAAAGGCGCTCCCTGACTATCCGCAGATCAAAAACCAGAAAAGCGCCTCAATGGAACATCAGGTCTGGGATGCCTGCATGGAAGCCATCAAAGAAAAAATAAATCCGCTTGCATTTAAAACATGGTTCTCCCCGATCAAACCATTAAGCTTTTCCGGGAGTGAACTGACCATTGAGGTTCCGAGCCAATTTTTCTATGAGTGGATTGAAGAGAACTACTCCTCCTTTTTAAAACAGGCACTCAAGGTTGTCATCGGCCCCGAGGCCGGATTGATGTATTCAATCGTTATGGATAAATCGCAGGGGCAGCCGGTAACGATTGAACTGCCGCACCAGAACACCATGAACAGTGATTTTATTGCGGCAAACCAGAGTATTGAGTTAAAAACCAAAAGAAACGGTACGTTTGAACGTGATCTGGCCCGTTTTGAAACGCATCTGAACGTCAAGTACACCTTTGACACGCTCATTCGCGGCGATTGCAACTCACTGGCATTCGCCGCTTCGAAATCCGTTGCACAGAGTCCCGGCCAGAATGCCTTTAATCCTCTTGTCATCTACGGTGGTGTAGGGCTTGGAAAAACACATATGATGCAGGCTATCGGCAACAGTGTTCGTGAAAACCGGCCATCTGCCCAGGTGCTTTATGTGTCGAGTGAAAAATTTGCGATTGACTTTGTTAACGCAATACAGAATGGTAAAATACAGGAATTTTCATCCTTTTACCGGGCCATCGACGTGCTTATCATCGATGATATTCAGTTCTTTTCCGGCAAGGAAAAAACGCAGGAGGAGATTTTTCATATTTTCAACACCCTTCACCAGTCCAACAAACAGATTATCCTCTCCGCGGACAGGCCTATAAAGGATATCAAAGGTATTGAAGACCGTCTTATTTCGCGTTTTAACTGGGGACTCTCAGCCGATATTCAGCCTCCGGACTATGAAACACGAAAGGCCATCATACTCAGCAAACTGCGCCAGGGTGGCGTTCCGCTTGATGAAGATGTTATTGAATTCATTGCAACAAATGTAACGGAAAACGTCAGGGAGCTTGAAGGATGCATTGTCAAACTGCTTGCGGCACAATCTCTTGACAACAGGGAAATTGATTTGAATTTCACTAAATCAACCCTCAAGGACATTATCCGACATACAACAAAACGTCTGACACTCGACACGATTGAAAAAGCTGTATGTGCCTACTTCTCCATTACTCCCAATGATCTGAAGGGAAAATCCAAAAAAAAGGAGATTGCTGTCGGCCGCCAAATTGCCATGTATCTCGCAAAAAACCTTACCGACTCCTCATTGAAGACCATCGGCCTTCATTTTGGTGGCAGAGATCACTCAACAGTCATTCACGCAGTCACTACCATTACAAAAAGAGTCGATACATTTACCGAAGAGCGGAAAAAAATTGAAGAGATCCGCAAAAGAATCGAGATTCTTTCAATGTAGGTATGGTTATGTTTACAACATGTTAAAAAGGTGTTGGCGCAATCTTGGCAAGTGAAGGGTTATCAACATAAAAGGTTCAAAACCTATCTTATCAACAAACTTCGCACAGACCGCCTGATTAAAACAGAGGGGGTTATCAACAGAGAAGAGGTTATGATAAACTTGATTAACTGTAATCTTTACAATACAATAGAAGAGTCTTGAATGGAGTTGTCCAGATATCAACACTCTCTACAACAACAACAATGTTCTATAAATATTAAATAGTAAAAGTTGGAGCAGATGAAATTAACTTCCTCAATTCGTCAACTGCAGGATGCTGTAAGCAAGGTTGCACAGGCAATTCCTGCAAAAACTATGGATCCGCGTTTTGAAAATGTTCACTTATCCATAGAGTCCGGAACTCTGACGCTTTTTGCAACAGACGGAGAACTTTCCATTACCGCCAGAAGTGATGTGGATACCTCTGACACCGGCAACATCGGAATCAAGGCGAGAACTCTCCAGGATTTTCTCAGAAGCATGTATGATACCTCTGTTACCTTCGAAATCGAAAGGCAGGAGATCAGTGATCATGGTACTGTTCACATCAAAACTGACAAGGGCCGCTATAAAATACCCTGCCAGTTTGAAAGCAAACAGGAGAAGTACGAGAAGATCTACGACATCTCTCTTGAACTTGCAACAGAGGAACTTCAGGATCTCATTCAGAAAACAATTTTTGCCTGTAGTGTTGATGGTATGCGGCCGGCCATGATGGGTGTCCTGTTTGAACTTGAAGGATCGGTTATTACCGCAGTCTCGACTGACGGGCACAGACTGGTAAGGTGCAGAAAAAGCTCATCAACGGATATTGCTGAAAAACAGAAAATAGTTGTTCCGGCAAGAGTTCTGTCAATAATCCAGAAGCTTGCACAGCATGAAACCGTTACCATGAGTATCGATTCAGAGCGGCGTTTTGTGCGATTCATCAGTGGAAATATTGTTCTTGATGCAGCGCTCATTGTTGAACCATATCCTAATTATGATGCGGTTATTCCTGTAGAGCATGACAAGCATATGATTGTTGATCGGTCGTTGATCTATGATTCTGTCAAGCGGGTAGGACGTTTTTCAAGTATCGGAGATGTCAAGATTGTTATTGAAGGTGAAGTGCTGAAAATACTGGCCGAAAACACCAATGAGGGTGAAGCTGCACAGGAAGAATTGCCCTGTACCTACAGTGGTGAACCTATCACCATCGGCTTTAATTCACGGTTTATCGAAGCTGCCCTTGCACATCTTGATGACAATGAGATTCGTATAGAATTGAAAAGTCCTACAACGGCGGTGATTTTCAAGCCGCACAAGGAGGAAGAGGATGATAAACTGATTATTCTGGTCATGCCTGTCCGAATCAATAATTGATGGTTATCGTCTTCAATTTATTGTCGTTAAGCTATCTTTGAATGATAGGTAAAAGAATCTCCTCTCCCGACACGTCGGGAGAGGACTGTTTATGTGCGCCATTCTACTTGTTAACCATTTCTTACTCAGAAATAACCGGGATGCCTTGAACGATGAGGGGAATTATTGCTGCTTGAACATATACAGTATGAGAATTTCAGGAATCACCGCTCGTCAGTTTTTGAGCCGTCAGAAGGGATTAATCTTATTTACGGCCATAACGGATCAGGAAAAACCTCGATTCTTGAAGGTATCCACTATTGTGCACTGACAAAAGGGTTTGTCGGCGCAGCGGATAGTGATTGTCTTCTTTTTACTACGGATTATTTTCTGCTTGAAAGCACGTTTAAGGATTGTTCAGGCTACGGTGTGACGGTGAAAATCAGCTATACCAAAGAGAAGGAGAAGCTGGTAGCGGTCAATAACAGTGAAATAAAGCCATTTTCAAGCCATATAGGCCGGGTACCCTGCATTACCTTTTCTCCTCCGGAAATGATTATTGTCAATGGCGCACCTGCGGAAAGAAGGCGGTTTATTGACAACGCTATAAGCCAGACAGACAGAAGATATCTTGATGATCTGATCGCTTATCGAAGGGTTCTTCAGCAAAGAAATGCGCTGTTAGCCCAATTAGCTGAGAAAAAATTCCCGCAGGAAGGAATGCTTGCCCTCTGGACTGAAAATCTGTCAAGACTTGCCGCTTCAATTGTACACGCACGGCTCTCATTTATACATGAATTTTTTTCGCACTTTCGCGAGCTTTATCTGCAATTATCGCTTCATGAGGAGCCATCTCTTCTCTACAGAAGTTCACTGGGTACGCTCAGTGCAGATAGTTCAGTCGATGAGCTATATCGTCGATTCACGCAAAAATATCACGAGACCGAAAGCTATGAGATGATGCGTGCTCAGACAATGAGCGGACCTCACCGCGATGAGCTTCTTTTTTTCATCAACGGCAAAGAGATCAGGAAATACGCCTCACAGGGTCAGTTACGAACATTTCTTATCGCACTGAAGCTTGCTCAGCACCGTTTTTTTTACGAAAAGACCGCTGAAAAGCCGATCTGTCTGCTTGATGATATTTTCAGCGAACTTGATGCTTCAAGGATTGCTGATATATTCACTATTCTGGAAGATTGCGGGCAGACCATCATTACATCGACAGAAAAAAAAGATCAGAAAAACATTACGGCATTCTCTGTGGAATCACTGAAAGACAACCGGGAGCATTGAGCGGTGTCAAGAACAAAAGATCCGAAAAAAATCTCTTCTGTAGTCGGCGCTATGTGCCAGTCGTTAGGGCTTACAGAGGCATATGAGCAGTACAAGACACTCCAGATATGGAACAGTGTTGTTGGTGAGGCTATTGCCGGTGCCACCTCCATTGAGCGATTTACCGGCGGACAGCTCTTTATCCGGGTGAAAAATCCCTCATGGCGCATGGAACTGAATTTTCGAAAACAGGATATACGCAACAAACTTAATGCCGCCCTTGAGCGTCCGATAGTTGAAGAGATTATTTTTAAATAACGTACTTCACCGCTATCGCTCTCCGTTAAGCCCCGACGAATCAGCGGCCGGGTAGCGGCGACGGCCATCTCCATAGTAGCTGTATCGTTAATTGTATATAAAAAAAGGGTTACCGTTTCCGGTAACCCTTTTTGGTTTTCAACAGCCAATACCTCTGTTTGATCACAGATTGCAGCTCAACTGGTAGATCTCAATCATTTTATCTGCATAGGCCTTGCCGAAATCGATGCATTTTTCAAATTCAGGCTCATGAGGTTTGAACTTTACCATAACATTCTGTTCAAAAACTTTCAGCTTGAGCAGTGAGAAATTTGTTTCAATCATTTTTGCTGCCTCACCGCTCCATCCATAAGAGCCGAAAGCGGCGCCGAGCTTTCCCTTGTCACGGATCGGGTTTATGGCCGCGAAGAGTTGATAGATTTGCGGCAGTATATTCTGGTTTATCGTAGGCGATCCCACGATAATTCCTGAACAGTGGGCGATCTTGTCCTCAAGTTTTGAAAAATGCATAGACTCTATGTCACAAATCTCAATATTGAAATCACACGACCGGCGGAGACCCTCTGCTATTTTATGGGCAAGCAGAGTGGTGTTTTCATAGGCAGAAACATAGGCAATCAGGATATTTTTTTCCTGTGGCATCGCAATGGCTGTAGTCGCATATTTTAAAGAGAGATCTACATATTTTTTCCAGTTTGATCTCAGGATGGGACCATGACCGGGACAGATGGTCTGTATGTCAAGAGCTCTGATTTTTTCTACCGCCTGAATCATGTATTTACTGAACGGTCTGAGAATAGCATCAAAATAGTAGGTAAAGGCATCGTCAAAATCACCCACAAGGTCATCAAACATCTCTTCGTGCGAGAAATGGGAGCCGAAAGAGTCACAGGTGAAAAGAATCCGGTCCTCCTCAAGCCAGGTATAGATGGTGTCAGGCCAGTGAAGATTGGGCGCATTGATGAAATGAAGCGTTTTATTGCCAAGATCAAGCGAATCTCCTGTTTTTACAACAAGTGATTTAAAGTCATGGCCGGTCTGGTCGCGGAGAAATTTGATCGCGTTACCACTGCCGACTACGGTTGCATTTGGAGCCACGGCAAGCAGGTTTCGGACATTGCCTGAGTGATCCGGTTCCGTGTGGTCAACAATGATATACTCTATCTCAGAAGGGTCGGTAACCTGTTTTATTTTGGCAAGATATTCAGGCCAGAATTTCTCCTTTGTTGTCTCTATAATGGTCTTTTTCTCCGCATTGATGAAATAGGAGTTATAGGTTGTGCCATATTTTGTCTCCATTACGATGTCAAAGGTAATAAGACCGGGATCGAGAACACCGATCCAGCTGACATCACTTGAAACAGGAAGTACTTTATTGTCTGCCATGTTAGTTTCAAAAAAATATTTAAAAATTATGTTCCAATAGCCTGTAACACTACAGGGAAACAGGATATATAGTTCCTCAACAGAGGACAAAAAGATACAGTATAAACAAACAAAACCGAAACAGGCTTTTCATAAAGCAAGATCACTCCCTGGGTTGTAGCTCTCGGTATGGCGGATATCCCTTATCAGCTCAATCCCATCGGCAGAAAATGAAAAGAGCGTATCATCAGAAAAAAGCATGCTGAAATCCTGCGGCTTGAAAAAAGGAAGAAATTTCTGGCAGTGTTCATCAAGTCGTTTAAGATAGAAGTGCGTGTTCTCGTCAGGATTCTCTTTTTTCCATTCCGTGGAGAGCTTGCCTTTCTCATACGAGGCACTGCCCGCTCCTGTTCCGGAGATATAGTAGGTGATCCGGTCCCCTTTTGTTACCCGAAGGCCTTTCTTGATAGCGATTTCATAGGTTATTGCCTTTGAACGTTTGCCTGATTTCACATCTTCGGCGTATTGTTCAACGGTGCTTTTCAGCGATTCTGTTTTTGTAAACTCGGAAACATCAAGTTCATGGTTTAGAATTTTATTCCGGTACTCGGTGAAAAGATTGTGAAGCCCTTCAATATCTTCGCTGAGAAGCTTTTCAAAGCCTCTGCGGACAAAATCACGCCCGAACTTCTCGCCGCTTCTGCTTGTAAGCGAAGATCCTTTCAGAATCATGACGTTCTCATAGCTGAGCAGCGCATAATTTTTTTTCATGTAGGAGATCATCTTTCTGTATCGCCCGTCAAACCCTATTTTAATGCCTTCCGGCATAAGCGCAGAAACTTCGCTGACAAGCAATCTTTCATCAGTTTCACGTATCACTTCAGGTGGTGGAATAAACAGAATACCATCCGTATCAACCTCAATAACACGGCATCCTCTGGCTTCAAACTCGACAATCATTTTTTTTGCAATACTCTGTCCGGTTGATGTCACTCTGTCCGCTTCTGCAAAATCATTGAATATCCCTCCGCTGAAACCAAGATAGCCGTACATGGCATTGATAACTATTTTGAATGAGCTTTGCATGGCATCAAAATTATCGGCAAGCGATTTGTTTCCGCACTCTTTTTCTTTGAGTGATCGATCTTTAGCCTTGAAACGCAGCTCCTTCAGATCATTGAGCACACCCGGAAAGACCTTCAATTCATCACTTTTTGGACATATATCGTAAGAGAGCATGATAGAGGGGTAGAGTGACTCAACATCAGCATAGACAATAGGGCCGAGAATCCCTTTCAGGAAGACTTCGGTATATCCTCCGGAGTGCTGTTGACCGGCAGTGGGCCTGGGGATAGAGTGTTTAAGGCGGAGGTATTCGCGGACCAGAAGAACCTCGATCTTCGCAGCCTGGCCTATGCGGGCGGTCATTGCATAGGTATACGGCAGCATTTGTGAGAGATAAAAATTGCTGGCAGAAAGTAAAGAGGAGAGAGCCCTTGTTTCGCGAACATCATCAAGCGCATAGGCAAGAAGTTTTGCATGATTATTTTCCCAAAGCGCGGCTATATCCTTGTAGTCAACGTAGGTTCTGTCGGGTGAAGCAAAACCAAAATGTTTAGCCACGGCTTTCAGACCGTAGCTCTGCATGGAGCGCTTCGAGATATCGTAACTCTGCACCAGGAAAAGAGTATCAATAACATGCCTCCCGGGGATATCATAAAAGGTGTAATCAATACTCCGTTCAGCGAAACGTATGCTTGACGGGTATGTTTTAGGCTGAAGGTTGTTTCTCCCTATCGAAAAAGGAATACCATATTTTTCGCATCTGCGCTGCAGATAGGGAAGATCAAAGCTGAATATGTTGTGCCCCTCGATAACATCAGGATCTTTTTCACCTATAAGTGCCACTGCCGCTTTAAGCAGCTCCCGTTCAGAGCTCTTTTTTGAATGGAGAACAGCCTCCCATCCACGATTATCACAAAAAGAGATAATAATGATCTCATCAGAACCGATCCCGTTTGCCGCGCCATCACGCTTTTCGGGATTGTAATTCGTTTCAATATCAAGCTGCATACGGTAGAGATCATCAAAGATCATACCCTTGAAGAGGGTTTTGCCGCTCTGAAGAAAATACTGAGTGACGGCATCGCCTTTATTATATATGTGTGAACTGTTCTCAACTGCCGGACTCTGGATACCTTGATCGGCACTCTCGCCAAAACGTCTGTTGCTTAAAGAGTCAAGAGCCCCGCGATAGTTTCGCCAGCTTTTGAATATGGCAAGATATTGATAGTAGTTCGAGCCGCCGAGTTTTACCAGCCAGAACTTTTCGTCACACTCGGGAACAAACCCCTCAAGCAGGGAGCTGTCAGAGAGAAAAAAATAGGGGAAAAACGTATCGTCATGGTGTGTTACCGAGCCGCCATTACGATTGAATACTCTTATTTGTGTGTCGCTCAGCTGGTATGCGCCAACTATCCCCTGCTCTTTATCTTTACCGAACAGCAGATCATTATTGACAATGTCACCGATTATACTTTCCATGGAATAAAAATATGAATATCAGGCCTGATACTATAAATGGTGTTTCACGTGAAACAATATGGCTCGCTTAACGTCCAAGGCGAACGGTAAGAACTGAAATATCTGAAGGGGAAACGCCCGGTATTCGTGAGGCGACTCCAATTGTTTCGGGCTTGTGTTTTTTCAGCTTCTCTTTTCCTTCGTTTGAAAGCCCGGATATCCCGTCATATTTGAACTGGGGCGGTATCCTGAGTGATTCCAGTCTTGAGATCTTTTCAGCCATCAGAAGGTCACGTTTAAGATAGCCTTCATACTTAAGGTCAATATCAACCTGTTCATAGATTGAGCGGTCAATGGTTATCTGATGAACACTGTTTCGAAATGCTTCTGATTCAGCAAGAATCAGCTCAAGGGTGATTCCTGGCCTTTTCAGCAGTGATGCCACATGCTGGCCGATCTCTACAGGGGCATAGCCTGATTTTGCCAGTATGCGGTTTATCTCTTCGGGCTGCAGTCTTGTGTTTGCACATAATGCCTTAAGATGATTAATCTTCTCTATTTTAGAAAGGCACTGATGATAGGTTTCATGCTGAACAAGTCCCGCTTCATATCCAAAGGTCACAAGGCGCACATCCGCATTATCATGGCGAAGGTGGAGGCGATGTTCAGCAGAAGAGGTAAACATTCTGTAGGGCTCGAGCGTCTCTTTTGTGATGATATCATCAATCAGGACGCCGATATAGGCCTCTGAGCGCCTGAGATTGATAGGTGGTCGGGATCTTGCTTTCAATGAAGCGTTTATGCCGGCCATTAATCCCTGGGCGGCAGCCTCCTCGTATCCTGATGTCCCGTTGATCTGCCCGGCAAAGTAGAGGTTTTCTATGAGTTTGGTTTCCAGCGTACCCTTTATCTGGTACGGGAAGAAATAGTCATATTCAATTGCGTATCCCGGCCGGATAACTTTTGCATTGCACAAGCCTGGTATGGAACGCAACCCCTCTTCCTGAATATCTTCCGGCAGTGACGTCGAAAATCCATTCACGTACATCTCATTGGTGTCAATCCCTTCGGGCTCAAGAAATATATGGTGGCTCTCTTTATCAGGGAAGCGGCAAATCTTGTCTTCTACAGACGGGCAGTATCTCGGGCCGATGCCCTGAACTTTTCCGGTAAAGAGCGGGGAGCGGCTGAACCCTTTTTTCAGAATCTCATGAGTTTGAGGCGTTGTTTTGGTGATGTAACAGCTTACCTGTCGTCGATTGAGGTCAAGTGATTTGCTGAACGAGAATGCCGATGGCTCCGCATCCCCCTGTTGGCTCTCCACCCGGGAGTAATCTACACTGCGCGCGTCAATTCTTGGGGGTGTTCCGGTTTTCAGTCGGCCTGCCATAAAGCCGAGACGCAAAAGATCCTCGGTTAATCCGCGAACCGGAGGCTCTGCCGTTGTTCTCCCTCCGTCATAATGGTTCATTCCTATATGGATGAGGCCGTTAAGAAATGTTCCGCAGCAGAGAATTGCGGCGCCTCCCGCAATGACTTTTCCGGAAGAGATTCTTGCTCCCTGAAAGACGCCTTCATGTGATTCGATTCCTACTACGGTGTCCTGCAGCAGGTCGATATTGGTCTCGCGCTCAATAACTTTGCGCATATAGAGGGAGTACATCGCCTTGTCTGCCTGCGCTCTTGGCGAGTGCATGGCAGGCCCCTTGCTGCGGTTAAGCATTCTGAACTGGATCCCGTTTGCGTCTATAGCTCTGGCCATCTCTCCGCCAAGAGCGTCAATCTCTCTTGTGATCTGACCCTTGGCTACGCCACCTATGGCGGGATTGCAGGACATTCTTGCAATCGACGAGAGGTCTGTCGTTATGAGCAGGCATGAGCATCCGGACCTCGCCGCGGCAAGCGCAGCTTCGCAGCCTGCATGGCCGGCCCCCGCAACGATAATATCATACATGTTTTGAGGATTGTTTCACGTGAAACATTTTGGTTGCTGTTTGTTTATTCCCTGCTCAAGATACGCATATTTAAGGGGATCTGCCGTACAGGAATGGCTACAGGCGCGCCCAGCAGGGCCGCCGCTGCCGACTGACCGGAGATATCCGGCAAGCAGAGTAAAAGTAAAGTAAAAGTGTTTTCGGCAAGCACTGTTTGATTATAGCCGTTATCGCGGTCACCGCAAGGGCAATAGGGACTAAAATGTCCTCTTATGGTAATAAAAACAATCGAATGATTTCAGCTTATCTGCTGGAGCGCACGCAATCACGCTGTTTAGTCATGGATCCGCTCCTGGAGGAGGGTTATATCTATACGTAAGGGCTGGTTTTTTTGTATTCCGCTGAAGATATGGAGGGGTATTCTGTTGATTCGGCAGGCTTGCGGGATGAGGGGTAGTAGATGATTAACGAATAAGAGCCATAGCGTCGGTAAAAACCGGGGGAAACGCCGATAGGTACCTGTTATGGGCCCCGAGCAGATTGTTAGCTAATCAATACCCCATTTTATATATTGGCTGAATTATTTCTTCTGAGCGCAAAGCGATGTCATCAATGAAAAATAAACGTTTTAATCTTCTTCTGATTGCTCTGGTCACTCTTGTTGCGGTTTGGTCATTATGGCCTACCTGGAGTGACTACTCCCTTTCCCGGCAGCTTAACAGTTATAGATCGGCTCAGGATAGTCTCAAATATGCGCTGAGTCACCGTGAAGAGCTTGAAAATGCACGGAAAAAGAGTCTTAAACTTGGTCTCGATCTCAGAGGGGGAATGCATCTGGTTATGGAAGTTGACCAGATTGATCTCTTTGAGCAGAAAGCGTGGAACAAGGATGCAAAGTTTACCGAGATCATGAATTCGGTAAGAGCAAAGGCCGCGAAAAGCGATGCGAGTGTGCTTGAACTGATCGTAGCCGAGTTCAAAATCGAGAACATTCGACTGAGCCGCTATTTTTATGATATACGCAACAGTGACCGGGAGATTATTTCGAAGCTTGAAAAGGAGTCCGATGATGCCCTGAGTCGAGCCAAGGAGATCATCAGAAACCGAATTGACCAGTATGGTGTAGCCGAACCGGTCATTACCACCCAGGGGAGCAGAAAAATCATCATAGAGCTTCCGGGTATTTCTGATCAAAACAGGGTAAGAAACCTGCTTAAGGGTACGGCGAAGCTTGAGTTCAGGCTTTTGAGGGATCCTGAGGTTCTTGTCAGAACGCTTGACCGGATCAATACCTATCTTGTCCAGAACGGTACCGCACCACCGGCAGCCGTTTCTGACTCCTCGGCATCAAAGCCATTATCAGCATCATTGCCGGTACCCGGATCACCTGCCGGAGCGGCACCTGCGGCTCCGGCCACTGCGGCAAATCAAAACGCAGCAAAACCGCTTTATAATGTAGTCGGCGTTTCTGAAAACGGTAACGCATACACTTCGGAACAGTCAAAAGAGTTCGTGCTTTCCCTGCTCAAGCGAAGCGATATCCAGGCCCTGCTTCCTCTGGATACCGAGCTGCTTCTTGCCGCCAAGCCTGATGTCGGTCCGAGCGGAGAGAAGCTCTACTCGGTCTACCTTGTCAAAAAAAGCCCTGAACTTACCGGCGGGGTCATAACCGAAGCCAAGGCAACATTCGGCTCAGAAGGTGTACAGCCGGAGGTGACGATGTCGATGAACTCTGAGGGGACGTCGAAATGGGCACGCATTACCGGCGCAAATATCGGAAAGCGTATTGCTATAGTGCTTGATGGTGCGGTTTACAGCGCTCCCGTTGTGCAGTCAAAGATTCCCGGAGGGAACTCCGTCATTAACGGTATTGAGAGTCTGGAGGAGGCAAAGGATCTGGAAATTGTGCTGAAGGCCGGCGCTCTTCCCGCCCCGGTCAGAATTATTGAGGAGCGTACCGTAGGGCCGTCTCTTGGTGCTGATTACATTCGAGCCGGGATGCTCTCCCTCTCCTGGTCATTTCTGGCAGTATCCGTATTTATGCTGCTCTACTATAAAAAAGCAGGTATTGCCGCCGATATAGCGCTTGTTCTTAATATTCTCATCGTGCTTTCGGTACTGGCAGGTTTCAGTGCCTCGCTCTCGCTGCCGGGTATCGCAGGTATAGTCCTGACCATCGGGATGGCAGTGGATGCCAATGTTCTGATCTATGAGCGAATCAGAGAGGAACTTGATGCCTCCAAGGGGTTGACCTCCTCCATAGAGTTGGGTTATGATCGGGCATTCTCCTCGATTCTTGACTCACATGTTACCACAATGGTTGCAGCATTTCTGCTCTATACCTATGGTATCGGGCCTATACAGGGTTTTGCCCTTACACTTATGATCGGTACGGCAGCGAGCCTGTTTACCTCGATAGTTGTGACAAAAGAGATCTTTTCGTTTCTCATGGGCAAGAACCTTTTGTCTGAAAAAAGTTTCGGTTAATTTTCAAGATGTATGACCAATGAGGATTTTTCACAAGACAAACTTTGATTTTATAGGATTCCGTAAAATTGCCTACGGTTTTTCACTGATTCTGCTTGCGTCCGGCCTGATCTCCCTTGCGGTAAAAGGGCTGAATTACGGTATTGACTTCCGGGGCGGATCGGAGGTACTGATCCGTTTTGATAAAAATATTGATGTCAGTGCGGTTCGTGCTGTGCTTGATGAGGCAGGTATTTCCGGATCGCTCAAGCAGTATGGTCTTGATCGCTCGTTTCTGTTCAGTACCGTGTTCAGCGGAGAGACCAATGAACTGAAATCCCTTGTTTCGGGCGCTTTTGATGCCCGGCTCAAGAATAATCCGCATGAAATTGTCCGTATTGATGCCGTTGGCCCAAGTATTGCCTCCGACCTGAAATGGTCAGCATTGAAAGCACTGCTGGCTTCGCTCATTGCAATTTTGCTCTATGTCGGTATCCGTTTTGAGATAAAATTTGCAACCGCCGGGGTGATTGCCATATTCCATGACATTCTTTCAGTTCTCGGTCTCTTCAGTCTCTTGGGCGGGCTGTTTGATTTTATGCCGCTTGAGATGGACCAGAGCATCATTGCTGCATTTCTTACCATTGCCGGTTACTCGATTACCGATACCGTTGTTGTCTATGATCGTATCCGGGAGCGGATTCGCGGTCAGAAACCGGCGGACTATGAAAGAATATTCAATGAAAGCATGAACCAGACGCTGAGCCGTACGATTATTACCTCAGGAACCGTTCTGCTCTCTGTTTTTGTTCTCTTTATCTTTGCCGGTCCGGCCATCAGGGGCTTTGCTTTTGCTGTTTTTTGCGGCATTCTTATCGGAACCTACTCTTCGATCTTTGTTGCTGCACCGCTTGTTTTTGACTGGCTCAGATTATCTAAAACCCCTGTGCATCTGAGAGGCAGCAAGGTTTCCTGAGTCTGTTTGCCTTTTCCGATTTACGGATACGCTAGTTATGTTACTGTTTCGGTGTCTGAACAATATTTATAAGTCAGGATCATTGTAATGAAAAAAATATCAGGGAAAGCAGCACTGCTCTTTCTTTCCGGTTTGGCATCAATCACCACACCATCTTATGCCGAAGTTGCCGACCGGATTGTCGCTGTGGTTGGTCGCGAGGTCATCCTGAAATCGGAAATTGACTCCCGGGCTCTTATGGCTCGACTTCAGTCCCCTGAACTGGCTAAGGATACCGGCTTATCCCGCAGGATACTTGACGGTCTGATCGAGCAGCAGATTATTCTTTCGAAAGCAAAAATTGACAGCGTTAAAGTTGATGAAAACGCTATTTCCTCTACAGCAGGAGACCGATTCAAGCAGTTGAGAGCAAGATTTGCCTCTAAAGAGGAGATGGAAACCCGTTTCGGTAAAACGCTCCCCGCTATCCGCGACGAGATTCGCACGGAGATCCGCAATCAGGAGTTGATACAGACCCTTCGGCGGAAACGCTCGGCCGGAGTTAAGGTTACTTCAGGTGAGGTGATGGACTATTATAACGCCAACAGGGAGAAATTTTCATTGATTCCGGAAGGGGTTAAAGTTTCCCAGATCATGAAATATCCCGCAGTGTCTGCTGACGCACAACTTCAGGCGCTTACCAAGATCCAGGCAGTTCGCAAGGAGCTTCAGGGCGGCGCGGACTTTGCCTTGCTGGCAAGGAAATACTCCCAGGATCCCGGTTCGGCCAGGCTTGGTGGTGATCTCGGATATGTTCAGAAAGGGTCGCTTATTCCAAGTTTTGAAACGGCAGCTTTTTCGCTCAAGGAGGGTGAGGTTTCCGGTATTATTGAAACCCGCTACGGCTATCATATCATTCAGCTGCTGAACAAGGAGCCGAATGCCATTCACGTCCGCCATATTCTTGTCGCCTTCGACCATTCGAAAGATGATTTTAGCGGAGTGGACCAGCTCCTGAATTCAATTCGGGCCGATATACTCAGCGGCAAGTCATCGTTTTCCGAGATGGCATCCAAATATTCTGACGATCCATCCACAGCAAAGCTTGGTGGCGTTATCTCTTCAATCGGTGGTGTGGGTGAGTATATCTCCCTTCCCTCCCTGCGTCCGGAGCTGAGGGCAATTATCACGGCCCTGAAAAATCCGGGAGATATCAGTCCTCCTTCGAAGATCGATCCTCCGCAGGGGGAGTCCTTCTACACCATCATCAGGCTGAACGAGCGGGTTGCTGCCCATACGGTGAATCCGGAGAAGGATTACTCCTTTCTTGAAGAGGAGGCTCTTGACAACAAAAACCGCAGGTTATTTTCAGAATGGGTACAGCAACTCCGCAAGGAGGTCTATGTCCGCACCTCAGACATCTAAGCGGCGGACATATCTTGCGTTTTTCTCGATAAACTCCCTGCGAGGCTCAACCTTGTCACCCATGAGCGTCGAGAATACCTGATCGGCTTCCATGGCATTTTCGACATTTACCAGCAGCAGTGAACGGTGAGCAGGGTCCATGGTTGTACTCCAGAGCTGCTCAGGGTTCATCTCTCCAAGACCCTTGTAGCGCTGGATATGGATATTGGCCTTGCCTTTCTGCATTTTTTTCATGGACTCCGTAATGCTGTTGCGCTCGTCATCATCCCACGCATACTGCTGCTCCTTGCCTGATTTTACCAGATAAAGAGGCGGCTGGGCAATAAAGACACGGCCGGCTTCAATAAGTGAGCGCATATGGCGGAAGAAAAAGGTCAGAAGCAGGGTTCTGATATGCGCGCCGTCAACATCAGCATCGGTCATGATGATGATTTTCCCATAGCGCAGCTTTTCGGTTGAGAACTCCTCTTCGCCAAAGCTTGTTCCAAGGGCGAGAATGATGGTCTTGATCTCCTCGTTTTCAAGCATCTTGTGCAGCCGGGCCTTTTCGACATTAAGGATTTTTCCCTTCAAGGGCAGGATAGCCTGAAAGCTTCTGTCCCGTCCCTGCTTGGCACTGCCGCCTGCAGAGTCACCCTCTACGATATAGAGTTCACAGTGTTCCGGATCATTGATGGAGCAGTCCGCAAGTTTTCCGGGAAGTCCCGAGCTCTCCAGTACCGATTTTCTGCGGGTAAGCTCCTTGGCCTTGCGTGCAGCCTCTCTCGACATGGCCGCACCCTTCACCTTTTCAATGATCATCTTGAGTACATTCGGGTTGCTTTCGGCAAACTCCGCAAGCTGCTCATTGACTATGGTTTCGACGATACTCTGTGTTTCCGAGTTACCAAGTTTTGTCTTGGTCTGGCCCTCAAACTGGGGTTCAGCAACCTTTACCGAGATAACGGCAGTCAGGCCCTCCTTGAAATCGTCACCGGTCAGGGAGAGCTTGAGGTTCTTCAGAAGATCATTTTTCTGGGCGTAGGCATTGAGTGTTCTTGTCAGTGCCTTGCGGAATCCGGTGACATGGGTACCGCCTTCATGGGTATTGATGTTGTTGACATAGCTGAAGACGTTCTCCTGGTAGGAATCGTTGTACTGCAGGGCGATTTCAACAATGGTTGAATCCCTTTCGCCATAGAGATAGATCGGCTCCTTGAGCAGGTTGATCCGGTTCTGATCGGTAAACTGGACAAACTCCTTGATGCCTCCTACATAGTGAAAGATCTCGTCAATACCTTCAGTATCCTGAACCGTGATGCTCAGCTCCTTGTTGAGGAAGGCCAGCTCACGCATACGGTCGATAATAATATCCTTGCGGAACTCGGTTGTCTTGAAAATCTGATGGTCGGGCATGAAGGTGGTTTTCGTGCCTTTTTTATCGGTTTTCCCGATAACCCGGACATCTCCCTGGGGAATGCCGCGTTCAAAGCGCTGAAAATAGATGTTCCCGTCACGGTATACCTCAACCTCACACCATTCCGAGAGGGCGTTGACCACCGAGGCTCCAACGCCGTGCAGCCCGCCGGATACCTTGTAGGCGCCCTTGTCGAACTTTCCGCCGGCACCGATTACGGTCATGACCAGCTCAAGGGCGGATTTCTGCTTTTCAGGATGAATGTCCACCGGAATACCCCGGCCGCGGTCGATTACCGTTACTGAGCCATCAGGATTCAGTGAGACAAAGATGTAGTCATTGAATCCGCCGAGTGTTTCATCGATGGAGTTATCGACAATTTCATAAACAAGATGGTGAAGGCCCCGGCTGTGAATATCGCCGATATACATGGCAGGACGCATGCGGACATGCTCTATGCCGTCAAGAACCTGGATGTTGTTTGCTCCGTAGGTTGATGGAGCGGTAGGGGCTACTGTGCTCAGAATATCGTCTTCCTGCATAATTATCTGCTCTAACTGATGAGATGAAAATTGAGCTTCAAGATAATAAAAATGCGGTCATTATGCTTGTCTTTCGAGCACCGCCAACCGCAGTAATCGGGTTTCGGAACAAATAAACAGCGTTGATCTTTCATGTTGATCAATCGGCCCAGAATGCATCCTCAAAATGCTCGACAGTAAACCTGTCGATTCCGCTTTCATGCATGCTCTCTATCAGAATTGCGATAACATCGAACCGGCAGTCACACTCTTCATGAACGCAGAATGCAAGGTATGCGCGGGCAGCCTTGATGATCTCCTTCTGTTTCCCGGGTGTTACGGCTTCTGCCGGATGACCTTTTTCGGTTGAGGAGCGGGTTTTCACCTCTATAAAACAGAGCGTTCTTTTATATCGGGCAATGATATCAATCTCATTGCGGTGATAGCGGTAATTTCGTGAAATGATCCGGTACCCCTTTTTTTCAAGGAAGTCGGCGGCGAGCTGCTCACCCTGTTGTCCGAGCTGGTGCGGATCGTGCATGGCTGTCGCTATTTTTCTCCCAGTTCTTTCAGCCTGAAGCTTACTCTGTGCAGAGGGCATCGCCCGTACTGCCGGATTGCCCGAACATGTTCGGCGGTTGCATAGCCGAAGTGGCGATCAAAGCCATATTCGGGCCAGCTTCTGCTGCACGCTGTCATGATCTCATCCCTTCGGGTTTTGGCAAGCACGGATGCTGCCGCAATGGAGAAGACCTTGGCATCACCCTTGACAATGGCTTCGTACGGTATCGGCAGATGAGGCCTGAAACGGTTGCCATCCACGAGCAGCAGATGCGGCAGCATGCCGAGGGTTTCAACCGAACGGTTCATGGCAAGCATGGTTGCCTGAAAGATATTGATCCGGTCAATAATCTCCGGATCGATCTCCGTAACAGCCCAGAAAAGGGCGGCGGCCTTGATTGCCGGAGCAAGCTCTTCTCTCACTCTGGCAGAGAGTTTTTTGGAATCATCGAGCTTCTCGAGGATGCTCTCTTCCGGATTGAACCATCGGGGAAATACTACCGCTGCGGCAACTACCGGCCCGGCCAGCGGCCCCCGTCCCGCTTCATCAATACCGCAGACAAATTCGGAGGTTTGCCATAGCGGCCATTCATAGGAGGTGTTCATCAGGCATATTCTTTACCATGATCGGATACGTCGACAACGATATGCGGCAACATTTTCCGGATGCTCAAAAAACGGGTATCATGAAGTTATACAACAGGATCTTGCCCTGAAAGAAGAGGGCGGAAATTTCAGCTGTTTTTTGTCGCCACCGGTTTCCATCCCGGAGTTGTCCGGGCCGGTATTGCTGTTTCCTTATATAATTTATTATCTTGACAACTGGCTTGCAGTTCCCGTTCCCTGCAGGGTTTTCTGCGTTCCTGATGGATAGCTTCAGGGTATCTGTTTATTCCGCAATATCGTCTCTTGTACAGCTCCGGAGAGCTGGATTTAATTGAAAGCCCAAGGCAATCAGGCGGAGACTCAGGGATAGCCGGGCGAGGATATAAAAAAATATTTATACAGCGTTACAGAAGGTGTTCCGCCTCTGGTTCTTACCATTATAAAAAGAGTTAACGAATGAAGAAGAGTTTGAATAAGCAGTTGTTGATGAACAAGACCGGCGATGAGATACAGGTCGCTCTTGTTGAGGAGGGCCGTCTGGCGGAGTTGATTATTGAGCGCCCTGAAAGCCGGAGAAGTATCGGTGATATCTATCTCGGACGGGTTCACAAGGTTGTTGAGGGCCTGAAAGCCGCGTTTGTCGATATCGGACAGAAGTCCGACGGATTTCTGCACTTTTCCGATGTAGGCACAACGAGTGAGGATTATCGTGCGCTGATTGAGGATGATGATGATGATGATGCTGTTGTCGGCGCAGAGGATGCCGACAGTGATGACTTGTTAAACGCGGCTCCGGTACAGGTACAGCCAGCGGCTGATCAGAGTGTAAAAGCCTCTGCCAGAAGCGGCGGCAAGCGCCCCTCAGGCGACGAGCAGGAGAAGGCTGAGAAGCGGCAGTCCTATACCCAGATGATCGCCGGAAAACTCAAGCCGAATGACTCCATTCTTGTTCAGGTTATCAAGGAACCTATCAGCAGCAAGGGATCACGACTTACCTCAGATATTACCATTGCCGGTCGTTTCATGGTGCTCCTGCCCTTTGGCGGCGGGCAGGTTGCCGTTTCCCGTCGTGTTGTTGTGCGCAAGGAGCGGTCAAGGCTGAAAAAACTGGTGCGCTCCATGCTGCCGGAAGGATTCGGTGCGATTATCCGCACGGTTGCCGAAGACCAGGAGGAGACCCTTCTGAAGCAGGATCTCGAAAAGCTTCTTGCCAAATGGACCCAGATTGAGGAAAAACTTCAGGATGCCGCTCCTCCGCAACTGATATTCAAGGAGGATACCATCATCTCCAGTGTTCTGCGTGACTCCCTGACCTCCGACGTTACGGAAATTGTGGCCAATTCATCGGTGATTCACAAGGAGACGCTGAACTATATACAGTGGGCAGCTCCTGAGATGGTTAAAAACGTCAGCCTCTACCAGGGCAAACTGCCCCTTTTTGAAGGGTACGGTATTGCCAAGGATGTTGAATCGATCTTTTCCCGCAAGGTCTGGCTGAAGTCGGGCGGTTATATCATTATCGAGCATACCGAAGCCATGGTTGTTGTTGATGTCAACAGCGGCCGGTATGCAGCAAAGCGGGAACAGGAGGAGAACTCGCTGAAAACCAACCTTGAGGCGGCACGCGAAATTGTCCGGCAGCTTCGGCTTCGGGATATCGGCGGTATTATTGTTGTTGATTTTATTGACATGCTCGATCAGAAGAATGCCAAAAAGGTCTACGACTCCATGAAGACCGAGCTGCGTAACGATCGGGCTAAATCAAATATTCTGCCCATGTCGGATTTCGGCATCATGCAGATTACCCGCGAGAGAATACGACCGAGTCTGATGCAGCGCATGGGTGACCAGTGCCCCGCATGCGGAGGAACCGGTGTGGTTCAGGCTCGCTTCACCACCATCAACCAGATTGAGCGATGGCTGAGAAAGTATGCGCTGAAGCACCCCTTGAATTTTCAGCAGCTTGATCTCTACGTCAGCCCTACGGTGGTCGAGCCGTTGCAGAACAGTGACCTGAAAACCGAGCTGAAATGGTTTCTGCAGCACCTGCTCTTTGTTCAGGTCAAGCCGGATGAGAGCCTGAGAAGTGACGATTTCAGGTTTTACAGCAGAAAGAACAACAAGGACATTACCGCCGAATACGGCGATATCTAAACATCAGACGGGATTATGGGACAGTACGATGCATTGCAAGAGCAGATACTTGGATTTTCATCATTCGGTGCGGCTGCACTTCAGGAGATTCCTGAAGCGCGCACGGTTTTCAGGCAGTTCAAGCAGCTGCTCAACGACGGAATTATACGGGCGGCAGAAAAATCCGGCAGTGACTGGATTGTAAACACATGGGTCAAGCAGGGTATTCTGCTCGGCATGCGACTTGGCAGGCTTCAGGCAGCAATGGTACCGCTTGATGAGCATGGAGCCGGTTTTACCTTTATTGACAAGGATACCTACCCGCTTAAACAGTTTACACTGGAGAACAATGTCCGCATCGTTCCCGGCGGATCGGCGGTACGTGACGGCTCGTATCTGGCCCCATCGGTGGTCATGATGCCTCCTGCCTATGTCAACGTTGGAGCCTACGTCGATGAAGGAACCATGATTGATTCCCATGCTCTTGTGGGGAGTTGTGCCCAGGTTGGAAAAAAGGTCCATCTCTCTGCCGGCGTTCAGGTAGGCGGTGTGCTGGAACCGGTTGGAGCCATGCCCGTCATTATTGAGGATGAGGTGATGGTTGGCGGCAACTGCGGCATCTATGAAGGTACGATCGTAAGGGAGCGTGCCGTGATCGGGACAGGCGTTATTCTTAATGGTTCAACACCGGTTTATGATATTGCCCTGAACAGGGTTTACAGAAAAACGGCAGATCATCCGCTGGAGATTCCTGCCGGCGCGGTGGTTGTTGCCGGATCCCGCACCATCAAGGGAGAGTTTGCCGCTGAACATGGTCTTGCCATCTATACGCCGGTTATCATCAAGTACCGCGATGCCCGCACGGACAGCGCAACGGCACTTGAAGAGGCGCTCAGGTGAGTCATGCAGCTTAACAGGCAATATAGGGGAGCCTATGTCGGTGCGGCGCTGACCACTCTTTGGCGCAGAGTGTCAGGCTTCATGATTGTTCTCTGCCTTTGCTCCTCCTTTTCTGCCCGGCCGCTCTACTCCATGCCGGCTGATGAAAAGGAGTATTTCGGTATTATAAAGAGTATTGATCTTCTTGGGGAGGTCTACCGTCAGTTGTCACTCAACTACGTTGACAAGCCCGATGTCAGAGAACTGATGTATGCCGGAATTGACGGAATGCTGCATACCCTTGATCCCTACACGGTGTTTCTTGACAAGAGTGACTCTCAGGAGCTTGATGAATTGACCAGTGGTCAGTATGCCGGTATCGGAGTTACGATAGCCTCGATTGATGGATCCATTTATATAGCTTCAGTTGTGGAGGGATATGGGGCATCGAGGGCGGGAGTCAGGATGGGGGACATTATTGCCGCTGTTAACGGTACCGGGATAAAGAATAAACCGCTCAATGAGGTAAAGGAGCTGCTCAAGGGGCCCCTCGGAGCAACCCTGACGCTCGGCATAGAGCGGGAGAGTGAGCCGTTTTTTACGGTCAGCATAAAACGGGAGGAGATCAGGGTAAACACGGTGAGTCACTCCTGCTTTTTTGGTGATACCGGCTATATCGAGATGAAAAGCTTCGGCGCCCGCTCGGCTGATGAACTGAGAGAGGCTCTTCAGGATCTCCAGCGTCAGGCCGCAGCAAAGCATATTCCACTGAGAGGAGTCATACTTGACCTGAGAAACAATCCGGGCGGTCTTCTCAATGCATCGGTTGATGTTGCTTCGCTTTTTGTCAGGAAGGGCAGTAATGTGGTGTCCATTCGGGGTCGGGTACATGAACCTAAAGTCTACGTCACCGTTACCGATCCTGTGCATGAAACCGTGCCGCTTGTTGTTCTGATCAACAGCCAGAGTGCCTCTGCGGCTGAAATTGTAGCCGGCGCGATCCAGGACCTTGATCGCGGGGTGATTATCGGTGAACGTTCATTCGGCAAAGGGCGGGTGCAGTCGGTTTTAAATCTCTCCTATGACAATACGCTGAAGCTTACTACAGCAAAATATTATACCCCATCCGGTCGTCTGATCCAGAAAGAGGCTCCTCCGGAGCCGGAGCAGCGAAATGTGCTCCCTGAGGTTCAGGAGGACAAGCGCTCTACGCCCTTCTTCACCAAAGGGAGGCGGAAGGTCTATGGAGGAGGAGGTATCAAGCCCGATATTGAGATCTCCGACAGGAAGGATTCACCATACCTGATGGAGCTGCGAAATAAAGGGATGCTTTTTCTTTTCTCTTCGAACTATCGTTCCCGGACACCGCTCAAGCCGGTTCAGCCAATTGAGCGCAAGGGGCTTATGCGCTCATTCAATGACTTTCTGCAGAGCAGAAAATTCACCTATACATCACAGGCTGAACGACAGCTCGATGAACTGAAGGCTGCGCTGAAGGGCGAGGATGCGGTCAACGCAATTAATCCGGTGAAGATTCCTGATGAGCTTCTGAAGGGTGTTGCGCTTCTGAAAGCGCAGGAGATTGCAAAGGAATCGGAAGCTGTTGCCGAAGCTCTTGAGCTTGAGATCCTGCGGCACTATGACAAGCCTCTTGCCCGAACGGGAGAGCTCAGCCATGATCCTGTTGTGAAGAGAGCGCTTGAGGTTCTTGCCGACTCACGTCAATACTCCAGGACGCTTCACCCCTGACCTGATCCTGCCAGGTTTGTTTCATACTCCCGGATTTTACGGTGTGCGCCGATGGCGATCATAAGATTGCTTATGGTCAGCAGGCTTTCGGCCATCCCGTGAAGCAGGTCGTCATGTGAGAGCGTCGGAAATCCCCGAACCACTGTTGCCAGATACATGCAGAAAATGGTGACTGAAATAAATACCAGCACAAACCAGAACCCCGCAACGGTGAGCCCGGAAAAAATCGTCCGGTCACGCCGGTAGACCAGAAAGAGCAGCACCAGAAATGAGATATAGACTACGCTGGAGAGCTGCAGTATGGTGTCAAAGATATCTTCCCCCAGGTATGATTGCGGTTTGCCGGAAATTATGATGGCTCCGAGTGCGGCTGCAAAGCCGAGTGAGGGGGCTTTTTTTGTGGATTTCAGCAGGTTCAGTGTTGCCAGGAGCAGTGAGATGCTGCCGAAGAGATTGATGATCTCCGACAGATCAAGAAGCAGTGGAACCGAGTCCCCTGAAACATGGTAACCAAGCACAAAAAAGCTTCCTGACCAGTGCGGCAGCATGGAGAGGGCAAAAATCCTGATGTCGCGCCGGTTGCACAGCCTGCCGTAACGGAAGAGCAGTGCTGCCCCGAGCCCCCATTCAAGAGCGGAAGAGAGATGAATAATCCAGTTTGGAAAAGAGAGCAGCATCAAGAGCCCTTGATCAGGTGGTAGATGTTTTTTGAAAAGATTTTCATCTGAACCGGCCAGGGGGCAGGCACCATTTTCTTATAAAGATAGGAGTCAAAGGTGATTTGCTGCACATCATCATCGGCGCATATGGCGACAAAACTCTCCCGCAGCCGGTCCGTTTTGTAATAAACAGCCTGCAAAACTTCCAGACCGAAAAAGATCGGAGCGTAGAGCCTGCGGAACTCTTTTTCATAGTTCGCAAGCGGAGCGCCGTTTTTCAGGTGCTCAATCATTGCCTGTGCGCCGAGTTTTCCTGATCGCATGGCAAAGAATATCCCCTCACCGTTTGCCGGTGTTACCAGTCCGGCGGCATCCCCGACCAGAATGGCCTTCTCCTGGGTAAAGGATTTGCGGGGCTTCATCGGTATTTTGGCCGCCTCATCAAGGTAGGGTTTGTCGGTAATCCCGATTTTTTCGATAAAACGCCGCTGCAGCGCCTTGATGTTGTGCCGGTGATCCTCGGTGCCGGTGCCGATGGCAAGATGATCCGCCTTCGGGAAGATCCATCCGTAAAAGTCGGGAGAGACCTCTCCGTCAAACCAGATCTCAACAATATTGCTGAACTTTTCAATTGCGGGTGAGTAGTGGAAGCGCTGCTGCATGGCGATCACCTTCAGCTCGTTTGGCGGAAAGTGCAGCTCGTCGGCGGTTTTGGAGTTCGCCCCGTCAGCCCCGATAATCCGTGCAGCCTTGAGCGGTGCTATTTTGTCATTGAGGGTTTTGATGAGAAAGCCGTCAGCAGAGGGGGTGATGGTGTTTACCAGCCCTTCGGCAACGGTTGCGCCGGCTTTTTCAGCTTCAGTGCGCAACCAGCGGTCAAATTTTTCGCGCCTGACCATCCCGACATATCCGTTCGGCATGTTCATCTCGATCACCCGCCCTTTCGGGGAGCGGGCCTTCATGCGGGAGAGTTTTTTTTCTACCAGTTCTGAAGGAATGCGGAACTCCTCAATCAGTCCGAGCGGTATTGCTCCGCCGCATGGTTTGACATTCTCAAAGTTGCGTTCAATGAGAATCGTTGAGAGTCCAGCCCTGGCAAGCTCGGCCGCGGCAACCGATCCTGAAGGGCCACCGCCTAATACAGCAACATCATAACGCATTGGAAAATAGATGAGTTACCAAAAAATTAAACCAGCTTTTCGCCTATAAACGTCCTGACCCGTGACAGGTCAATCCGCTCCTGTGCGGCACTGTCACGGAAGCGCACGGTAACCGTACCCTCTTCAAGCGACTGATGGTCAACCGTGATGCAGAATGGTGTGCCGATCTCATCCTGACGGCGGTAGCGCTTGCCGATAGAGCCGGCGTCATCGTACTGGACAAGGAACGATTCGGAAAGCTCGTCACGCAGCTGAGCGGCCTTTTCGCCCATGCCCCCTTTTTTCATCAGAGGAAGTACTGCGGCCTTGACCGGGGCTACTTTTGGCGCGAGCTTCAGCATCACCCGCTCTTCACCGTCCACAACATCTTCACGGTAGGCATCTGCCAGGAGCGCCAAAAAGAGCCTGTCGCATCCGGCGGATGTTTCAACCACATAGGGGATAAAGCGCTCATTGGTGAGCTGGTCGATATACTCCATGTTCTTGCCGGAGTACTCCTGATGCTGTTTGAGGTCAAAATCGGTTCTGGAGTGAATGCCCTCAATCTCCTCTATGCCGAAGGGGAACTCATACTTGATATCATAGGCAAGATCAGCGTAGTGAGCCAGCTTGTCATGCTTGTACCAGTGCAGCTTTTCCGCTCGCAGTCCGAGTGTGGCGCTGTACCAGGCAAACCGCTCCTCACGCCATGCTTCAAACGCCTCTTTCTGGGTACCGGGTTTAACAAAGTACTGCATCTCCATCTGTTCAAACTCCACCATGCGGAAGATGAAGTTCCCTTTAACGATCTCGTTGCGAAATGCCTTGCCGATCTGCGCAATACCGAACGGTACCCTCATGCGCGACGACTCCCGGACGTTATGGAAGTTGACAAAAATGCCCTGCGCGGTTTCAGGCCGCAGGTAGACGATGCTTGATTTATCCGCCACAGCTCCCATATTGCACTGGAACATCAGATTGAACTGACGAACCTCGGTCCAGTCTCCAGAGCCGGTGTCCGGCGCCTTGATCTTTTCAGCAAGAATCAGCTCATAGAGTGCCCGGTTGGGATCTTCTGCATTGGCAATGTTCTCGTAGGCACCTTGTACCCTCAACAGCTCCTCATCCCTGCCATCCCGGCGCAGTTTTTCGATATGGTTCTCGATCAGGTGGTCTGCACGGTAGCGCCGCTTTGTTGTGCGGTCATCAATCATCGGATCATTGAAGCTCGCAACATGTCCTGAAGCCTCCCAAACCCTCGGGTTCATGAGTATGGAGGCATCAATGCCGACAATATTCTGGTGGCGACGGGTCATGGTGTTCCACCACAGCTCCTTGATATTCTTTTTCAGCTCGCTGCCGAGCGGCCCGTAGTCAAAGCAGGAGGAGAGCCCCTCATAGATCTCGGACGACGGGTAGATAAACCCCCGGCGTTTGGCCAGCGAAACCAGCTTGTGCATCACTTTATCGGGAGGCAGATTCACGCTCTGCACCCTCGCTTGATCAGAATTGCTCATCGTTCGTTCAAACTATTTTGATAAAACTGTTCAAGAGTCCGTATTCAGCTCGATAAAACATTGAATATAAGAAACCAGTGGGGATAATCAGTGGACGGTGGGGGCTTGATTGGATGCTCAAGGGTTGTTACTCATAAGATTTGTGCTTCAGGCGGGGCTCACTTATGCAATGAACAGCGTAATATTTTTTATTATCTTCTGTTAGTGTGTAATCTGCGCAGTATTGGGTTACTCAGGAGATAATTCTGCAGTCAATACTTTTGACTGCGGTTTGGTCATTTCTAAACGTGCCGTTTCCCAAAAATCAGGATAACATCTCTCTTTTAAAAGGAGCATGAGCGATTGAGCGAGCTGTATAAGATCTCGGGTTGTGAAAACAACAACCGGAAAGCTGACGTGATTTTTATTCACGGTCTCGGGGGCAATGCATTTGAGACGTGGCGAAACAGCAATCAGTTTTTCTGGCCAGAGTGGCTTGGCAAGGAGTTTCCCGAAGTGGGAGTCTGGTCACTTGGGTATGCTGCGAGCCCAACAAAGTGGCGCTGGTTTAGGTCGCGCAATCGCGAAGAAGGTTACAGTATGGCGCTGCCAAGCCGTGCGACGCAGGTACTTGACCTTATGATGCCGTGCGACTTCGGCAAGCGTCCGCTGTTCTTTATCTGCCACAGCCTTGGTGGTTTGCTTGCCAAACAGTTGCTTCGCAAGTCTTTCGATGATCCGGAAGCTCGAAGGCAACAGGTGGCACAGCAAACCCGTGCACTTCTTTTTCTTGCAACACCGCATTTTGGAGCCAAGCTGGCATCTTTCATTAATGCATTTAAAAAGCTTTTTGGGGCAACGGTTACCATTGAAGAGCTGTGTGCTCATGATGCCAATCTCAATGACCTCAACGACTGGTACCGGACCCATGCTACCTCTCTTGGTATTCATACCGTTACTTTCTACGAGCAGCTCCCTGTAAATGGTGTGCTGCCAATCGTTAACCTCTCCTCGGCTCATCCGGGTGTTGGCACTGACCCGGTGCCACTTGATGAAGACCATCTCTCCATCGCCAAGCCTTCTTCAGGCAATGATCACGTCTGTGGCTCTGTTTGCGATCTGCTGCGTAATCACGTTCTTGTGCCACGCTCGCCTTCACCTACGGAGCAACCGCCTAAGGTCTTGCTAAGAGAGCCTCAAGAAATTATTGTCAAGCTTGAATCGGCAATGGTTGCAGGCGTTTCGCGCATTCCGCACGAATTGCCACCTGCGGCGGAAGAGTTTTTTGGCCGCAAGAGCGAGCTCGATCAACTGACAGATCGATTGAAAAAGAGGAAGAACACGGCTGTTGTTGGCTGGGCAGGGCTTGGCAAAACCGCTTTGGCCGCACAGGCAGTTCTTTGTGTCACCGGAGCGCAGCCTGCGCAGCTTTCCAAAAGCCCTTATCCCGATGGTGTTCTCTATTTTGATCTCTACACCAGCAACGGGCAGGCTGAGCCGGTATGGAACGCGCTGGCGAACAAAGTTGCCGGATATGGCTTTTTGGCCAGTTCACCGCCCAAAGAGCGTGCCACCGAAGCCTGCCGCAGTCGTCGCATCCTGTTCATCATTGAGGGAGGTGAAGAGGCTGACGGAAAGGAGGGGCGGTGCAGCATTCATGAACTTTTCAGTGTTCTTTCGCCGGAGAATCGCTGGCTTCTGCTTACCCGGCTCTCTGTGCAGGCAGCTCCAGCCGAAAGTGTGGAGCTTAAGGAGGCATTGCATCCTGACGACGCAGCGAATCTCTTTGACTCCTTGTGTAAGAGGCGTGTGAGCGGCGAGGTGCGTGATCGTATCCTTGCACTCCTTGACGGTCACCCTCTTGCCATTACCTGGGCAGGCAACCTTGTTGCGCGTAATGACGAAGATCCTGATGAACTGCTGCGTGAGTGGGAGCATAAGCAACTCCCTCTGCTCAGTGATCCCGCACAGGCCAGCCATACGCTTGAGTGGCTGTTCAGCCGAAGTGTGAGAAGGCTTGATAGTGCGGCACGCAGGGCTCTCGAAGCCGCCGGTCTGCTTGCCCATGCTCCCTTTCCGCTTTCTGCCATTGAAGCGGCTCTTTCCGACTCCGGTGCCGATATCCGGCTGCACAACCGCGACATGCTCCGCTCACTGGTGCAGTGCGGTCTTTTACGTCGCTCTGCGGCGGCTGACTACTGGCAGTTCACTCACGTTCTCGGTTATCGTTTTGCTCGGCACGAAAGAGGTTCTGATTTACAGCTCAGGCGCTCTCTGGGAGTGTGGATGCAGCGTCATCTCTCGGCTTTACTTGACTATTCCGAGAGAGAGGGGCAGTCTTTCTCGGTTATAGCTACTATTGAGCATGCCGCAGCATTGTTGCGTGCAGACAGTGACCAGAAGCTTTGGTTCCCTCTGGCAAACTATCTCCTGTATGACGTAGTGGATCGTCTTACCAATTTTGGCCGACTTGATTTGGTGCAACTCGTCCTTGGAGCAGTAGCGGATTGGTTCAATCTTCTCCCGTACGAAACGTTGATCGAATCGGATTGGCAAAGAGAGTGTTCCGCCTTGCTGAATTTGCAAGCCAACGTTTTTCTCCACCAGGGCGATTTAGAGGGAGCGTTAAAGATCTACAAGGAGTCGCGTGAAGTGAGCGAACGGTTGGCGAAATCCGATCCGTCGAACGCGACGTGGCAGCGCGACCTGAGCGTGAGCCTCGACAACATAG
>NZ_JAAORA010000001.1:617500-674261 GCF_011601315.1 Candidatus Chlorobium masyuteum | reverse complement strand
CAGGGCGATTTAGAGGGAGCGTTAAAGATCTACAAGGAGTCGCGTGAAGTGAGCGAACGGTTGGCGAAATCCGATCCGTCGAACGCGACGTGGCAGCGCGACCTGAGCGTGAGCCTCGACAACATAGGTGAAGTGCTGAGTGCGCAGGGCGGTTTAGAGGGAGCGTTAAAGATCTACAAGGAGTCGCGTGAAGTGAGAGAACGGTTGGCGAAATCCGATCCGTCGAACGCGACGTGGCAGCGCGACCTCTCATATAGTTTTACTTCGTTGGCCCTGTGTTATGAGAAGCAGGGGAATCTTTCTGAGGCGCGGCACCATGCTGAGGAAAGCCTTGCGATTGATGAGCGACTTTCCGTTCATGATCCTACAAATGCAGTCTGGAAAAGAGATGTGGCCTTTAGCCGCACGCAGGCAGAGAGGTTGCGCAACTTAGCGGACAAAGTAGTAGGACTTGGCGAGAATAGTTAAATTTCACACAGTGTACCTTGCTGCATGATCTGGCGACATTCCTTGTGTTATCAGATGAGGATGGTATTTACTGTGCTTCGACACTATTGCAGGCAGTTCAGCTTGTCTGGATTTCGGTTTTGAGGGCGATCTCTTCGAGTATTGAGCTGACCCTGAGGCACTCGGCCATAGCTCCGGCAAAGACGATGCTGCGGCCTCTGGTGTGGACTTCCCAGGTATGGCGCTCGGCTTTGGAGCGGGAGCATCGTATAGCTTTGATGATCTGATCGATAACCTCATCAAAGGAGTGCTCCTCATCATTGAAAAGCACAACCCGATAGGCATCAAGCTGATCAGTTCCGGAGAGCTGCTCATGCTGTTTTGTTTCGGGAGTACTATCTGAGGCCGTCCACATAGTCATCATCTGAGCGTGCATAGGCAGTTGCGAGCGGGCTGTAACATGATAAAATAAATATTGCTTTACTCAGGCGCAAGCGAACTGCTACGCTGCAATAACCGGTTCAAGTGCTCCAAGAGTAAAGCTTCCGGAATCGGTGACGCTGACCCTGAATCGGGCGCCAATGGGGATGGTCATCAGGTCCCGGATATGGCCATAGGAGAGTCCCGAGAGTGCCGTTGCATTCGGATTGAGGGTGCTGTAATAGTCAAAAATGTTTTTCACCCGTTCCGCCTCGCCCGGTTCGAGTGGCTCACTGGAGAACTGTCCGAACAGCAAGGCTCCGCATCGGGCAAGAAGCCTTGCGTTGGAAAGATGTGAAAGCATCCGGTCAATCCGGTAGGCCGGTTCATTGATATCCTCAAGAAAGAGAAGGGTATCGTTGAAGACAGGAAGAAACGGGGTGCCTATCATTGCCGAGAGCACCGAGAGATTACCACCGATTAACTGACCCTCAGCAGAGCCTTCCTTTATTGCCGAGATCGGGTGAGCGGAATGATTGGTAATCGAACGGGCATATGAAGGGGAGGTGAGCATTCCCCAGAAATGCTCTTCGGTGTAGGGGGTCGGAGCATAGAGCTCGGTTGCGGCCATGGGCCCGGAAAAACTTACAAGACCGGTTTTTGCGTAGAGCGCAAGCGAGAGGGCGGTGATGTCGGAATAACCGGCAAGAATTTTCGGATTGGCGGCGATAAGCGTGTAATCAAGCTGGTTCAGGAGCCGGGCTGAACCGGCACCACCGCGCAGACAGAATATTGCCCGGACATCGGGGTCACTGAACATTTCATGGATATCATGCAGCTTTTCCCGGTCTGCCACTGCCGGATCGGTATCGATACGGTTGAGGTGGCTGGAGAGTTTAACCCGGTAACCGTTTGTTTCCAGATAGCTGATCGCCTGCCCGATCTTTACTGGATAAGCGCAATGGGATGAAGGGGAGATGAGACCGATGGTCTCGCCCTTGCAGAGAGCTTTGGGGATGAGGTTTTTCATGAGGCACCTCTATGAATTTATTCCGCGATTCGATTGCTTCTTTGGGCGGTGAGGTGCCCTTACAAAGAAAAAAACATCAGTACCCCGATCGATTGGGATACTGATGTTTTTTTTAACTCATTTGCATGAAATCAGGCAATGTTTTCGGTCAGCAGGATCGCTTTGTTGCTGCTGACTTCAAAAAAACCATCAGAGATCGTAAATGTCTGCTCACTGCGGTCTGCCATTGCCAGTTTGACCTTGCCGGCTTTCAGTGCAGAGAGCAAGGGGGCATGGTTCTTCAATACCTGAAAGAGGCCATCCTCACCCGGTGCGGTTACACTTTCGATCTCCCCTGAAAAGTACAGTTTCTGGGGAGTGACGATCTCTATCTGGAAACCTTTATCGGAATTCGCCATGGTTCGTGTTGTGTTTAGAGCGTTTTTGCTTTCTCGATGGCTTCCTCAATGGTTCCAACAAGGTAGAATGCGCTTTCCGGCAGATTGTCATGCTTTCCTGCGATGATCTCCTTGAAGCCCTTGATGGTCTCTTCAAGCTTGACATATTTTCCGGCAAGACCGGTAAATGCCTCGGCAACGAAGAATGGCTGTGAAAGGAAGCGCTGTACTTTTCTGGCTCTTGAAACGACAAGCTTGTCCTCGTCGCTCAGCTCATCCATACCGAGAATGGCGATGATGTCCTGGAGATCCTTGTAGCGCTGGAGAAGCTGCTTTACAGCCTGGGCAGTGTCGTAATGATCGTCACCGACAATGTTCGGATCAAGAATACGCGACGTGGAGTCAAGAGGATCAACAGCAGGGTAGATACCAAGCTCGGCGATCTGACGTGAAAGCACGGTTGTTGCATCAAGGTGGGCAAATGCCGTAGCAGGTGCCGGATCGGTAAGGTCATCCGCAGGAACATAGATAGCCTGAACCGAAGTGACTGAACCTTTCTTGGTGGAAACGATTCTGTCCTGAAGCTGACCCATCTCAGTGGCGAGGGTTGGCTGGTATCCTACAGCACTCGGCATACGACCGAGAAGTGCGGAAACCTCGGAACCTGCCTGGGTAAAGCGGAAAATATTGTCAATAAAGAGAAGCACATCGCGGCCTTCCTCATCACGGAAATACTCTGCAATGCTGAGTCCTGTCAGAGCAACCCGCTGACGGGCACCGGGAGGCTCATTCATCTGTCCGAAAACAAGAGCTGTTTTATCGATAACGCCCGACTCCATCATTTCATGCCACAAATCGTTTCCTTCACGGGTACGCTCGCCTACACCGGCAAATACGCTGAAGCCCGACTGCTGTTTGGCAATGTTGTTGATGAGTTCCATGATCAGAACGGTTTTACCTACACCGGCGCCACCGAAAAGACCTGTTTTGCCGCCGCGTGAGTAAGGCTCGAGAAGATCGATAACCTTGATACCGGTTTCAAACATCTCAGCTTTTGTGGAGATCTCGTCAAATTTCGGAGCTGAACGATGGATCGAATAGGTTTTTGCGGTATGGACCGGACCGCGACCATCAATGGGTTCGCCGACAACGTTCATCATCCGGCTTAAAACTTCCGGTCCGACAGGAACCTGGATAGGCATTCCTGTATTGGCGACGCTCGTTCCTCTGACCAGACCGTCGGTGCTCTCCATTGATACGGTACGCACACGCTCTTCGCCGAGATGCTGCTGGGTTTCAAGAACAAGCTTTGTTCCGTCAGGTCGAGTAATGGTCAGTGCATCCAGAATAGACGGGAGTCGTCCTTCGGGAAAATCAACATCAACAACAGGGCCGATGATCTGGGAAATCTTACCTTCTTGCATAGCGACAGTTTTGATAGGATTTTAATAGGGAAATCAAACGTTAAGTTCTCGGGGCTTGTCTGTCTTTTTTCATCGGGCATCATGAGCCATAATATCCCGCTGTTGAGGCTGCCCCGGCTAAGAGCCACCTGAGGGAGTCGAACCCACGACCTACTATTTACGAAACAGTTGCTCTACCAACTGAGCTAAGGTGGCTTAAGCATATAAAAAAGACAAGCCTAAATATAATTTATTTGGCAAAGAAACACAAAGATAATTACCATACCATTTATGTCATAAAAAAAAAGAAGAATTGCTATATTAGAGCGCACTGGACAAAAAGCTCAATTATCAGTTAAATCCGGATGGTTATGAATACAAGATTGAAGAGCGGGATCAGCAAATTTTTTAACACAGCACTGTTTTGTCTTCTGCTTCTTGCCGGAACCGAAGGAGATGCGTTTGCTGTCGCTCCTGTTGCGGCTCTTAATACCCCGGCCCCGGCATTTTCAGCAGTTACGCTTGATGGCAAGGCGATTGGATCAGCGCAACTGGCAGGCAAGGCCTATATTGTGAATTTTTTTGCATCGTGGTGCCCCCCATGCAGAGCAGAGATTCCCGATATGGTTGCCCTGCAGAATCAATACAGTCGTAATGGATTTACTTTTATTGGTATCGCAGTCAATGAAACAGCCCCGACCATCAAGTCATTCATAACTGGGAACAGGATCAGTTACCCTGTTGTCATGTCTGATGACCAGCTTCTTGGCTCGTTTGGCAGATTTGTTCCGGATGGCCAGATCAAGGCTATTCCGACCTCCTTTGTTGTGAACGCATCAGGACGGGTGACCCAGGTCATTACCGGGGGTAAAAGTAAAGCGGAATTTGAGAAGATCATTCTTGCCGCACTCAAAAAGCCGGTAAAAGTAAAATAATACCTGACTTTATGAACAAGGGTTTTGGTGTCCGGCTCTCTCTCTATCCGGACATATTCAGTTTCTCCTCTCCACGTCCGCATTCAGTGTTGAATGCGGACGTCTTTTTTTATAACGATTAGTCTCCAAAAGAAACAAACAATGACTTTTATGCAGATCAATGCTCCGGACTATGTGAAAAACAAAAAACTGCTCCAGTGGGTTAAGGAAACCGCTGAACTGTGTCGTCCGAGTTCCATATCCTGGTGCGATGGCTCCCAGGAAGAGTATGACCGCCTCTGTACACAGATGGTTGAGAGCGGCACCTTTATCAAGCTCTCAGAAGAGAAGCGTCCGAACAGTTATCTCTGTCGTTCAGACCCGAGCGATGTCGCCAGAGTTGAGGACAGGACCTATATATGCAGCATTCGCCGACAGGACGCAGGCCCAACCAACAACTGGGTTGCGCCAAAAGAGATGAAGGCGACTCTCAACGGGCTTTTCAGCGGCTGCATGACCGGCAGGACCATGTATGTCATTCCTTTCAGCATGGGACCGCTCGGATCCCCTATTGCGCACATCGGTGTTGAAATATCCGACTCGCCCTATGTGGTCACCAATATGCGTATCATGACGCGTATGGGCCGCCAGGTTATGGATCTTCTTGATGAGCACAGTGACTTTGTTCCCTGTCTTCACTCCGTCGGAGCTCCGCTTCAGCCGGGAGTGAAGGATGTTGCCTGGCCATGCAGTGACACCAAATATATTGTCCATTTCCCTGAAGAGCGCTCTATTGTCTCTTTCGGTAGTGGCTATGGCGGCAATGCCCTTCTCGGTAAAAAATGTTTCGCACTTCGTATCGCATCCTCAATGGCTCGTGATGAAGGGTGGCTTGCCGAACACATGCTTATTCTGGGTGTTGAATCTCCGGATGGCGAAAAAACCTATGTCGGCGGAGCCTTCCCGAGTGCATGCGGAAAGACCAACTTTGCCATGCTTATTCCTCCGGAATCGTTCAAAGGGTGGAAAGTGACCACCGTAGGCGACGATATTGCATGGATCAAGCCCGGTCCGGATGGCCGCCTCTATGCCATCAACCCGGAATACGGATTTTTCGGCGTAGCTCCCGGTACTTCGGAGAAATCAAATCCGAACGCCATGGCCACGCTGTCTAAGAACTGTATTTTTACCAATGTAGCCATGACTCCTGATGGAGATGTCTGGTGGGAGGGAATGACCGACACTCCTCCTGCAGAGCTTATTGACTGGCAGGGAAAAGCCTGGACCCCCGACTGCGGAAGGCTCTCGTCACATCCGAATGCACGGTTTACCTCTCCGGCAAGTCAGTGCCCCTCCCTTGATCCCGATTGGGAAAATCCGAAAGGCGTGCTTATCAGTGCCTTTATTTTCGGTGGACGCCGGGGCGATACCGTTCCTCTTGTTTACCAGTCAGCAAACTGGAATTTCGGTGTCTACCTTGCAGCAACAATGGGTTCGGAAAAAACTGCTGCTGCGGCTGGTACGGTCGGCGATGTGCGTCGCGACCCCTACGCCATGATTCCTTTCTGCGGTTACCATATGGGCGACTACTTCAACCATTGGCTGCATGTAGGCCGCACACTGACCGAGCTGCCGAGAATTTTCGGTGTCAACTGGTTCCGCAAGGACGAAAACGGCAAATTCCTCTGGCCCGGTTTCGGCGAAAACATGCGGGTACTGAAGTGGATTGTTGATCGTGTGCACGGTGATGTTGCCGCCGTTGAAAGTCCGCTGGGATGGATGCCGAAGTACGATATGATTGACTGGACAGGTCTTGAGGATATGACGGAAGAGAAGTTCATCAAGCTGATGTCGGTAGACCGTGAAGCATGGAAGACCGAGCTCCTTTCCCATGAGCAGCTTTTTGAAATGATCTACGACCGTTTGCCAAAAGAGTTTCCTCACATCCGTGAGCTGATGCTCTCAACGCTCTGGCTCTCTCCAAGGCATTGGTCGCTGGCGCCGGAAATCTATGAGGCGGAATAACTTCCTGAGAGGATTCCTTGATCGATTTACGCAAAGAAGCGCCGGTTCCGGCGCTTCTTTGCGTTAAAAAAAAGAGTGATTCAGTTACTCCTCGTCAAGGGTGAAGCCGATTTTCACGGTAACCTGCCAGTAGGCGACCTGCTGGTCAGAGATATGGCAACGGGTTTCAAGAACCTCAACCCAGCGGATGTTTCTGATGGTCTCGGCTGCTTTTGCTACTGCATTTTTTACTGCCTCTTCAATGCTTGTCGTTGAAGAGCCGACAAGTTCAATTTTCTTATAGATGTGATCACTCATGGTGTGTAATGGTTTTAGTCCTTGAAAAAAAATCTGTTACTGATCCGGCTGAAATTTATACCAATTCAGCACTCATATTAGCAAATCAGGCGAAATCTGCAAAACAACTGTTCTGTACTCCCTTTTCCGGCTTGCAGTTATTGAGTACATAGCTGTTTCTTTTTGTTCGTTTAACCCTTACAGGAGCGGGGTTTCAGGAGCAGGGGGAAAGGTGCGACTGGTTGTTGCCGACGCAACGGAGGTCACTCTGCGGTTTGATGCACGATCATGGCGGCCCGAAACACTCCGGCATATTCCGGAATGTTTCGGGCAGGTGTTGGCAGATCAGATGCCGAGGGAGTGCAGGAGGAGCGGTACGGCACAGAGGCCGATGGCCACGTTTGTTGCTCCGCAGATTTTGGTGATGATGGCGTTCTGTTTGTACCAGGCAAACGGAAGCAGGATGGTCAGCACATTGATGAGCAGCAGCACGGTGGCCAGTGGCCAGATTTTGCCGAGCAGGATGGCCTTGTAGCTGAAGAGTGCCGTAATGAAAAAGATCCCGAAAAACATGTGGGCATAGCTCTTTTTGTCGCCGGGATTGTAGAAATGCATGGCGACAACAACCCAGAAAAGGCCGTAGGTGGCAAAGATGGTGCCGAGATAGATTCGCAGTTCAGCAGGCAACCCCATGTCGAACAGAAACATGCATACGGCGGTGAAAATCTGTGCGACGCCGCCGAACCAGAGGGCGACATGGGCAAGACTTCGCCCCAGCTTTGCATGATCTGTTTCCTTGTCCAGCCCGAACCCCAACTGTTCGAGACCGAACACCCAGACGGTGACGATCAGCCCGAACAGGCCGATAGCTTCCGGATTTACTACATTCATCGGAAGAACTCCTTGCTTTTTGTTGTTGATTAAGTTTACCGTCAAGCTCCTGCCGTTGTCTCCCTTGATCTGTTTTATGTTGCAAGAGCTGGCTGAATGTACGGCTTATTTATATCAATGAGTGGCATCTTTTACCCCCTTTTTGAGTCTGTAACTACCTCTGTATTCTGGGCGAAAAACAAGGGGGTTTTTGCCCATAAAAGCGCAAAGCCGGGGGGTGGTATGGTTTGATCTGCCGCGAGGCTGCTGATTGCGTGCTTATGAAGATGCGCATAACTCCATGCGGGAATTCCCGCTTGATTTTAATACCTTGGAGCTGTCAGAAGAAGAATAACTGAAGATGACCCCCGCTGTAATGACGCTGCCTGCTGAAGACGCAACATCAAACAATACGACACGTTCCGGGCCTCAAAGAGAGCGTTCACTATCGGGACGCCTCCTTTCGGCGTTTCCGGCGTTTCAGAGTCCTGATTTTCGCCGCTACTTTCCGGGACAGGTTATCTCCATGATCGGCACCTGGATCCAGATGGTGGCCCAGGGGTGGCTGGTGCTTGAAATTACCGGTTCAGCGTTTGACGTTGGTCTTGCCGCCGCCGCATCAACCCTCCCGACCCTCTTTCTCTCCCTCTTCGGCGGAGTGCTTGTCGACCGTTACCCGCGCAGAACCATTCTGCTCTGGACGCAGTCATCGGCAATGCTGCTTGCCTTTGTTCTCGGTTTTTTTGCCTTGACCGGCACGGTCACCATAGGCATCATCCTCGTTCTCTCCTTTCTGCTCGGATGCGTCAATGCCCTGAATGTTCCGGCCCTGCAGGCATTTCTCAGTGAAATTGTGGAGCGGGAGCATCTCTCTTCGGCAATTGCGATGAATTCGGCTATCTACAACGGTTCGCGGGTGATTGGTCCGGCAATCGCGGGTTTTCTGATTTCGGCAACCGGAACAGGCGGCGCTTTTCTGCTCAATGGCGTCAGTTTTCTTGCGGTCATTATCTCCCTCGTCTCCATGAAAAGAGCTCCGAAAAAGCAGACCGCGACCATTTCAGGCAATCCGGTGCAGGCGATCAGGGAGGGACTGAGCTACTCCTGGCAGCATCCGGTGATCCGCACCGCTATTTTTTTTATTGCCGTCATCGCCATTTTTGCATGGTCCTATGTTACCATGCTTCCGGTTATTGCCAAACAAACTTTCGGCATGGGAGCAAAAGGTCTTGGCTATCTCTACGGCGTGTCGGGTCTTGGTTCGGTTATCGGGACCGTGCTTGTCTCCATCTTCTCCGGAAGAGTTGACCGGCTTGTTTTTATTGCCGGTGGAACCATTCTGTTCGCTCTGGCACTAATCGGGTTTACCTTTTCTGTTTCACTACCGGTGGCGCTTTTTTTCCTTTTTCTTGGCGGGTTTGGTCTTGTGGCGGCAGTATCCACTCTGAGCGCTACTATCCAGAGCACGGTTGATGACCGTTTTCGCGGCAGGGTGATGAGCCTCTATATGATGGTCTTTATGGGTTTCATGCCGATCGGCAACCTGGAGATCGGCTATATTTCGGAGCATTTCGGTACAGGCATTGCCATCCGGGCGGGGTGTACGGTAACCATTCTTGCTGCGATAGTTCTCATCTACACCAATCGCAGTGTCCGCAAGGCTTACACCCGGTACAACTCATCGGACGGGGCGCAGTAATAACCGACCCTCCATATTCAGTGGGCGGAGGAGAGATCTGCTTTTTCGCTTTTGTTGATTTTAATGAAAAAAAGCAGCGGCAGTGCAAGCGCAAAGAGGAGTGCGATCAGCATGAATGCATCCATATAGGCGAGATGGTGGCTTTGTATGGTAACCGTACCTTCCAGCGCCTTCAGGGCTACAAGCTCCGATTCGGAGGGTGAAACACCGGCCCTCATGGTTGCAGCCTGCTTAATGGCATCAATTCTTGCCACTGCGGCTGGATCGTAGGGGGAGAGATGGCTCAGCAGTTCTACCCGGTGAGCGGCAACCCGTTTGGCGATATAGGTGTTGGTGATGGCGATGCCGAAAGAGCCGCCAAGCTGTCGCACCATGTTGTTGAGCCCGGTTGCCTGGCCGATATCCCTGCCGTGCAGTCCTGCCACCGCGAGCATGGTGACCGGGATGAAGATAAAGCCGAGTGCCACGCCTCTGAGGAGCAGCACCCAGAAGAAGTTTGATGCACCTGACTGCATGGTCTGCTGGCCGAGGTACCAGCAGAAAATGACAAATGCGCTCATTCCGAAACCCATCAGCAGTTTTGGTGATGCGCCCCTCTGAAGGGCGATGCCAAGTGGCAGCGCAATGATTCCGGTTACCAGTGCACTTGGAAAGAGCACGGTTCCTGTAAGGAGAGCCGTAAAGCCGAGAAGCCGCTGTACAAAGACAGGAAAGACAAAGAGTGAGCCGTACAGCCCGTATCCGACAATAAAGGTAAGAACTGCTGCAATAGCAAGGTTGTTGCTTCGGGCAAGCACTCGCAGGTCAACAGCCGGCTCTTCGGTGTGCAGCTCCCACCAGACAAAAGCCAACAGGGCAACCACGGCAATGATGGTGAACCAGGTAATATAGGGTGTTTCAAACCAGTCTTTTGATTCCCCTCTTTCAAGAATAAACTGCAGCGATCCGATGCCGACGGTCAAAAGCCCGATTCCGGTCCAGTCGATAGAGCCGACAGCGTGCTTTACCTTCGGTTCCTTGAGAAAAGTGTATGAAGACCATGCTGCCAGGAGGCCGACAGGAATGTTCACGAAGAAGCACCACTCCCAGGAGAAGTAGTCCACCAGATAGCCTCCAAGCAGCGGCCCTACGGTGGGGCCGAGCACAAGTCCCATGGAGAAGATGCCGGTTGCTTTGCCCCGCTCTTCAGGACGGTAGGTTTCGTAGAGGATTGCCTGTGAGGTAGGCAGAAGCGCTCCCCCCCCGAGTCCCTGCAGAAAGCGGAAAAAGACCAGAGCCCAGATGTTCGGCGCCATGCCGCAAAGCAGCGAAGCTGCAGTAAAAAGCAGTATCGAACCGATGTAATAGTTCCGTCGTCCGAGAAGGTTGCCCAAAAAGCCTGAAAGAGGAATGACGATAACGTTGGCGATAGCATAGCTGGTGACTACCCAGGCAACATCCTCAATACTTGCGCCGAGGTTGCCGCTGATCTGGGTGAGCGCTACGTTGACGATGGTGGTGTCGATCAGCTCAAGCATTGCCGAGACGATAACCGTCAGTGTGATGATCACTTTCTTCAACCCGGTCTCATAGGTGTGGGCCGGATTCGGCAGCATTGGGGCAATGGAGGTCATTTTACCTTCACCTCAACTACTACGTTCATCCCGGCCGCCAGCTGCTGCGCTTTGTCCGTGGTTTCGGTAAAAACAATTTTCACCGGAACCCGTTGTGCCACCTTGATGAAGTTTCCGCTTGCATTGTCGGGCGGCAGCAGAGAGAACTTTGCTCCGGTACCTGATGAGATGGACTCGATTTTTCCCTTGAACTCTCTGTCAGGATAGGCATCAACATGGATGATGACCGGAAGCCCGGGAGTGATTTTTTGAAGCTGGGTCTCCTTGAAATTTGCCACAATCCAGAGTTTATTGCTTCCCACAATGGCTATGAGCTGCTGGCCGGGAGCTACGTACTGCCCCGGCTGAACACTCTTTCTGGATATATGTCCTGATGCCGGAGCGGTTATGGTGGTGTAGGAGAGCTGAAGCTCGGCATTGCGCAGTTCCGCCTCACGCATTTTAACCTGTGCAACGGCGGCACCCCGCTGGCTTGTCGCTGAAGCATACTGGGCTTTCGCTGCGTCAGCACCGGCACGGACCGCATCGAATTCCGCCTGTGATACAACGTCCTGCCGCCGAAGGTTGTTGTTGCGCCCGAGATCGGCATTGAGCTTGCGCTCGGTTGCTGCAGCGGCATTTGCATTTGCTTCTGCCGCCAAAACGGAGGCGCGGGCAGTCTGCAGCGCAGCCGATGCAATGTCACGACGAACTTCATAATCCGCAGCTTCAAGCCGGATCAGTGTTTCCCCTTTTTTTACTATCCGGTTATCATCGACGAGAACATCCTGAACCTTTCCCGGAATGCGCGATATGACCGGATAGACATCGCCCTCAATCTGGGCGTTATCCGTTTCAACATAGAGGAATGAGTGGTAGAGTCGGCCGCCGCCCCAGATTACAGCTGTGGCAATGGCAATCACGACAATAATGATGCGCACCGGCTTCGATGCTTTCAATGGTGTTTTTTCCTTTGTGATGTTCTCTGGCATTGTTTTCGATTCAGGTTGTTCCATGTTTTTTTGTCTGGTTGTCAGGTGTTTTCATTACCATAACAGGGCACTCAGCCTGGCGCATTACGGTTTCTGCAGTGCTTCCTACCAGAAGCCGGGTGAGGGCTGTGGAGCCGTGAGAGCCGAGCATGATCATATCCGCCTGCTGCTCGGCAGCATAACCAAGAATGCCTGCCGCCGGATCACCGTGCTGCAGCGCAAATCGAATGTTTGAGCCGTGCAGCTCAAGGATATTGCTGTAACGGGAAAACTCATGCAGGTGCATGCCGTGAAATCCTTTATTTTGCTCATTTTCAGGAGCAATATGGAGGATAATGAGTTCCGTCTCTTTACACCCCATCTCTGCGGCATAACTGATCATGGCATCCGAACAGGCCGAAAAATCAACGGCACAGATAATTTTTTTCAGTGTGCGTGTCATGTTACCAGAAAACCTCCCCGGTTGCTCGTTTCAGTGCATAGCTGCTCATGACGTATTCATAGGTCGCCTGCAACCGGGCAAGTTCTGCCTGGGAAAGTGACGCTTCCGTGTCGAGAAGGTCAAGTGTGGTTGCCATACCGTTTTCGAATCGTGCCCGGGCATGTTCGGCAGCGAGTTTCGCCTGATTTACCTGGGCATCGGTAGTCAGGAGCTTTTTCGATGAGGTCTGAACTCCGTCAAGCATCTCTTCGACTTCGTTTTTTACCTGCTGCTCGGTATCAAGCCTGCGCAACGTGGCGGCATGCATGAGCGCCGTGGCCTCCTGTCGTTCAGCACTGTTACGGAAGCCTGTAAAGATGGGGATTTCCAGATGAAGCCCGGCGGCAATGTTATTCCGTATCGCCTCAATATCGGGCTGGTAGCCATTGGTTCTGCCATAGGAGGCACTTCCGGTAATGACCGGCATCCCCTCTTTTATGGCGATGGATCGCTTTTGGCTTGCACTCTTTTCATTTTCAATTGAAAGTTTCACCTCCAACCGCTGCTGTAACGCCTGAGCTACCATTCCGGTTTCTCTTGCTGCGGATGGCGTGACGGAAAATGAGCCATTGAGGGTTAACGGTTCGTTATCAGCGATGCCCGTCAGGCGCCGCAGGGCAAGTTCGTTCCGGCGCAGGGCATGTGCCAGATCAAGAGCTCTGCTCCGGGCTGCAGCGATACGCACTTCGGTGGAGAGGAGATCAAACCGGGTAGCTGATCCTGCCTGGTATCGTTTTGTCGAGAAGTCGAGAGCCTTGTTCAGCGCCCCAATCTCCTTCTGTTCTACCCTTATGCTTTCGTGCAGCAAAAGATTTCCGTAAAAGAGCTGGACACTCTGCCAGGTGAGCTCCCTGCGGGAAATTTCGAGTGCGTGTTCGGCCGATCTTTTCCCTGAGAGTGCAAGCTCGACACCGTTTCCCCGTTTTCCGAAATCAAATATTGTGGCCCTTGCAGTGACTTTGGCGTCGTAGTTGTTGTTGGGCATGAATTTGATCGGAGCGCTGCCGCCAAAACTCATTTCCGAGACCGGATCAATATAGGTGTAACCTGCACTTGCCGTTATCTGAGGGAACCAGGTGCTTCTGCTTTTGGTAACCCGAGCATCGGCAGCAGTGATCTCTTCGGCTGCGGCTTTCAGGGCCGGGTGGTTTTCACGAACAAGACCGATTGTTTTTTCAAGTGTCAGTACCCCTTCGGGGGATTCTCCTCCGAGAGCACTCCGGCATGGCATTGAAAGCATCATTGCTACGCCTGTCCATGCGGCAACGCTTATCAGTATTCTCTTCATTATTTCCCGGTGATTTCGGGCAGCGCTATAAATGTATTCTCCCGACACGTTCGGGACTCAAACCGTGTGCAACAATGTATAGTGGAGCCCTTTATTCTTTTACCCAAGGTGTTCTTTCCTGTTATTACTATTAGCGCAATTCGTATGCCAGAAGGAAACGGGGAGAAAAAGAGGTTTAACGTGTTTTTAAAATAGGCTTTAGTTGCTTTTCGTTTTTCGGTTGTTCTGAAATTATCAGAATATTCTCTATTTTGTCTTCTTATAATTTCAGAAAACAGGACTTCCATCTGCTATATGAGTATCTCTGCATCCCATGAAGCGCATATGCTTATGCAGTATATAAGCGATGCCGTCGGTTCCATTCGAGATCCCCAGGAGCTGTTCCGAACGGTAACCGACAAGCTTCGTCTGGTCTTTGAGTTTGATTCCGCAGTTATTATAACCTTTGACAAGGATCGGCGATACAGCAGTGTTTTTTTTGAAATGCTGCGTTTTCAGCTTCCTGATGGTGTTGAGCGTAAAAAGCGGCCGATAGCCGGCTCCTGGATTGAGCCGCATCTGGGTGATGTGACGGTATCAGTTTTAAATATCGTAGAGTCGCTCGATTGTTATCCTGCGGATTTTCCGGTTCCCCAGGTACTCTATGATCTCGGTATGCGGCAGGTTGTTCTGGCCCCGTTGCGGACAGGGGGTAAGGTTATCGGTTTTCTCTGTTTTGTTTCAAAGGATGACAAACAGTGGCAGGAGAGTGAAAAGGGACTTCTTGTAACCCTCTCATCCCCTATTGCCGTTGCGGTCAGTAATGCACTTGCCTATGAAGAGCTCAGGAAGCGCGAAGCGCAGACCGCAATGCAGCTTGCCGTCAACAATGCCCTGCTTACCATCAAGGATCGCAACCGGATGCTGCTTTCGGTCTGTGAGCAGATCGACAAGCTCATGCCCTGCACCTTTCTCGGTATCCGGGTTATGGGTGAGGATGGCTCTTTTCGGGTATACGATAATTTCATGCATGAGCACAACAGCGGTTTTGTAGCGGCCTCTTCGAGTGAGCTGTTCGGGGTTGTTGATTCCGGACAGATTTCCCGGGAGAGTTTTTCGCTGATCACTACTCCCGGATGCTATAGCGGCGAAGGTTTTCTTCAGCTTTGTTCTTCATACCGTATACTGGCGCTTGTGCGGGAAAAATTCGGCATCTGTTCCCTGCTAACCGTGCCGCTCTGGGATATGCCGGGAAGCCGGGCCGGGTTGATTATTTCCGATACCTCCCGCGCTTTTGATGAGCATGATCAGGCGATGGTCCGGCTGATAGTTCCTCAGCTCTCCCTTGCTTTGCAGAACTATCTTGCGTTCGAGGAGATTGATGAGCTTCGCCGGAAACTTGAGGGGGAGCGGACATGCCTGATTGATGAGATCAAGGCGGAACATAATTTTGAAGAGATTATCGGCCGGAGTGCCTCTCTTGGTTCGGTACTCCGGAGGGTAAGCCAGGTTGCGCCGACAGATGCAACCGTGCTTATTCAAGGTGAAACAGGAACCGGCAAGGAGTTGTTTGCCCGGGCCCTTCATAATCTCTCCTCCCGAAAACAGCGCACACTGATCAAGATAAACTGTGCCGCTCTGCCGGCCACGCTCATTGAATCAGAGCTGTTCGGTCATGAAAAAGGGAGTTTTACCGGTGCTACAGAGCGGCGGATCGGGAAATTCGAACTGGCGGAGGGCGGGACGATTTTTCTTGATGAAATCGGGGAGCTTCCGCTTGAGTTGCAGGCCAAACTGCTTCGTGTGCTTCAGGAGCGAGAGCTTGAGCGGCTTGGAGGACGACAGATCATCAAGGTTGATGTACGTGTTCTTGCTGCCACCAACCGTGATCTTGCAAAAGAGGTTGCCGAGGGCCGGTTTCGCGAAGATCTCTTTTTCCGTCTCAATGTTTTTCCTCTCGTAATTCCGCCACTCAGTGAACGAAGGGATGATATTGCAATGCTTGCTGCCCATTTCGCCGCCAAATATTCAAGGGAGTTCGGCAAACCGCTTCGTCTGTTTAAAGAGAGTGATATGAAGCGTCTTGTTGAGCGGGAGTGGAAGGGCAATATCCGTGAACTGGCTCATCTCATTGAGCAGGCGGTTATCGTTTCTGACGGTGCCTCGCTGGATTTCTCCTCGATTTTATCTCCGGCGCCACCTGTCGCGGGGCGACCTTCCGGGGAAGCGGTTAAAACCATGCAGGATTTTGAACTCGATATTGCCGTGCTGGAGCGGGAACTGATACTTGACGCCCTTGATCGTTCAAATGGCAGGGTGAGCGGCGTCGGTGGCGCCGCCGAACTGCTCGCCATGCATCCGAAAACGCTCTATTCCCGGATCGATAAACTTCATATCAGCAAGCGGTATCAGTAGAGATATTGTTTATATGTAATGTTTCTCATTGCAGTACACCGTTATTTGTATTCAGAATGTACTCGTCAATATTTTTTACTGTGAATGGGTAGCCATCTGGCCATTGCAATTGAAATCGTGTTCTGAAGTTTTCTTTAGTAGAGATTGCCTCGTTGAATCGGTTTCGGTTTATATTTTTTTAATGCCAGTTTGGTTTCCATTGCCCGTTAGCTGCTTGGTAAGCCAACTTGAAATTTTCAAGAATCCACTTGACGGTAGTTGTGTTACATGGTCTTGAATCTCCGGAAATTTCTACAATCTTTTTGTTTGTAAGGCTTCCTGATACCAGATTCCGATAAATCTCTTGCAAATCCTCAAGTGTGACTGCTTTTTTGTTTTTTGTTCCAATTAGGTAATAGATTTTCCTGTCTTGGGTTACCTCAAGGATCTTAGATATTTTATTCGGTTTTCGTACCTCCATACCTGGTTTAATACCAGAATAAATAACCTCGATAAAATCATATTCTGTCATAAATAACTTCTATTTTGATCAAGATAACAGAGCCCTTACATTTTTTTATTACAAAAGAAATACAGAGAAATATAAGTTAATTGGAGAATTCAGTGAACAGTTAGTTCTCATTTTGGAGGGTAGACCGGGCGTTAGGGATGAGCCCGGCAAAAAGTCTTTTACCCGCAGATCTGGCGGATGGCGCGGGCTATAATCGGTATCCCTTCGGCAATCTGATCCGGGGTGTTGTTACAGTAGGAGAGCCGCAGCGTATTGTTGCGCACTACCGAAGGCTCAGGGTCAAAGGTGCGGCCTATGACGAACACCGCTCCGCCTTCAATGGCAATCTGCAAAATCCGTGAGGCATCACACCCTTCCGGAAGGGTAAGCCAGATATAGAATCCGCCTCTGGGCTTATTCCACTCTACATAGTCGGGCAGGTGTTCCCGGAGAGCGGCAACCATGGCGGCGGCCCTCCTCTTATACTCCTGGCGGACGCTGGCGATATAGCTGTCGATCTGTCCCGAACGGATGAAGGTGTCGGCAATCACCTGGGTGAAGCTCGGTGAACAGGCATCGGCAGATTGCTTGATCAGTTCACATTTATTGTAAATCTCTTCAGGTGCGAGCATCCAGCCGAGTCGAAGTCCCGGCCCGAGAATTTTTGAGAACGATCCGGTGTAGCAGATATCGATTCCGCCAGGATTGATCGACTTCATCGGCTGGAGGCGTAGACGGTCCTCTTCAAAAAAATAGAGATCGCCGTATGCATCATCCTCAATGAGCGGAATCTCCTCTCCCTGGAGTGCAGCAACAAGCGCCTTCTTGCGATCCTGAGTGTAGAGCAGCCCTGCGGGGTTGTGGAAATATGGCGTGATGTAGAGGAATTTTGGTTTTACGCTGTGTGCGATTTCCTCTTGCAGCGCCGCTATCGAAATACCATCGCGATCAACCGGCAACCCTTTGAGCTCTGCTTCATGGGCGCGGAATGCCGACAGTGCACCGATAAAACAGGGGTTTTCAACCAGCACGGGATCCCCCGGATCTATAAATGCCTTGGCAAGCAGATTGAGGGCCTGTTGTGAGCCGGTGGTGATGAGCAGCCGGTTCTCCTTTACCGGCAACCCCTTCTTTTCAAGAAACCCTCCCAGTGATTCAAGGAGCGTTGGCAGCCCCGGTGTCGGGCCGTACTGAAACGCGGACTGCTTGGTTTTTTCGCTGAGCTTTGAGAAGAGCGCTTCGATCTCCCTGACGGGAAAGAGGTCATTGCCGGGCATCCCCCCCGCAAAGGATATGATGTCCGGTCGTGAAGCGAGCGTCATAAGATCCCTGATCTCGGAAGAGCGGAGTGATGAAACAGCTTTGGAGAATCTTGGCATTATAAATCTTATCGTTTAGGCAAAAGAGTAATTCGTATTCAGTTGGGCGCGTCTTGTCCGTTAAGTCCCTGAAGTCCTTTTCTTCACTATCACACCTGATAGACATCCCCCTCCTGCAACAACTCCATCTTATGCTCCATCAGGACATCGATAATTTTTTGGAGTGATTCAGCCCTGATCACCACGGTTGCCTTGCACTCTCCTGAAGCAAAGGCGTACATATAGTCAATGGCAACGTTGTTGCTCGACAGCAGCTCGAGCGCCTTGTGCAGACTGCCGGGACTGTGCGGGATGATCATGCCGATCACATCGGTGATTTTCACGGCAAATCCCTGTTTTCGGAGAATCTCGGCCGCCGGTTCGGGACGCCCGACAATCATGCGAAGGATGCCATAGTCGGCGGTATCGGCAATACTGAATGCCGAGATGTTGATGTCATTTTCTGCGAGGATGCCGGTCAGTTCGGTCAGCCGTCCGGTCCTGTTTTCAAGAAAGACTGACAGTTGTTTGATGATCATGGCCACTCCTGTTCGTTATTGAAGTTTGCGTTTGTCAACCACCCGCTGCGCTTTGCCCATGCTTCGCTCGATTGTGCCGTGTTCAACCAGGCGGATGGTTGCACTGATGCCGAGTGTGCTTGAGATATTTGCCCTGATCCGCTGGCGGAGAGCTTCAAGCTCCTTCACTTCATCGGAGAAGAACTGCTCATTGATCTCCACCTGAATCTCAACCGTGTCGAGGTTGTTTTCACGGTCTACAACAAGCAGGTAGTGTGGCTTGGTTTCGCTCATTTCAAGCAGCACCGCCTCTACCTGTGACGGGAAGACATTGACACCGCGGATGATAAGCATATCGTCCGAGCGTCCGACGCACTTTTCCATTCGAACCAGTGTGCGGCCGCAGTCGCATTTTTCGGCATGCAGCCGGGTAAGGTCGCGGGTCCGGTAGCGAATCAGCGGCATCGCCTCCTTGGTTGCAGGGGTAAAGACCAGCTCACCAAGTTCTCCGTAAGGGAGTACGACGCCGGTATCAGGATTGATGATTTCCGGAATGAAGTGATCTTCAAACACATGCATGCCCTTCTGGCAGTGGCACTCCATCGAGACGCCGGGGCCGATAATTTCACTCAGCCCGTAAATGTCATAGGCCTTGATACCGAGAAGCTGCTCGATTTGTGCGCGCATCCCTTCGGTCCATGGCTCGGCGCCGAAAACTCCGGCTTTGAGCTTGATGTTCCTGCGGTCAATTTTCTCTTCAGCAAGGGCTTCGCCGAGGTATGCGGCGTAGGATGGCGTACAGGCGAGGACCGTAGAGCCGAAGTCCTCCATGAGCTGAAGCTGTTTTTTTGTGTTGCCGCCGGAGATCGGAATGACCGAGGCTCCAACCTTCTCTGCGCCGTAATGCAGGCCGAGTCCACCGGTAAAGAGCCCGTAACCATAGGCAATCTGGATGATGTCGGAGTTGGTTACGCCTGCCATGGTGAGTGAGCGGGCAACCACTTCACTCCACATCTGAATGTCGTTATGGGAGTATCCGACAACGGTGGATTTGCCGGTAGTACCGCTTGATGCGTGCAGCCGGACGATGTCGGTCTGGGGCAGGGTAAAAAGACCGAAGGGGTAGTTGTCGCGCAGGTCCTGCTTGGTGGTAAAGGGGAGTTTTTTCAGATCATCAATGGTGTTGATGTCACCGGGTTCGATTCCCTCTTCCTGAAGTTTTTTCCGGTAGAAAGGGACGGTGTCGTAGACCCGTTTTACCATTGATTTTACCCGCTCTCCCTGAAGTTTCTGAAGCGCTTCGCGCTCCATGCACTCATACTGCTTGTTCCAGATCATGTCGCTCATGCTTGAGTTTGTGATACTTCCTCTCCTTTTCTGAATGCCCTGATATTCATGGCTACAATATCAGCTCCTTTTGCCTGAAAGAGCCGCTCTATAGAGCTCTCTATCTCTTCTGAAGCAATGCCGATAAACGGTGATGCCGCTCCGAGCATGACCATGTTGGATACTCTTGTGTTGCCTATCTGGCGGGCAAGCTCTGCGGCGTTGATCAGCACCGGTCGGTTAGTCCGGTCAAGCTCGGCGAGAATCTCATCCATAGCCGGATAGGCTGCCATATTGACAAGGGGTTCTGTTGCCGTTACCACCCGCCCGTGCGGGGCAAGCCAGGGGAGGTAGCGGAGCGCCTCAAGCGGCTCTACCGAAAGGATCAGGTCAGCAGTGCCCCCGGCAATAAGATCGGAGTAGATCTCCGTATCGGAAATGCGGAGATGTGACTGCACCGCACCGCCTCGCTGGCTCATACCGTGCACCTCAGCCTGCCGGAAAGTGAGACCGCCCCGAAGTGCGGCGTGATCGATTACGGCAGCGATGCTCAGTATTCCCTGACCTCCGACTCCGGCAAGAATGATGTTGATCTGCATGGTTTTGTTAAGGCGTTCCTTTCCGGTTACGTTTTTTTCGGGCAGCAGCTTCAATACACTCCCTGTATGCCAACACGACCGACACGCCATCCCATGCAATCTCCTCCCTGAGGATGGCTATGTTCTCTTCAAGTTGGGATTTCAGTGGAATAATGGTTCTGATATGCTCTTCATCAACGCCGATTCCCCGGCAGATTGCATGCAGCTTCGAGCCTGTTGCTGAAGAGCTCTGGCCGCCGGTCATGGCCGTAGTGTCATTATCAGCGATGATAACCGTGATCGGTGCCTGGTTGTTGACCGCGTCGAGCAGTCCGGTCATGCCGGAGTGCGTGAAGGTGGAGTCGCCGATTACCGCTACCGCCGGTCGGAGCCCTGCGTCTGCCGCACCCTTGGCCATGGTGATCGATGCGCCCATATCGACACAGGTGCTGATCGAATTGAAAGGCGGGAGCGCTCCGAGTGTATAGCAACCGATATCTGAAAATACATGGCGATCACTACAGGTGCTCATCACCGTGTTGAGTGCTTCATAAAGATCACGGTGCCCGCACCCCTTGCAGAGTGCCGGGGGGCGGTTTGCAACAATATCGGGCACCGGCATGAGCTCTTTCGGAGCAATTCCGAGAGCTCTGGCTACACTGTCAGCGTTGAGTTCTCCCGCTCTTGGAAGGGCTCCGTCAAGACGGCCCCTGATGTTTTTTCCGCCGAAATAGCCTCTCAACAGCTCTTCGTAGACCGGGTAACCCTCCTCGGCAACAAGCACTGTTTCGCAGCGGCTGAAGAGATCCTCGATCGCTTTTCTCGGCATCGGATAGCAGCCGATTTTGAGTATGGGGAACTCCATCCCGTAAGCCTGCCGAACCTCCATGACATAGTTGAAAGCAATTCCGAAAGCAAGAACGCCTGTTGAGCCCGTTCCGGGAATCAGGCGGTTCAGCCATGACTGCTCTGAATAGGCTTCAAGCTTGTTCTGTATGCCGAGCAGGTGGTTATACTGACGGCGGGCATTATGCGGCATCAGGACAAAGCGTTCAGGAGCATGGATGGCGTTAAGTCTGTTCTGCTGGCGCACCTCCCGCTTTTCGACTCCTGCGCGTGAATGCGCAAGCCTTGTCGTAAGCCGGAGCAGTACCGGGAGTCTGATGGACTCCGAAAGATCAAAAGCCTCTCGTGTGGCATCGTAGAGCTCCTGCTGCGAAGCCGGTTCAAACACCGGCAGCATGGCGAATTTTCCATAGACCCGGCTGTCCTGCTCGTTTTGCGAGGAGTGCATCGACGGGTCGTCAGCTACGGCAACAACGAGTCCGCCATTGACCCCGGTAATGGCCGAGTTGATAAAGGCATCCGCCGCAACATTAAGGCCGACGTGCTTCATGCAGACCAGACTCCGTTTGCCGGCATAGGACATCCCGAGAGCCGCTTCATAGGCGGTTTTTTCGTTCGCAGACCAGGCAGAGCGCACCGGCTCCTTCCTTTGATGGCTGTTCTTCTGGATGTATTCGGTGATTTCGGTCGAAGGGGTTCCGGGGTAGGCGTAGACGCCGGATATTCCGCCGTCAAGAGCACCGAGAGCAATAGCTTCAGCGCCCAGTAAGAGTTCTTTTTTCATGCAGCAAACTTACGGATTATCATCGAAGATCAGAAATTTTTCGTTCTGAAGTGATGGAAAAGGGACGATTCTGACTCTTTTGTGCAATGTGAGCAATGCATGCTTTTCTCAGCTCTTGAAATCGACAGAAATCGGCTCTCTTTTGCTGGAAAGCGAAGTAGTAAGAGCGTAAATCAATCCATTTGCGGCATAGAGAATACCGTGTTTTGGGGATTTCCGGTTCGCCCATCCTGTCGGATATTGTCAATAGTCAATCGGGAGGAGCATGATTTCGGGAGCATTTCCCGGGAGGCATCTCTGCCCCTGTGAATCAGAGGTGCCGGACGCAAGAGGCCATCTTCACAGAATTTCAACCTTTTCACGCAATCAGGAAACGCCATATGAAAACGAATCAATTTCAGAGAGTTATCGCTTCCGCATTCACTATTCCGGGAGGCATAAAGAGCATTAGCCGCTCAAAACGGTTTCAGGCAGCAGCACTTTGCGCGCTACTCTGCGCTTTTGACGGGCCGGGGGTGGCGTTTGCCGCAGATGCTCCTGCTGAGGCTAAGCAACCGGTTAGCGTCACGATTGACGTGCCGGTATTGTCGGCCTATGTCTGGCGTGGCCAGGTGATCAATAATGAGTTTGTCACCCAGCCATCCCTGACGGTGACAAAGGGTGGATTTTCCGTCAATGTGGTCAACAATGTGAACTTTACCCATGCATTAACAGCAAAAGCTCCTGAACTCACCGAGACCGATCTTACGCTCTCCTACACAACGAAAATCCGTTCTCTTGCAACAACGTTCGGATGGATTGAGTACCAGTTTTCCAATCAGACCGTCACTGATGCAAGCGGAACGGTAAAAGCTCTTCCGGGAACCAGAGAGCTGTTTTTAAATGCCGGACTGCCTGATCTGCCCGGCACGCCGACCGTTGCACTCTACCACGACTTCGATGAAATCAAGGGAACCTATTTCGTCGCAAGCAGCGGATACAGCCACGCATTCGAAAAAGAGGGAGTAACCGCAGTCATATCAGGCGCAGTCGGTTACGGCACCGCAGGCTACAACAAGGGCTACTTCGGAGTCAACAGTGCGGCATTCAATGACCTGACACTGACGGCTTATGCTGCAATCAAAGCCGCTGACAATCTTACGATTACACCGGCGGTACAATACATAAGCTTGCTTAACCGCGATATCAGAAATGCAGCAAAGAGTGTTTTCAAGGATAACCATCAGGCTGTTTACAGCCTCAAGCTAAGCTACACCCTTTAATCAATCAGCTTAAAACAGGAGATACTCATGAGCAACAACGATATAAAACAGGGAGCAGCTTCGCACCGGGGCAAGGAGTCCTACGGGTTGAAGAGCTCCTCACTTTCTCCGCTGGAGACCCTTGGCCAATCCATCGCGAACATCGCACCGACCGCTACGCCAACCGTAGTCATTCCGCTGGTTTTTGCTGTATCGGGAGGGGGGACGTGGCTGGCATATCTGATAGCCACCGTCAGCATTCTGCTTGTCGCATCAAGCATAAACCAGTTTGCCCGCCGTTCAGCGTCGCCGGGCTCATTCTACACCTACACGATTGAGGGTCTCGGCTCCTTCTGGGGAGCTGTAACCGGCTGGGCGCTACTTATTGCCTACATCGGTTGCGCATCAGCCGTAACTACAGGATTTTCCAATTATGCGAATGTCCTGCTTGAGAGTGTTGCCGGAGTCAAAATTCCCGCAGTGATTTTCATAGCCGTCAGCGTGCTTGCTGCTTGGTATGTTGCCTACAGGGATATCAAGCTCTCGACACGTCTGACACTTATTCTCGAATTTGCCAGTGTCTCTTTTGTTCTGCTTCTGGTTGGAGTGACTCTTTACCATTACGGGTTCAAGCTTGACCTTGATCAGCTTGCCCTTAAAACAACCAGTTTTGATGCGCTGCGCGGTGGTCTTGTTCTGGCTCTGTTCAGTTTTACAGGTTTTGAAAGTGCAGCAACACTCGGTTCCGAGGCCAAAAACCCGTTGCAAAGCATCCCCAGAGCGATTCTGAGAAGTGCCCTGATTGTCGGTGCGATTTTTGTTCTCTCCTCCTATGCCCAGGTCATCGGCTTTCAGGGACATAGCGAAACGCTCGATAAGAGCTCCGCACCCCTCAATGTTCTTGCCGACCGGGCAGGTCTCTCCTCAATAGCTCTTCTCATCAATATCGGCGCCATAATCAGCTTTTTTGCGTGCGTCCTTGCAAGCATCAATGCTGCGGCGCGCATTCTCTTTCTGATGAGCCGTCACGGCATCTTTCATGCATCAGCGGGTGACGCGCATGACACCAACGAGACCCCCCATAAAGCCGTAACGATAGCCGCCATTATCGCCTTTATTCCGGCAGCAATACTCTCGGTAAGGGGTGCGGGCGACTTTGATATATACGGCTGGATCGGAACGGTTGCGACACTCGGTTTCATTACAACCTATATTATTGTCTCTGTTGCAGCTCCGGTCTATCTCAAGCGCCTTGGTGAGCTCAAGGTTACCAACATCATCACGTCCGTCATCTCTATCGGTATTCTCGGGCTTGCCATTCTCGGCAATATCTACCCTGTGCCGCCGGAACCATACAACTGGCTGCCCTATCTCTTTTTTGCCCTGCTCCTTGGCGGTGTAGCGTGGGTTCTTGTGATCCACAGGTTCCATCCGCATGTCATTGATGAAATTCATCGTGAGACAAAATTCAACAGTGATCGTTTCAGTACGCAGACGCAGGGCTGAGCATTCGGTAACCATTATGTAAAAAGGCACGCATGAGTAAGCAATTTGTAACAGCAGCTCAAGGTAAACAGGAGAACCAAAAATCGGCAATTGTTCTTCAGGACCGAAGCCACCTGATCCATCCGCAGCATCATCCAAGTGAGCATCTGGATCCGCAGATCTGGGAATCCGGAGAGGGGGTGATGCTCCGGAACCTTGAGGGTGAGGAGTATATTGACGGTCTCAGCGGCATGTGGAATGTCTATGTCGGGCACGGCCGCAGAGAGCTGGTGGATGCTGCCTCACAGCAGATGAGCCGGCTGGCATTTTCAACCGCCTATGCCGGTTCAACCCACAGACCGGCAGTAGCGCTGGCGGAAAGACTCAAAGAGCTGGTCTACCCCGGCATTGAGGCTTTTTATTTCACCCTTGGCGGTTCCGATGCTACGGATACCTCTGTCAGAACAGCCCGTTTTTACTGGGGAGCACAAGGGCGTCCGGAAAAGTTCAAGATCATCTCGCGCAAGCTCGGCTATCATGGATCAACCATCGGTGCGGCTGCTGCGACAGGTGTCGAGGAGTTTTCCTCTGTTTTCGGGCCGAGGGCCAACGGGTTTCTGCAAATCGATTCTCCTTACCCTTACCGGTTTACAACCAATAGAACCGATGTTTCTGCGGGCGTTGCCGCTGCCGATCTGCTTGAGGATGCGATTCTTCGAGAAGGGCCGGAGAGTGTTGCAGCGTTCATTGCCGAACCGGTCCAGGGCGGGGGCGGCGGTGTTCTTATTCCTCCTGCAGACTATTTCCCCCGTATCCGGGAGATCTGCGACCGGTACGATGTACTTTTTATCAGTGATGAGGTAATCACCGGTTTTGGGCGCACCGGCCGCTGGTTCGCGCTTGAGCACTGGGGTGTTGAACCGGATATTGTCCAGTTTGCCAAGGGCATTACAAGCGGCTACTTCCCTCTTGGCGGCATCGGCGTTTCCGGTGCCATCAAGGATGTCATGGACCGGGTAGATCCGGCAAAGCGCTGGATGCACGGTTATACCTGTTCGGCACACCCTGTCGCCTGTGCTGTTGCACTTGCCAACCTGCGGATTATCAATGAGGAGGGTCTTGTTGAGCGCTCATTGCGGCTCGGTGAGCGGCTGCTTGAAAAGCTGCAACCGCTGAAGGAGAGTGCGCATGTCGGAGAGGTGCGGGGTCTCGGCCTTCTTGCCGGAATTGAAATTGTTGAGGATAAAGCAACCAAGGCCCGTTTTCCGGAGAGCTCCGGCATCGGCAAAAAAGTTCGTGACAAGCTCCTCTCTCTCGGGCTCTGTACCCGCGTAACCGATGACATTATCTGCCTTGCTCCGCCTCTGGTCATCAATGAAGAAGAGGTTGATCGCATTGCCGATGTAGTGTGGACGGCTGTTGCTGAAACGGTCGGACTGTAATGACATGTCACCGGTTTCGGCGCCGAATGATCATAAATAATTTCAAAGAACTGTTATGTCACGAATTACAAAAGTCACTTTTGAAACAGCTTCTCCTGAAGTTCAGGAGGAGTATAACCGTGTACTTGAAAAACATGGTTCAATCTCAAACATGAAAGCAACCCTCCTGCACTCCCCTGAGGCATCGCGTGCGGTGCTGGAGTGGTATACCCTTTTTGACAGGGTCAAGCCTGTTATCGGTTTGCGGCTGAGCATCCTCTTCTGCAACGCCATTTCAAGGGAGAATGCCTGTACACTTTGCTCTACCTATATGAATAAAGAGATTGTTTCCAAGGGGGAGGATCCTGATCACCTGCTCCTCGATGACCGCGACAAGGCTATCATTGCGTTTGGTCGTCAGCTTGCTGCTGATTCCAGTCGTGTTTCGGATGAGCTGTTTGCAAAACTCCGGAGCTATCTCTCGGAGAGAGAGATTGTCGAGCTCACGGTTTTCGGGGCGTTGATGATTGTCAATAATGTTGTTAACAATGCGTTGCGAGTTGATCTTGACGATGCACTCGCGCCCTATGCTATTGATCCGGAAGTTGCTTTTGCCGGTTCGTCACGCTTCCAGAAGCGTGGGGAGGAGGTATGAGCGAGAGAAAACTGCATTTTGATACCCTGCAGGTTCATGCGGGCCAGGTCCCTGATCCGGCGACCGGTGCCTGTGCGGTGCCGATCTATCAGACGACCTCCTTTGTTTTCAAGAACTTTGAGCAGGCAAAAGCTATCAGCTCGGTTGAAGAGTTCGGGTTTGACTATACCCGCATCACCAACCCGACCAATGAAGTCCTTGAAAACCGTATTGCCATTCTTGAAGGCGGCAGCGGAGCGCTTTCTGTTGCATCGGGATCGGCAGCAACCGCATATTCCGTTCTGAACATTACTCATGCCGGTGATGAACTGGTTGCCGCAAAAACCCTTTACGGAGGCAGCTTCAACCTGTTTCAGAATACCCTGCCGAAACATGGGGTACGCACGCATCTTGTTGACGCTGTTGACCCTGAAAATTTCAGGAAAGCGATCAATGAAAAAACCAGGGCGGTCTTTATCGAGACTATCGGCAATCCCGATATCAACATTATTGATTTTGAAAAGGTGGCGCGCATTACCGAAGCGAACGGTATTCCGCTCATTGTGGACAACACATTCGGCACACCCTATCTTTTTCGGCCTTTTGACTACGGGGCCAATATCATTGTGCACTCTGCAACCAAGTATATCGGAGGGCATGGTACCAGCATCGGCGGGTTGATTGTTGATGGCGGCAATTTTGACTGGTCAAAAAGCGGCAAGTTTCCGGACTTCACCACCCCGGATCCGGCCTACAACGGCTTTATCCACTGGGATCGATGGGGCAATTATCCCGGTGCGGGAAATATTGCCTACATCATAAAAGTTCGATTGCAGTATCTGCGTGATCTTGGCGCCTGCATGAGCCCTTTCAACGCATTTCTTTTTCTACAGGGCCTTGAAACCCTCTCTTTCAGAATATCCCGGCAGGTGGAGAGTGCTCAGCGGATTGCGGAGTATCTTGAGAATCACCCGGATGTTGCATGGGTCTCCTATCCGGGGCTTAAAAGCAGCCCGTACCATGAGCTCGCAAACAAATATCTTCCGAAAGGAGCCGGGGCCATCCTTGCGTTTGGTGTAAAGGGCGGGTTTGAGCGGGCGAAGAAATTTATTGAAGCGATGAAGGTTTTCTCGTTTCTGGCCAATGTCGGCGACTCAAAATCACTGGTTGTCCATCCGGCCACGGTTACCCATGGTCAGCTGACCGAGGAGGAACAGCTTCTTGCCGGGGTAAAGCCGGAACAGATCCGTTTCTCGGTTGGGACAGAGCATGCCGAAGACCTCCTATGGGATATTGCCCAGGCTTTCGAGGCTTCAGCCCTGTAACGTTCATGCTCTTCATTTCTCGCTCTTGTGAAAAACAGGTAACTGAATTTTACGTATTCAGTTACCTGTTTGCAGTTTTGGGCTGGCAAAAAATCAGCTTTTATCTGGTTCCCACCCGGATTTGAATGGGCTGTGTTTTTTATAAGTGCCGGATTTGGTATACTTAAGCTATGCGCAGCTTCGGTGCATAGCTGTTCTGTACCGCAATCAAACTTCTTATAACCGCAGGAGGTGCTGTATGAATAAACGTGCAGAAGAACTGCAGGCTAAAGCAGAAAAGGTAGTTGCCGATCTTAAGGAAATTCATGCCGAATCGATTGAACTTGAATCGTCCCTTTCCGCTGAGCAGGATTTGCTTGACATAGTGAGGGGTATTAAAGAGGAGCTTGGCCTGCAAAAGGTTCCAACATGGCCTATTCAGGGTCCGGGGAGTGCTTCATGCGGATGGTGCACAGCGGGTAGCGGACGATAGGTTTGCCTGCTGCTATAGAATCGATCACCCGGGGTAACGGATGGCGGCACTGAGTAATTCTACATGGTTTAATGTACAGCAAGAGGAACGCCGTTTTCTTGTTCACATTATCATGACAGAGCGTTGCAACCTCAAGTGCGCCTATTGCTATCAGAAGAAGGGTCGTGAGGGCGGTGATCTTGATGCTGAAAGGGCATTGGAGACTCTTTTTGCCATCATTGACGGCATAAATCCATCGACCGATACCTCAATCCGTTTTTTCGGTGGAGAACCGCTGCTTGAGTTTGAGAAGATCAAACAACTCACCAAGACCGCCCGTGCCTACTGGCTCAAAACAGCACGGGATCCCGCAAAGCTTCTTTTCGGTATTACAACCAACGGCACCCTCCTGAATGAGGAGATCAGGAGCTGGCTGCTTGAAAATCCCGATGTCTCGCTTGCCGTGAGTCTTGACGGCACACCGGAGATGCATAACGCCAATCGTTCTGATTCCTACGCCCTGCTTGAACCTCATCTTGAGTTTATAAAGCGTTACCGGGTCCCTGTGAAAATGACCATCGGACCCGCCTCTATACGGCATTGTGCAGAAGGGATCAAGTTTCTTGATAACCAGGGATTCACTTGCCAGGCGAACCTGGTTTTTGAAGATGTATGGGGTGGAGCGGCAAGCCGCCACTCATATCTGCAATCCTTCGGCAGGGAGCTTGACAAACTGGTCCGTTACTATTCCGACAATCCGGTCATTCCACGAACAACACTTCTTGTTCCGCTTGAGGCAAGCCTGCCGCTTCCTGCAAACTACCACTATCTTGAATCCTATCTGTGCGGTATCGGTAAAAATATGGCAACCATCGGCACCGATGGCAAACAATACACCTGTGAACGGGCAATTCCTTTTTCCCGGGACGGATCGGAGCCCTTTTTTGATCTTTTACGTAAGAAACTGAAGCCCGAAACATGCGCAGCCTGTCCGCTTCTGCCGCTTTGTCCTGAATGTCGGGCGTTTAATTTTGAGCACTATGGCGACGCAAACCATAAAACCACCTATCACTGCGAATTTCTTCAGCTTCAGCTCAGGGCTTCAGCGCTGCTACTGTTTAATGATGTGTGCCGGATAAAAAAAACAGGTGAGATGCTCTCTCTTGACGAAGAGGAGGTGGCCATGCTTCAGCGGCAGATCGATACCGCGCTTTTTGTTGAACAGTTTACCCGCCCGCTTCATGACCGGCTGTTTGGCCGGTGACGGATGCAACCAGATTTGACCATGCTGACGATTTTGCATGTTCATTTGTGTCAAGGCAGTTATACTGAAAAGTGACAAGCATCCGTATTCCTTATATTGACGAAGATACACGCGCAGTAAGGATTTTGCCGAGAGCCCGGTTAAAAACATCAATTGATGATTGGTTTTATTTGAAATTATTGATTTAGCAACACTATGGCAGATGACAGTTCAAGGCTTCCGTACAATGGATTTAACTTTCTGGTGTCGTTTGATACTGTACGGATTTCCTTTCAGGAGGTCACCGGTCTTGACATGCAGACAGAGCCCATCGAATACAGGCAGGGCGAAAAACCTCCCATCACATCCACCTTTGCCACGATCAAGATGCCCGGTATCCGTCGAGGTCATGTGATCCTGAAAAAAGGGGTATTCAGGGGTGAGCGCAGCCTTTTGAGCTGGTTCAGCGAGATGAAGATGAATACAATCAAGCGTAAACCTGTTACGATCACCATGCTTGATGAGCAGGGAGAGCCGGTTATGGTCTGGAAGATGAGCAACGCATGGCCGGTGAAGATCTCATCCCCCGACCTTAAGGCCTCAGGAAACGAGGTGGCTATCGAGAGTATCGAGCTTGCCCATGAGGGAGTAACCATCGAATGAATATGTTAAAACATGCCGAAGTTTGAACCCATACGTTTTGAGCGTGGCCGCCCTATGCTACTTGGCGGGTTGAGGCGTTATCATGCTTATACGCAGTCAGCACGGAGCATTCCTGAACAGTGGAAGGATTTCCGTGCGATTGGCCGGGTACCCGGTCAACTCGGAATTACCTGTTATGGCGTTATGTGTGGTCATGATGCCGAGGGCATCGAGTATATGAGCGGTGTAGAGGTTGACTCCTTTGCCGGACTTCCCTCCGAGCTGGGCAGGATGCGCATTCTGGAAGAGGAGTATGCTGTTTTCGTGCATCAGGGTCAGGTCTCGACCATTCGGGCAACATGGGAGCGCATCCTGCACAAGTGGCTTCCGAACGGGGGTTACCTGTCGGCGCATAAGCCCGATTTTGAGGTTTATGATCAGCGATTTGATATCCGCACCGGTTCGGGTGAAGTAGAGATATGGATCTCAATTATGAAAGCGTGCTCTCCGGATGCATAACCTTTTACCATCAAAACCTGTAACATGAGCACCAGAAGGCAAAGCAAGAGATCCACGACCCGTAATCTGTGGATATTTGCGTTTGTCGCTATTACAATCGGGTGGATTGGTCGGGGGCTGGATGCGATATCAGGCATTCCAGCAGGTGTGGAAGGCGCGGGCCAGCTTCTCTGGATTGTTGCACCGCTTTTGACAGCACTGTTTTTGCGGAGCTTTGGCGGTGATGGCTGGAAGGATTTCGGCTTGCGGCCGGAGCTGAAACAGAGTGCCGGATGGTATCTCCTGAGTCTGGTTCTGTTTCCCCTTTCTGCGGTACTTATTGTCTTTATAGGGGTTGTAACCGGGCTGACCACATTACCTGATGTTTCGCCCGACAAAGCCGGTGTTTTTCTGCACCTCTTTCTGATAGCTCTTTTGCCGTCGTTTGTCAAGAACATATTTGAGGAGTTTGCCTGGCGCGGCTATCTCGCCCCGAGGATCTCTTCGCTGGGAGTGCATGATCTGGTCGGTCATGTTCTGGTGGGTGCGGTCTGGGCGGCCTGGCATATTCCCTACTATCTTTTCTTTCTGGACCGGGCATCCTTTGCTGCATACAATTCACAGGGGCCAGCGCTCTTTTTCCCCATGCTCTTTGCCGGAGTTATCGCCATGTCTCTGGTTTACGGGGAGATCAGGCTCTTGACCGGTTCTGTATGGCCTTTGCTGCTTCTGCATACCGTCAGCAACGCGGTTGGTAGCCCGCTGCTGCTTCATGATTTTATCAGGGTAGTTCCCGGTTCGGATATCGTCGTTTCTCCGGCTCCGGGCTCCATTGTCAGCATCGTGCTGAACTGTGCTGTCGGGTTAGGCCTCTACCGGTTTCGAAAGGGAAAGGGATAGGCCCTATAGGAGTTATGGAAGATGAAGAGTTGAGCCGGGAATTCCATGCTGTTTTTTACAAAAACTCTACAATCTCGTCCAGCGCTTTGCGGTTTTTTTGCATGGGTGCCGCATCCTTTGCGGGGTAGCCGAGTGGGGTGAAGGCAAAGATCTCGTCACCTGCGTCCAGCTGGAGCGCATCATGAAGGATTGCGGGGTCAAAGGCAGCAATCCAGCAGGTGCCGATACCTTCCCATGTTGCGGCAAGGATCAGGTGATCCATCGCAATGGTGAGGTCGGTTTCGAGGGAGTTGTAACCGTCCCTGCTGCGCACCCATGCCTGATCGCGCCTGCCGGTAACAATGAGCAGCGCGGGTGCGCTCTGGATCCAGTCGCGGGGATAGGCCGGGTAGATTTTTTTAAGCAGTTCCGGTGATCTTACCACAAGAAAGCGCCATGGCTGAAGGTTTTTAGCCGATGGAGCCACTCTTCCGGCGTTGAGAATTCTCTGGAGTACCTCTTCGGGAATGGCTTTATTGGCGTCAAAGCTTCGGATACTGCTGCGCCTGGTAACGAGATCATAAAAGTCCATTGGCCGTTCTCCTCATTATAGATGCACGATCTTTACAAAGTCTTTTGAAATGGCGCTGAATATCCGGTTTGTGGAGGTCTGCATAATCATGGACATTCCGGCGTTGATCATGGAGCGGGTAATTTTTTTCGGGATGATCCGGAATGCAGGGTAGAGCAGAAAGCGGACATCAATTTGCAATTCAAAGTGGACTTTTGTTTTATTGCCCTCCTGGCGAAACATATCAAGCTTTCCTGAAGCTTTGCCTACGAAGAGGTAGTTTTCGGGATCATCAGCCTGCTTCGGCATAGGGTAGTGCTTCCAGTGGACCTTTCTTCCGACCGTATAGCGCGAGATCATCTCATCGGTCAGATTGTCCGGGTCAGAGCACTCGATATTGTCGGGCAGCTCTACGAGCAGTTCATCGGTCTGTTCGACATAAAAGATGACATCGAAGGGGTTGTTCTGGGGATCGGTAACGCGGAAATGCCATCTGTAGACGTTTTCTACATCGGTATGCTCAACGCTGTGGCAGAAAGGGTTGAAGCCGAGTATTTTTTTCTGGTCGGAAAGATAGGCGGCTGTCCGGTCAAATTCCCCGTAAAAAATCCAGTTGCCTTTGCTGATTCCAGTCGCATCCATTTCCATTGTCAGAGTCCCACAGGTTTTGTTTAGGGCAGAGTGCCGGTGCCGTTTTTACCGGGGAAGCACCGGGAAAAATATAAAGAGTTGAGATGAAAATCTCTATTCGCTGAAATGATGATTTCTCATTGCAGTTCAGCTTTCAGTCGTTCGGCCTGGTCATGCATTTTGAGGGCATCGATAATGTCCTGAATTTCACCCTGCAGAATCTGCGGAAGGGCATGGCTCGTAAATCCTATCCGGTGATCGGTTACACGCGATTGCGGATAGTTGTAGGTGCGGATCTTGGCGCTTCGGTCACCGGTTGTGACCATTGAGCGGCGAAGGTCCGCCCGTTGCTGTATCTGCTCGGCAAGCAGGATGTCGTAGAGTTTTGTTCGGAGCATTTTCATGGCCCGCTCCTTGTTCTGGAGCTGGGAGCGCTCCTCCTGACAGGCAGAGACAATTCCGGTAGGCATATGCGTGATCCGGACTGCGGTCTCCACCTTGTTGACGTTCTGGCCTCCTTTTCCTCCGCTTCTGTAGGTGTCGAAACGGAGATCCTCCCTGCGGATCTCTACATCGACCTCTTCGGCCTCCGGCAGTACGGCAACGCTTACGGCCGAAGTGTGGATTCGACCCTGCGTCTCCGTGTCGGGGACGCGCTGTACACGGTGTACTCCGCTCTCGTATTTCATGGTACCGTAGACATCGTGGCCGCTCACTTCGAGCGTGATTTCGCGGAATCCTCCCGGCATGGAGCTTTCATTGTAGTGAAGGACTTCACACTTCCAGCCCTGTTTTTCGGCATAGCGCTGATACATTCGCAGGATATCAGCCGCAAACAGTGCAGCCTCCTCACCACCGGTACCGGCCCTGATTTCGACGATAACGTTACGTGAATCTGCTTCATCCTTCGGCAGAAGCAGAACCTTCAGATGCTGCTCAAGTTCCGGCAGCCTTTTCTGGAGTTCGCTGATTTCCGACTGGACAAGCTCCCGCATCTCCGGATCGCTTTCGCTGTCCAGCAGCTTTCTCGATTGATCAAGCTCTGTTTTTGCCTGGCCATAGGTATCATAGGCCTGCACGATCTCCCGGAGGTCGCTGTACTCCTTGTTGAGTTTTCTGAATCGGGCCTGATCAGTTGCTGCATTCGGATCAGCCAGCAACTGTTCAAGATCGAGATGTTTTTCTTTTATGGATTGCAGTTTATCAAGCATCGGGTCGGGCTGTCAGGCTCAGGGATTGAAAATATCGTTGATGAGAATGAATGCAAAGAGTGCCAGCAAAAGTGCCATGCCGATCTGCTGAATACGCATCTTTACCTCGAAAGGTAATTCCCGTCCAATAATCCCTTCCACGGCGTTGAGCACAAACTGGCCGCCGTCAAGCGCAGGAACCGGCAGAATATTGATGATTGCAAGCGAGATCGAGAGCATTGAGAGAAAATAAAGGAAGCTGACCGGGCCCTGTTCAGCGCTTCTGCTGGCGATTTTGGCAATCTTGATGGGGCCTCCTACCGATTTGCGGAAATCCTCCTCTCCGGAGAAAATTTTTGCAAATCCCTGGACGGTCATGACGCTCATTTTCCAGCTCTGGTTGATACCGCTGAGTATTGAGCCGCCAACGCCGAGTTTTCTTCGTTCACTTGCGATTGTTTGTTTGAGTGAAATACCTATTTTTCCGGCTTTGCTCGGCACTACAGTGGTTACAAATGCGCGGCCTTCAGTGCGAAGTTTTTCGGCACTGATCTCTCTGCCCTGCACAGGTTCCATATAGTACCAGGTAATGCTGATGGGTTTGGAGGCATTTGCGGAGATGATTCCGACAACTTCGGTCCAGTCTGTGACCGGGAATCCATTGATGGCGGTAATGAGTCCGCCGGATTTTATTCCTGCCAGACTTGCAGGCTGCTGCGCCAGCGTTTCGTCAATGACCGGCGGGATGGTAGGCCGGATGCCGAGCCCCTGCTGATCGTTGATGCGCGACATGATGTTCGACGGCGCATTGATGGTGATGTTTTTCCCGTCGCGATCAATCGTATAGGCGAGTGTTCGGGCGGTCAGCAGTTCAGGATCCAGCACCTCTTCCCAGCTTGGCAGGGATCTGCCGTTCACCAGTACAAACCGGTCGCCGGTTTTCATGCCCATCGCTTCAAAAACCGAGCCCTTCTCAACGAAAGCCGGGCTGTTGATGCTTGTCCTTGATTCGCCGAGAACAAGGGTAAGACCGATAAAGATAAGGGTAGCAAGAATCATGTTCATGGCTACTCCGCCTGCAAGCACAATCAGTCGCTGCCATGCCGGTTTTGCGCGGAACTCCCATGGTTCCGGCTTTGTGTTCTGAAAGTTTGTATCGAGGCTTTCATCGACCATACCGGCAATCTTGACATAACCGCCGAGGGGAAAGACGCCAATGCCGTATTCAGTCTCTCCGATCTTCTTTTTCCAGAGCCGCATGTCGAAAAAATCGAATCCGATGTAAAATTTGTCGACCCTCATGCCGAAGAGTTTCGCCGTCAGAAAATGGCCGAGTTCATGGGCCGTTACCAGAATGAAGATGGCGAGAATGAAAAAAAATGCAGTACTCAGAATGTCCATAGGTATCCTTCGTTTCAGGAGAGCTCACCATCTGCCCCTCGTTTATGGGCGAATTGTGTGCTCTTGTTGGTTTACTCGGTTATGAGATAAATTTGGTTGCTGTATCCCTGGCCCAGCGGTCAGCCATCAGGTACTCGTCAAGTTCGACCGGTGTAAATGCATCGTGGGCCTGCATGGTTTTTTCGACTGTGGCGGCAATATCGACAAAAGCGATTTTTTTATCAAGAAAAGCGGCTACAGCAATCTCATTGGCCGCATTCAGCACTGCCGGGTAGGTGCGGCCGGCTTTCAAGGCATCAAATGCAAGTCGAAGCGCAGGGAATCGCACCATATCGGGTTCCTCAAACGTCAGCGTTCCGATTTTTATCAGATCCAGTTTCTGGATGCCGCTTATGCACCTTTCCGGGTATGAGAGGGCATAGGCAATCGGAGCGCGCATGTCGGGTGCCCCCAACTGGGCAATGACGCATCCGTCTATATATTCAACCATGGAGTGAATGATACTCTGGGGATGAACCACAACACCAATTTTTTCGGCAGGCATATTAAAGAGCCAGTGAGCTTCAATTACTTCAAGGCCTTTGTTCATCATGGTTGCGGAGTCAATGGTGATTTTTGCTCCCATGCTCCACTGGGGATGTTTCAGGGCCTGTTCGAGGCCGACGTTTTTCAGCTCTTCAGCTGATGTATTCCGGAATGGCCCGCCTGAAGCGGTCAGAATGATGCGTTCGACATCCTCGGTGCGGTGACCTTCAAGCGACTGGAAAATGGCTGAGTGCTCACTGTCAACGGGCAGAAGCTGCACCTTATACTTTTTTACAAGATCAGATACCAGTTGACCCGCGACCACAAGCGTCTCCTTGTTGGCCAGAGCGATATGTTTTCCGGCCTTTATGGCGCTTACCGTAGGCAGCAGGCCTGCTGCACCGACAATAGCCGACACAACCATATCCGGTCCATCTGCGGAGGCAATGGCTGAAGCACCTTCACTGCCTGACAAAATAGAAGGTTTGTACTCTCCCAGAAGGGCATGCAGTTTTGCTATGGACTCTTCATCCCTTACAGAAACCGCTTCAGGCCTGAACTCCCTGATCTGTTCAGCAAGCAGCGTTATATCACGGCCAGCGGCAAGGCCGGTTACGTTGAATTTATCCGGGTGCTGTCTTACAACATCAAGGGTACTGACACCGATGGAGCCGGTAGAGCCGAGAATGGCTATTGATCGCATAATGATGAAGAAAAAAGGTTGCCGCTTTATACTGGTCCTGCAATTTATTTGTTTTGCACGTTGATTGCTTCATTCTCCCGACCAGGTCAGGATGCATGACAATAAACAGGGGGACCCTTGAGTAATAACTTGGTTGGCCTGAATTTATGCTTTTTCGTGAAGGCATACAAATAGCCGGAATGGAGAGCTTGCTCTGTGTGATTTTTCTATTTGTTCTTCCGGGGAATTTATACTATACTTATGGCCTTTCACGGGTTCCTAGCTCAGTTGGTTAGAGCGGCTGGTTTACACCCAGTAGGTCGGGGGTTCGAATCCCTCGGGACCCACACTCATCACTACATGATAAAAAAGGCAGGAGATCTCCTGCCTTTTTTATTGCCATTTTTTCAGTTCGGTTACAGCAAAACGGTAAAGCCGCAAAACGAGTGGTCCGGCGCCATCTCCATTCGTTTTATTCCGGTGACCCGGGCGCGGGAGGGCCCTTTTTCTGCCCGTCTGAAAAGCTCATCAAGCTTTTCCTCTGCTCCCTGAGCCTCGATTTCAACGGTGCCGTCGGGCCTGTTTTTTACCCAGCCATGCAGATTGAGCTCATTGGCAACCCGGTCAATGAACATTCGGAACCCAACTCCTTGTACAAGACCGGAGACGGTCAAATGCATCCTTTTCTGCATAAACCTGAATGCTCAGTTTTCCGGTATGTTTCGAGCCTCTTTGAGTCGTGCGACAGCGGCTTCAAGTTCAGCCTGCTCGGTATCGCTGAGAGGCGCAGAACCATTTGCAGCCGATTCTTTCGGCGAGGTGTCCTTTTCAACGCTCTCTTCATCAATGTCCGGGAGGAGCTCCTCTTCGAGATGTACAGGAAAAAGTCCCTCAGGTCGTTTCCCGAGAATCTCCTCGATCTGATTGTACTGCAGCATCTCCTTCAGCAGCAGTTCAGAGGCGAGTTTTTCAAGTTTTTCGCGGTTCCGGGTAAGGAGTTCCGTGACTTTGATACGGGACTCTTCGACGATAGCCATGACCTCTCTGTCGATAAGCCGTGCGGTCTCTTCACTGTACTTTTTGTCTATGCCGGGGCTGCCGTAGTAAGGGTTGTTGCTCTCAAAGAAGGAGAGGTTGCCGAGCTTGTCACTCATGCCGTAAACCATCACCATGTTGTAGGCTATACTGGTGACTTTTTCAAGGTCATTCTGTGCTCCGGTCGAAATTTCATTGAAGATGATCTGTTCGGCAATGCGGCCTCCGAGAAGACTGCAGATTCGCGCAAGAAGCTCGTTTTTTGTCATGAGATAACGATCTTCAAGCGGGATATTCATGGTATAGCCGAGTGCGCTCATTCCTCGAGGAACGATGGATATTTTCTGCACCGGATCGTTCTCCGGCATCATCCAGCCGACAATGGCATGGCCCGCTTCATGATAGGCTACGATCTGCTTTTCACGCGGGTTGATCACCTTGTTCTTTTTCTCAAGTCCGGCCACAACCCGTTCGATGGCATCTTCAAAATCTTTCATTTCAATGCTCTGCTTGTTTCGGCGTGAGGCAAGCAGGGCGGCTTCATTTGCAGCATTGGCAATTTCCGCACCGGCAAATCCCGGAGTCTGCGAGGCGAGTGCCTTCAGATTGACATCTGCAGAGAGCGAAAGCTTTTTGGTGTGCACCTTGAAAATATCGATACGTCCTTTCAGATCCGGTTTATCGACCATGATCTGACGGTCAAAACGGCCGGGCCTGAGCAGGGCGGAATCGAGCACGTCGGGCCGGTTGGTTGCAGCCATCAGGATTACCCCCTTGTCGGTTGCAAATCCGTCCATTTCCACCAGAAGCTGGTTGAGGGTGTTCTCCCTTTCGTCATTGGCGCCCATCATGGCGCCTTTGCCCCGGCTACGGCCCACAGCATCAATTTCATCAATAAAGATGATACAGGGGGCTTTCTCCTTGGCCTGCTTGAAAAGGTCCCGGACTCTTGCGGCACCGACACCGACAAACATCTCAACAAAATCCGAGCCGCTGATGCTGAAAAACGGCACATCGGCTTCTCCGGCTACGGCTTTGGCAAGAAGGGTTTTGCCGGTTCCGGGAGGGCCCACAAGCAGCACCCCTTTCGGTAGCTTGCCGCCGAGCGTTGTATACTTTTTCGGATCCTTGAGGAAATCGACTACCTCCATGACTTCGGCTTTTGCCTCATCGAGTCCGGCTACATCCTTGAATGTTATGCGGGTATGCTCATCCAGGTTTTCATAAAGAGCCGCCTTGTTTTTGCTGATATTCATGAACTGTGAGCCCGGCCCGCCCATACGACGGAATACAAAAAAGTAGATGCCGAGAAGCAGGGCGAACGGGAGAATCCATTGCAGCAGTTCGCTGATCCAGGTGCTGCTTGGCAAACCCTGGTATTTGATTCCCTTACTTTCGAGCAGCTCAATCAGGCCGTCATCGCGTACCGGATTAACGAAAATTTCATCCGGCTTCGAAGATGACTGGGGCAGGATCCCCGGCCCCTCTTTTTTCGGTTCCTTGACTGCAACACCTGTAACCGAACCCGGTTTGAGCTTGAGATATATTCTTTCCGGTGCTATCTTGACCGATTCAATTTTGTTTTCAGCGATAAGTTTGCGGAATGTGCTGTACGGGATTTCCTGCGTGGAGCCTGACCAGAAAAAGGCAAGCTGAATTCCGATGAGAAGAACAATAACAACCACATAGTACATTATCGAGAATTTCGGCCGCGGCAGGTTGCTTTCCGGTTCGTTTTTATAGGGATTTGAAGGTCTACTCGTTTTTTTTGACATCAATCAACAATCATGGTTATAATGACAGGCCTTGCTTCTCAGGGTATTAATGGCCTTTAATTTACGGGATTCTTTCATTTAATGAAGCATATCGCAAGAAAACATATTATATATTACAACTCTTAAAATGTATTCCTGCGGCTATAAGTTTCATTCCCAGCGCGGGTTTCATACCCGGATCTCTTCATTCCATGCAGTTTTCCCTGCCGAAGAAGGTGCGTTCCGGATTATTACAAAACGTGAGAGAGGGTGCTTATGAGTTCAGTTCGGGATAAGGCAAACCGCCGGATATCATCGTTGAAATCTCTCCTTTGTGTCGGGCTGGACAGCGATCCTGATAAAATCCCCGATCTTTTTTCGGCCTACGCAAATCCGGTTCTTGAGTTTAATCGTGCTATTATAAGGGCAACCAGTGATGTAGCAGTCGCTTACAAGATCAATACCGCTTTTTACGAAGCAAGGGGTATTTCCGGCTTGCAGGATATGGAAAACACGCTCGCCTCTATTCCTGATGCCATTATGACTATTGCCGATGCCAAGCGTGCTGATATCGGCAATACCAGCAGAAAGTACGCCCGGGCATTTTTTGAACACTGGCCTTTTGATGCGGTGACGGTAGCCCCGTATATGGGGTTTGATTCCCTTGAGCCTTTTTTTTCCTATGAGGAGAAGCTGGTTTTTGTTCTTTGCCTTACCTCAAATGAGGGGTCGGCTGATTTTGAGGAGAAGTTGATGCAGGATGGCACGCCACTCTACCGGTCTGTTCTTGGTAAAGTGGAGTCCTGGAGCCGAAATGCCAATGCAGGTATTGTTGTGGGGGCGACAAAAAGTTCGCAGCTTGGCGAGATTCGTCGTGAGGCACCGGGTCTTTTTTTTCTTATTCCCGGAGTTGGCGCCCAGGGAGGATCTCTTGAAGAAGCAGTGGATCTTGGCGTTGATGCCGATCGTCAAAGTGCGCTGATCAACGTCAGCCGTGCGCTTATCTATCCCGAAGTTTCAGGCTCGGGGTTGTTTTTATCCATTGATGACTATGAACTCGCTGTCGCTGAAGAAGCGAAGAAGATTTACGATGGTATGCGGCGTGTTTTATAGGCGGCGATGCGTTTGAACCGGAATCATTTTATATTGTTCTATTGATAGAAAAGACCGCAACGTTCATTTCCGATGTATTATTGCGGGTAACAAAGAGAGTTAAAAAACAGAGTACTATGTGTGGAATTGTTGGTTATATAGGCTGGCAGGAAGCTGCTCCTGTACTTTTAAAGGGCTTGAAAAGACTTGAATATCGTGGTTATGATTCGGCGGGAATCGCCCTCCTGAACGGCACCATTTCAGTTATGAAGCAGAAGGGCAATGTCAGCGGTCTGGAAACCGATACTGCCAAGCTCAGGGAAAAGATGCCGGGTGCGACGATTGGTATAGGCCATACCCGCTGGGCGACCCATGGTGATCCGAGTGACCGCAATGCACATCCCCATTTGAATGCCGCCGGGGATATTGCCGTTATTCATAACGGTATTATCGAAAATTACTCGGCCCTCAAGCAGGAGCTCATCTCCGAGGGTTATCTGTTTATCAGCGATACGGATTCAGAGGTGCTTGTTCATCTTATCGACTGGTTATGGAAAAAAGATGCATCCCTTGATCTTGAGTCAGCGACCCGCACGGCGCTTCGTCATGTTGACGGAGCCTACGGTCTCTGTGTGATCTCATCGCGTGAGCCCGACAGGATTGTTGTTGCACGCAAGGGCAGTCCTCTGGTGATCGGTATCGGCGAAGGGGAGTTTTTCATCGCATCCGATGCGGCACCTATCGTCGAGCATACCAATAAGGTCGTTTACCTCTCTGACGGAGAGCTTGCCGTGGTGACCAAGGAGGGTTATTCGGTCAAGACAATCGAGAATGTCGAACAGGAAAAGCTGGTTACCGAACTTGATTTTTCCCTGGAAAAGATAGAGAAAGGCGGTTTCGAACATTTCATGCTCAAGGAGATCTTTGAGCAGCCGAGCGTCATGCATGATGTGATGAGAGGACGTGTTCGTCTTGAAGAGGGACGAGTCTGTCTTGGCGGAATTGAGGATTATCTCGACCGCCTTAAACAGGCCAAGAGGATTGTAATATGCGCCTGCGGAACGAGCTGGCATGCAGGCCTGATCGGTGAGTACCTTATCGAGGAGTTTGCCCGGATTCCTGTTGAGGTTGACTATGCTTCGGAGTTCAGGTATCGTAATCCGATTGTCGGTAAAGATGATGTTGTGATCGTTATCTCCCAGTCGGGTGAAACTGCCGATACGCTGGCGGCTCTGCGAACGGCAAAGGAGAAAGGTGCTCTTGTTATGGGTATCTGCAACGTTGTAGGCTCCACTATTGCCCGTGAAACCCTTTGTGGTATGTATACGCATGCGGGTCCGGAAGTCGGTGTCGCCTCAACCAAAGCGTTTACGGCCCAGGTGATCATGCTCTATATGCTTGCCATGGCGCTCAGTAAAGGGCGGACTATCTCCCACGATGAAATTATCCTGAACCTTACGGAGTTGGCGGATCTGCCGGCAAAGGCTGACAGGATTCTCAATCTTGACAGTCAGATTCGGGATATAGCAGAACGGTTCAAGGATGCAAAGAACTTTCTCTATCTCGGGCGCGGCTATAACTTTCCGGTTGCACTTGAAGGGGCACTCAAGCTCAAGGAGATCTCCTATATCCATGCGGAAGGCTACCCTGCCGCAGAGATGAAACACGGGCCGATCGCCCTGATTGACGAGGATATGCCGGTTATTTTCATTGCCACCCGCGACAGCACCTATGCCAAAATTCTGAGCAATATCGAAGAGGTTCGCAGCCGTAAAGGAAGGGTCATCGCTATTGCCAGCGAGGGTGACAAGGAGGTTGCCCGCCTGGCCGAGCATGTTATCTATATTCCCCAGGCGTCAGGCCCGATTACGCCGCTCCTGACGGTAATTCCTCTGCAGCTGCTTGCCTATCATATCGCGACGCTTCGCGGCTGCAATGTTGACCGCCCGAGAAACCTCGCCAAATCGGTGACCGTGGAGTAATGATGCTTCTTCAGAGAGGAGAGCAGGTATTTTGACGGTAGAAAGCCGGGAAGGGTAGTCCCCTGCTCCCGGCTTTCTTGTTTTTATCCGAATGCTATACGGGAATTATTATCGGTAGTTGCCCGTTCCAATACTGCTCAGGGACAGGGAGTGCAATTCTAATCATTTAACTGGACGGAGGCATGCAGGGTCATATTGTTATTACCGGAGCTACCGGTGTGATCGGTGTTGAGCTTGCTCAGCAGTTGATTGAGCGGGGAGAGAAGGTTGTTCTGTTTGTCCGCTCGCCGGATACTGCTGAACAAAAAATTCCCGGTGCTGCCGGATATGTCAGGTGGGACTCGGATATGGCGGATGGCGCGTGGACCGGCTTTATCAGCGGAGCAAAAGGTGTGATTCACCTTGCAGGAAAGCCGCTTCTTGAAAGCCGCTGGAGTGACGAGCACAAGAAGGAGTGTTATAATTCCAGAATTTCAGGTACCCGCCACATTGTTTCGGCGATTGCCGGTGCAGAGGAAAAGCCGGGGGTTTTTATTTCCGCAACGGCGATTGGTTACTATGGTTCATTTGAGCGGTGCGCCGATACTTCCGATTTGTTTGAATCTGCTCCCCAGGGAAGTGATTTTCTTGCAAAAATCTGTATTGACTGGGAAAAGGAGGCGCACGCTGCCGAAAAAACAGGAGTGCGTCTTGTGCTGCTGAGAACCGGAATAGTCCTTTCTACCAAAGGGGGGATGCTGCAGAAGATGATTACCCCGTTCTCCTGGTTTCTTGGCGGGCCTGTAGGTTCCGGCCTCCAGTGCATTTCCTGGATTCACATTGATGACGAGATTGCCTGCATTATTGAGGCACTTGATAACCCTGCATACAGGGGAGCGATAAACGCAGTCAGTCCTGAACCTGTTACCATGAAAGAGTTTGCTGCTCAGCTTGGAGCGGTTCTCGGCAGGCCATCCCTTTTTCCGGTACCGAAGGCTGCGGTCCAGCTTCTTCTTGGAGAGGGGGCTGAGTACGCCGTAAAAGGCCAGAAAGTCAAACCCGGTTTTCTGCTTGACCATGGTTTTGTTTTCAGCTATACCGGCCTTGCCGCCGCGCTGAGAGAGCTGATCGACAATCAGAAATAGTGGTGTCAGGATATGTTTCTAAGCAAAAAAACAGGAGTATGCCATGGGTACCAGGGGACGGGAAATTGTCGGGGAGCATCTTCCCCGTGTTCTTGAGCTGCTTAACAAGGCATTTGCTGATGAGTGGCTGGCCTATTACCAGTACTGGGTTGGTTCCAAGATAGTACAGGGGCCGATGAAAGATGCGGTGATTTCCGAGCTTGTCCTGCATGCTGCCGATGAACTCCGGCATGCCGATATGATTACAGCAAGGATAATTCAGCTTGGAGGAACACCCATTGCCTCGCCGCGCGATTGGTTTACCTTTGCAAACTGCGGATATGCCGTGCCGGATGATCCCTTTGTAAAAAAGATTCTTGAACAGAATATTTCGGGAGAGCAGTGTGCCATCAATGTTTATAACAGCATTATCAGTGAAATAGGGCTCAAGGATCCTGTTACCTATAATCTTGCAGTACAGATTCTCCAGGATGAGGTGGAGCATGAAGAGGATTTACAAGCGCTTCTTGAAGATCTCGGTGTTTTTCTTGTCCGGCAGTAGCGAGTATCATATTTCTGCAATAAAAAAAGCCAGGCTGCTGCCTGGCTTTTTAGTAACAAAAAAGAGTGTGAAGAATTAATAACGATCTCTTCTTGCCGGCCTTTCTTCGCGAGGCCTCGCTTCGTTTACCTTTATAGTGCGGCCTTTCAAATCTTTGTCATTCATTGATTCGATGGCTTCACGAGCTTCACTGTCATTAGGCATGTCAACAAATCCGAACCCTTTGGAACGGCCTGAAAACTTGTCGGTAATGATGTTTGCGCTATCGACCTGTCCGAACTGGGAGAACGCATCGCGAAGATCATCTTCAGAAACAGTGTAAGGCAAATTGCCAATGTAAATATTCATTGTTAGTCTGAGTAAGCATGTGCATTGATAGAAAGAGACGCCGGCAAGTAACCAAAGCACAAATTACTTGCATAGCGATCAGCCAACCATTGGCTGATTTCTGAGCACAATTTACCGTAATTAATAATGTATTTCAAAAAATAATTACAACCACTGCCGTAATACGCCCTTGCTTTACAGGGAGGATTATCGTGAATGTTTTGCCCTGCATGTTTCTTTTTCCTTCAACCTGACGGAGACTATTCTGCTGGTCTGAGAGAAGATGCCGTATTCACATATTCTGGTGATGTTCAGGAATTCCTGCTGATAAAAAAGACTGAAATTCTACTTATTTGTAATAAAATACGACTAAATTTTTGCTTTACATTAAAAATTAATTACATTTTTGTTGTTATCATTAAAAATTAAGGTTTAAATAACTACAATCAATCCGGTTATGAGGAAAAAAGTTTTAACGGCCCTGCTGCTTTTACCGGCAGCATTGTTGTTTCAAAGTAGTGCCTGGGCCGCTGATGCTGCAGCTACTGACAGTGGTACCACATCGTGGATGTTGACGTCTACAGCTTTGGTATTGCTTATGGTTCCGGGACTTGCCATGTTCTATGGCGGACTTGTCCGTACCAAGAACGTTATTGGTACCATGATGCACAGTTTTGCCGCAATGGTGATTATTGGCGTTCTCTGGCCGCTGGTCGGCTATTCGTTGAGTTTTGGTCCCGGTATTCTTGGCGGTTTTGTCGGGTGGAATGATAATTATTTCATGCTGCAGGGGATTGATGAAACGATCATGCCCACCCATATTCCGGAGTATGTGTTTGCCATGTTCCAGGGAAAATTTGCCATTATCACACCGGCCCTGATTGCCGGTGCCTTTGCCGAGAGGGTTAATTTCAAGGGGTATGCTGTTTTTATAGCGCTCTGGTGCATACTTGTCTATAGCCCTATTTGCCATTGGGTATGGGCGGCAGACGGCTTTCTTTTCAATCTTGGTGCTGCCGGAGCCATTGATTTTGCCGGGGGCACGGTTGTTCACATCTCTTCCGGTGTAACAGCTCTTGTTGCTGCGCTCTATCTTGGTAAACGGCGTGGTTATCCGAAAAACGTCATGCACCCGAATAATCTTGTCATGACCCTTATCGGAGCAGGGCTTCTCTGGGTAGGATGGTTCGGTTTCAACGCAGGAAGTGCTATCGCCAGTGACCTGGCGACAGCCAGAGCACTTACGGTAACCCAGGTTGCGGCTGCTGCAGGCGCATTTACCTGGATGGTTATTGAAATGTTTCAGCATGGTAAGGCAACCAGTCTCGGTGTTGCGTCCGGAATTCTTGCGGGTCTTGTTGCCATAACACCGGCAGCAGGAGTTGTACAGCCTTCAGGTGCCTTTGCTCTTGGTGCACTTGCCGCTATTTTCTGCTACAGTGCAATTTTGCTCAAGAGCAAACTCGGTTACGATGACAGTCTTGATGCATTTGGCGTGCATGGTGTTGGTGGTATTGTTGGCGCTCTTGCTCTTGTGTTTTTTATTCGTCCGGCATGGATGGCGGCAGCTGCAGAAAAAGTCGGGGGTAGCTGGACACTCTGGCAGCAGCTTGGCGTGCAGGCAACTGCAGTGGGTGTTACTATTGTGTATGCGGCGGTTGTTTCCTTTATTCTGCTCTTCATTGTAGAAAAAACAATCGGTCTGCGTATCAGCGAAGATGATGAAATGTCCGGTCTCGATCACAGTATGCATGGTGAGCATGGATATGGTCTTATCAACCTTAATTAATTTCTTTACATGAAACTGATAACTGCAATCATACGGCCGGACCGTCTCGACCATGTTCGGGAAGCACTGATCCAGGCCGATATAACAAGAATTACTGTCAGCCGGGTTACCGGTCATGGCCGGCAGGAGGATATTGATATCTATCGGGGCCAGAAAATAGCACCCAACCTGATTCCGAAAATCAGGCTTGATATTGCGGTCAATGATGAGTTTGTTGAGATTACGGTTGATACCATCATCAATGCAGCAAGTCATGGTGAAGGCGAGATCGGTGCCGGCAAGATTTTCATTTCGCCTCTTGAGGAGTGCATTCGAATCCGCACAAAGGAGAGGGGTGGGAAGGCGATATAGCTGACATCTCAGATTACAACAACGAGCAAAAGGGGCGGGAGGATTATCATCTTCCTGCCCCTTTTGCGCTTACGGGTTCTCCTGTTTTACCGGTTCAGCTGGAGCGGTAATTGGTGTCGGAATTGGGGCCGGAAGTAACGGAGGCAACCTCCAGTCAGGAAAATAGGTGTTCAGAAATGTTTCGGCATTACTGTCGCCAAGCCTTGCCGCCTGACGAAAGTCATCAAAGCGCCCTGCAAGATCGCCGGTTTTGCTTTTTGCAATGCCCCGGTGAAAAAATGCACCGGCCATTTTTTTGTCGAGTTCAATAACCTTGGTAAAGTCAGCAATAGCGTCGCTGTAAGCTCCGGTCATATTATAAATAATGCCCCGATTGTAATAGCCGACAGCCTTGAAGTATGACTCACCGTATTCGATAACCAACGTGTAGTCGTGGATAGCCTGCGGATATTTTTTAAGCTTCTGCTGCGCTGCTCCGCGCATCTGATAGGCCATGGCGAAAACCGGATTGCTTTCAATCGCCCTCGAATAGAGTCTTATTGCACCGCTCAGATCACCTTTCTGATGCAAGGCATACCCTTCATCGAACAGGGTATTTGCTGATTCCGCAAGGGCGATATAGCCTGAATAAAGCAAACATGCCACAGTTAGAGATATGGCATACAGGATCCTTCTCATGAAAAGCCAATCAAGGGTGTCTTTGAAAAAAAAGAGAGATTGCGGGGTTTGATTGCCGCACAGTTCAATATCTGATACTTTTCGGGAATTTGAAGTTTTTTTTTCTTCACGGGTAATGAACGCCGTCAAGGGGGTTTATTTGCGCATTTTCTGCCGCTTTTTCTATCTTGTTTCATTCACTATTTGTCAAACGGGCATCTCTATTTATTGTCGTGAGCGGTTTGAGTACGAGGCGGAAGGAGCGCAGAAACCGGAATGTACATGGAGTACTTGAGGGTTTCGAGCACCTGCCAACGAAGTAATCGAATCGTGGAACAAATTAATAGAGGTGTCCCAACGTACCAGCCCTATAATGTTCAGGATCAGCCTTGACGAGTTTGAAGGGCCGCTTGATTTGCTGCTTTTTTTCATCAAGCGTGATGAACTGGATATTTATAATATTCCTGTTTCAAAGATAACTGCGGACTTTATCAGCTATATCAGCGAGGTCAGGATCCTGAATCTTGAAATTGCCGCAGAGTTTATCTATATGGCCTCAATGCTGATGAGCATCAAGGCTAATATGCTGCTTCCGCGTCCGGCTGAGGATGGATCGTCCGCCGATGAGTTTGATCCCCGGACTGAACTTGTGCAACGGCTTTTGGAGTATAAGCGTATCAAAGAGGCCTCAACTGCTCTGGATCAGCTTGCCCGGGAGCGGGAAACGCTTTTTGCCAGGAGCTTTTTTGAGGAGTTTGAACCTGAGGTTATTGATGAGCTTGATGAGCCGGTCAATCGGCCGACACTCTACCATCTTATGCAGGCCTATAAGTCTGTGCTTGAAAACATGCCCCGTACCATGACCCGTAGCGTCTCGGATGCACCGGTAACGGTTGAAGAGCAGACCCTGCTGATTCTGAAGAGACTTGAAGCAGAGGTTCAGGTTTCGTTTACTTCCGTGCTTGAAGGTATTACGGAACGCATTATTCTTGTTGTTACTTTTCTTGCTGTGCTTGAAATGTGTAAAAACCGACGAATTATTGTGCTGGTCAAAGATGGCCATGATGATTTCTGGATTACCCAGAGAGCCGGCGCGTGACTGCCCGGTAATAACCTTGTAATACGTTTTGACAGATGCCGGAAATTACCCCTTTCAGGGCCATTCTCTATAGCCCCGATCTGCTGAAGAGTGCAGACGCACTGATATGCCCGCCCTACGATGTTATCTCTCCCGAATTTCAGGCGCAGCTCTATCAGGGCTCTTTATTTAATGCCATCCGTCTTGAGTTGCCGATGGAGTCTGATCCCTATGCAGCGGCGGCTGAGCGTCTGGCTGAGTGGCTCCATGGGGGTGAACTGCTGAAGGAAAGAGAGCCTGCGATCTACCCCTATTTTCAGACCTTTGAAGATTCTGAAGGCAGAAAGCATACCCGGAACGGATTTTTTTCGGCGATGCGCCTTTATGATTTTTCAGAAAAAAAGGTACTGCCGCATGAAAAAACCCTGTCAGGCCCCAAGGCTGACCGGCTGAACCTGTTCAGGAAAACCAGAGCCAACATCAGCCCCATTTTCGGTCTCTACGCCGATGAATCCAAAACGGCTGATCGTGTAATGCAGGCCTTTGCCGAATCAAATGAACCGGTTATTGATGCGCTCTTTCAGGGAGTGAGAAACCGGATGTGGAGGATAACCGACCCGGCCCTTATCACTTCGCTCCAGGAGTCGCTCCTCAACAGGCCGGTCTACATTGCTGACGGTCATCACCGTTATGATACCGGAGTAAACTATCGCAATGAGCGTGCATCAGCAAACCCCTCTCACAGCGGCAGTGAACCCTATAATTTCATCCTGACCTATCTGGCCAATATTTATGATGAAGGGCTGCTGATTTTTCCGATTCACCGGCTGGTGCACAGTCTGGAAGGATTTGATCCCGCCAGTTTAAAAACACGACTTGAGGAGTTTTTTGCTGTGACCGAACTCAAGGATCGGGAAGCCCTGAAAGCATTTCTTGATAGTGAGCCATCCAGCTTTGCCTACGGAGTCGTTTCAAAGGGAGTGGTGCTCGGCATCGCTCTGAAAACCGATCCAAAACCGCTGCTTGATCCTGCCCGTCCGGAGGCTCTCCAGCGCCTCGGTCTGGTGCTTCTGCACGATCTCATTTTTGGCCGCCTGCTTGGCATCACGCAGGACTCAATGGCAAAACAGAGCAATCTGACCTATGTGAAGGATGACCGGGAGGTGTTTGCTGCGGTTGACTCCGGCAAGGTGCAGGTGGGTTTTGTGGTCAAGCCGACCACGGTTGAACAGGTGCTGGCTGTTTCGGAGACAGGCGAGGTTATGCCCCAGAAATCCACCTTCTTCTATCCGAAACTCATGACCGGCCTTCTCTTTAATCCGCTTGACTGACCGCGTATGACCCAGGAGTTCCACTCTCACTCTGCCGATGAGACCCGAAAGTATGCACGGGAGTTTGCTGCAGGATTGCATGACGGAGATGTTGTTTCGCTCTGCGGTGATCTGGGTGCGGGTAAAACCGAGTTCATGCGGGGGATTACGGAGTTTTTTGTGTGCGAAGAGCAGCTTTCAAGCCCGACATTTCCATTGTTTAATATTTATGAGGGTACACTTCGCGGAGAGCAGGTTACCCTGCATCACTTCGATCTCTACCGGATTGAGTCACAGAAGGAGCTTGAGGCGATCGGGTTTGACGAATACCTCTCCTCTGCCTTTCTCTCCGTTGTGGAGTGGGCAGACCGCTTTCCTGAGTACGCCCGATTCTACACCGCAACGGTCAGGCTTGAGCGAACCGGTGAAGAGAGCCGCAATATTGTCATTAGCAAAGCCCCGTAGGGGCGAAATATTGGTAGCGCAGTCCCCGATGCAGTCTACAATCCAACCCTCTCGGGACATAACAAATTTATAGGTGATATTTAAATAAACGCCGGATGAATATTCTTTCCATAGAGTGCACCCATGCACATTTGAGTGTCGCACTTTTGACTGATAATGGAGCTGTTACGGAAGTTTTTAGTACAGAGTGGAAGAAGGCGGCTGAATCGCTTGTTCCGCTGATTGATCAGGTTATGGCCGAAGCAGGGCTCGACCGGCACGAGCTTCAGGCTATTGCAATCTCCTCCGGGCCGGGCTCGTTTACCTCACTGCGTATCGGGATGTCGGTTGCCAAAGGTGTTGCCTACGGACTCGGTTTGCCGCTTATTCCGGTGCCGACCATGCCCGCCATGGCCGCATCGCTGCCGGACAAAGCGGATAAAATTATGGCGGTTATCCCTTCCCGCAAAGGGGAGTACTACTTTGCAATCTATAATCAGGATGAGCTTGCCTCAGGACTCTGGCATGATGAGATAGCGCGAGGCTCCGCCGCTGATGTGCTCGCTGCGGCCTCCGGACATGCTGGACTTGTAGTTGTCGGGCGCGGGCTTGCCGAGATTATTCCGTTGCTCGCGGGTTCAGGCGCAGTATACAGAGAGGCCGAGTTCTTTACCGCCAAATCCCTTATTCCCCACGCCCTTCGACTCTTCGCCGAAGCCGATGCCGCAGAACTTAACGGCATTACCCCAGATTACCGCCAGATGTTCACTCCCAACGGAAGGTAACTCAGCCAATCGGTTAGTTCAAACATTAACCAGCACCACACTTTAACGAGAATTGCTGAGATTAATATGAAAGGATTATTGGTCAGAGTCGGTATCGATCAAACTTACGGTGGTTGGAATGCCCCATGTCTTGACAATAATTCTTTTTGTTACGTCCCCATACCAATTTCTTCGAAACCGCAGGATCCGGAAGTACTTGAGCATGGATTTGAAACTACTTACGATGCGTTTGAACAAGCTTACCTATGTTTGCCGCCATCAAATGCTGCGGCTTTCCCGTATAAGTTACATGCAAAGCAATGCCACCTTGATCCTGATTTCCGTTTTCTGAGCTATGGTGACTCTGGTGAAAGAGCAAGCCGGATAAAGAATTTTTTTAAAGATTCAAAGGATAACTTTATTGCTTTCTATGCGAGTTTTAATCCCGTTGAACATAATGAGCTACCTCTTGTTTATGCCATAATAGGATTATACAGATTTGATGACGTTGTTCTGGCAAATCAAGTACCTGAACATCAACGTTGCCAAAACGCACACACAAGAGTGATAGACTACCAGAAATCCGAAAATAAAGATATCGTCATTTTTGGTGATAAAAGTAACTCCGGAAGATTGAAGTATCTATTGCCAATAGGTGAACGCCGTAGCAACTATCATTATTATGTTATGAAAGAATTATTTGAACAATGGGGTGGTATAAGTGTCCATGATGGTTGGATTCAAAGAAGTGCATATTTACCGGAATTTCTTAACCCCGGATCTTTTCTGAAATGGTTTAATAGTCAAAATCCTGAATTCATGCATGACAATAACGTAATTTACTAGTTTTCAAGTGGACTGTTTCTCTCGAAAGCGATTGAGCGATGCCGTTGAAACCACTGTTTACGTTACTAATGTCTTATGCAAGGAGGATTTGTAGACCCGTTTAGCGCGCTTGTCAGTCAATCCAAGATCTTAATCCAGTCATCAGAATAACAAGGGTCTTGAGCTAGTTCCCAACAGCTCTGATCGTAACTTTTTGCTATAACGACAACATGGCGGAGTTAATTTTTTTACGGGTGTTTTGGTCATTACCGCTTGGCGCGATGGAGTTTTTGATCGACGTAAGTGCGTAACACGGCGTTGATTTTTGTCTGGTAGCCCTTTCCCTGGCTGCGGAAAAACTCCATGATGTCGTAATCAACGCGCATGTTGAGTACGGCCTTCGGCTGAGGCAGTTCCACCGAAGCAGTTGACCAATCAACCACCATACCTGCTTCACCGGGATCGTCAGCAATAGCAGCTTCAATTTCTGTATCAGTCATAGCCTCGGCTCCTGCCCAGTTACTTTTGTCTTCACCACGCTCCTGCATTGCAATCAACTCTTCATCCGTATATCTGACGATACGCCCGTTCTTCTCCATGTCGTGCCCTCATGAAATAATTCTGCGGATCTTTTCGTCTTGTTCAAACAAGGTAAATAATCCATACGCATTGTGTATACACGATAAATCAGTGGTGATGCGTTATTAAGGCGCTTTTTGCTTGGTAAGCTTGTAGGCTTACAATTAATTTTATTCTGTCAGTTTATATGCTTACATTTATTTTGATTTAGTCAGTCTATAAGGTTACAATTATGGAAAAAAAGTCATTACAGATAGAGCAACTCAACAGCAAAATGCAGGTGGTTGCGGAAATAAAAAAAATCACCCCGCCTCCAACAGGCTGGATAAAAGCAGTGCGTTCAGCGCTGGGAATCACGCTACAGCAGTTAGGCAATAAGATTTCTATTACAAAACAAAGCATTCAGGATATTGAACGAAGGGAAAAAGAGGGCTCTGTTACGCTCAAAACCCTCAGGGATGTCGCCAATGCTTTGGATATGGAGCTGGTTTATGGTTTCGTGCCAAAAGATGGCTCACTGGATGCTCTTATTTATCGGAAATCAAAAGAGCTGGCCACTCAAATTGTGTCGCGTACGTCCAACACCATGATGCTCGAAGAGCAGCAGAACTCCCCGCAGCGTCTTCAAAAAGCCATCGAAGAGAAGACGGGTGACATTAAATATGAAATGCCCAAACAGTTATGGGATTAGAAATGCCTACTCATTGGGCGTATGCATTTTTCAAGCAAGCGATCCATTCGAGGCCGGGGAGAACTCCCTGGCTTTTTTTGTGTCAGTGAGCGGGCTTTTTTGTATGTTCACGTGATACTTATTCTTGCCGCTTTGCAGCTTTTTTGTTGCTTTGTGGCTATAAGTTGTTATAAAATATGGTAAATATATGAACAGCGGAGTTTTATGAGCAGTCTGAAAAAGAAAGGAAAAGAGACGGCAGATCAGGTAAAAGAGGTGGCGATCAGTGAATTGCTGGCAAAAAGAAGTGCCGAACTGGCGCTGGAGAAAAAATGTGAGGATGTAAAGATTCTTGACCTCAGGGGTCTGACCTCGATTACAGATTTTTTTGTCATTGTAACTGCTGATTCGGAGCGCAAGGCAAAGGCTGCGGCGGAGCATATTGTTGATGAGCTGAAAGAGGATGATGAGCGTCCGATGCACGTTGAGGGTATGGATTCAATGCACTGGATACTGCTTGATTATGTCGATGTTGTTGTGCATATCTTTATGGCGGATGAGCGTCGTTTTTATGATCTTGAATCGCTCTGGTCTGATGCCCCGTCAGTTCTTGTGAGCTGAGATTCAGCGTTATTTTATAAAGCTTTCTCATGTTGCAATTGGCTGCATCATGAGAGAATTATGATGGATTTATATACATTTAGAGGTTGAGTTATTACTATCAATTATCTCCCAGGATTTAGCTATGCAGCGTGAAAGAATACTCCCGATCAGTATTGAAGAAGAAATGCGGGGTTCTTATCTCGATTATTCAATGTCGGTTATTGTCAGTCGAGCGCTGCCCGATGTTCGGGACGGTCTGAAACCGGTTCACCGCCGGGTACTTTACGGCATGCACGAGCTTGGCCTGCAGGCAGGAAAGCCGCATAAAAAGTCAGCCCGTATTGTCGGTGAAGTGCTTGGAAAGTTCCATCCCCACGGTGATACAGCCGTATATGACAGTCTTGTGCGCCTTGTGCAGGACTTCTCCATGCGCTACCCCCTGATTGACGGACAGGGTAACTTTGGCTCTGTTGACGGCGACTCTCCGGCGGCCATGCGATACACCGAGGTTCGCATGAAGGCTATTGCCGGTGAAATGCTGAAAGATCTCGATAAAGGTACCGTTGATTTTGCCCTGAACTTTGATGACTCCCTTGAGGAGCCGACTGTTCTGCCTTCAGCAATTCCGAACCTGCTTGCAAACGGTTCATCCGGTATCGCTGTCGGTATGGCAACCAACATCCCTCCCCAGAATCTCAGGGAGATTGTTGACGGCATGATTGCCCTGATTGCCAATCCGGAGCTTGAGATTGCCGATCTCATGAAATTTGTCATTGCTCCTGATTTCCCGACAGGAGGTATTATCTATGGTTACGAGGGTGTCCGGAACGCCTATATGACCGGCAGGGGCAAGGTGGTTATCCGTGCCCGTGCTCTTGTTGAAGTGACCCAGAAAAACGGGCGCGAATCCATAATCGTTACCGAGCTGCCCTATCAGGTCAACAAGGTGCGTCTGATCGAGAAAATTGTTGAGCTGGTGCACGATAAAAAGCTGGAAGGTATTGCCGATATCCGTGATGAGTCCGACCGTGACGGTATGCGTCTGGTTATAGAGCTGAAGCGTGATGCTGTAGCCAAGGTTGTGCTGAACAACCTCTACAAGCATACCCCGATGCAGGACACCTTCGGGGTGATCATGCTGGCGCTGGTTGACGGTGTGCCGAGGGTGCTCAATCTCAAAGAGATGATGATCTACTACATCAAGCATCGCAATGAGATTGTTCTGCGCCGCACCCGCTACGATCTTGATACTGCCGAAAAGAGAGCCCATATTCTTGAAGGACTGAAGATCTGTCTTGACAATCTTGATGAGGTGATCACCACCATCCGCCAGTCTCCTGATGCGAATACGGCGCAGGAGAAGCTCATGGAACGTTTCGGTCTTTCCGAGCTTCAGTCAAAGGCTATTCTTGAGATGCGCCTGCAGCGTCTGACCGGAATGGAGCGCAAGAAGATCGATATGGAGTACACCGAGACGCTTGCCCTTATCGAGGAGCTTAAATTTATTCTCAGCAGTCCCGAGAAGCAGATGGAGATTATCCGCGAGGAGCTGCTCAAGGTCAGAGAGGTTTACGGCGATGCCCGCCGCACTGAGATTGTTCCCCAGGAGGGCGACTTCTCCATTGAGGATATGATCGCGCAGGAAGATGTGGTGATCACCATCACCCATGACGGCTTCATCAAGCGCTTCCCGGTTTCAGGCTATCGCCGTCAGGCGCGTGGAGGCAAAGGGGTTACCGGCGCACAGGCAAAGCATGATGACTTTATCGAGCACATGTTTATTGCCTCAACGCACAACTATATTCTTTTCTTCACCAATCGTGGCCGTTGCTACTGGCTTAAAGTGTACGAAATTCCCGAGGCCGGAAGGGCGGCAAGAGGCAGGGCTCTGGCCAACATCATGGAGCTTCAGCCGGGTGAAAAGATCAGGGCCTATATCAACATCCGCAATTTTGACGAGCCGGGCTTCATTGTTATGGCAACGACCAACGGGATTGTTAAAAAAACACCGCTCGACGATTTTTCACACCCGCGTCGTAACGGTATTGCCGCCATCACGATTGAAGAGCACGATGAGCTTCTCGATGCCCGTCTGACCGATGGCGAACACCAGATTATACTGGCCAAGAGCTCCGGTTTTGTTGTTCGTTTTGCCGAGGCTGAAATCCGCTCCATGGGCCGTACCGCCATGGGCGTCAAGGGCATCACGCTCGATGAGGGTGAAAAATGTATTTCAATGGTCACCACCAAGCGGTTCGATACCGCCCTGCTTGCAGTGACTGACAATGGTTTCGGCAAGAGAAGCCGCGTGGAGGACTATCGTCTTACACGGCGAGGTGCAAGAGGGGTCATTACACTCAAGGCGCATGAAAAGATCGGTGCGCTTGTCGGCCTGCTCGACGTGAACGACGATGATGATCTGATCATCATCACAACGCACGGAATTGTCAATCGTCAGCATGTATCCGACATCCGCCTCACAGGAAGGAACACTTCAGGAGTCCGTCTTATCAGACTGATGGCCGGGGATGTAATTTCCGCCCTTGCAAGAGTGCCGAAGAGTGACGATGAGGGTGACAGTGATTTCCCGATTGAAGATGCAGATGGCCAGATTGATCTATTTGTTTGAGGATGAGTTGCCGGATAATCGATTGTTTTCTTAAAACAGGAGAAGAGCTATGGAACAGAAAAAACCTTACATCATCAAAGAGCAGCCGGGTACAAAGTACTATTGTGCATGCAGCAAGTCGAAGAATCTTCCCTACTGTGACGGTTCCCACAAAGGGAGCGGCCTGCATCCGGTGAAGGTTGAGATTGATGAGGAAAAAACGGTCGCAATATGCAGTTGTGGCCTGTCAGCAAATCCGCCCTACTGCGATGGCGCCCATAAGAGTGTGCAGTAGCTGATGC